>JBHEMG010000029.1:0-14786 GCA_046262715.1 Gemmatimonadales bacterium
GGGCTGGGAGCTGCGCGCCGTCCAGCCGCTCGCGTTGTCCGAGGCCCGTGCAACCACCCCACCGAGCGCACCGTTCGACTCGGCGCCGCGCGTTGCCGTACGCGAAACGGGATACGCGTCGTGGGGATCGTTGCGCCCGCACTTCTGGATCCCGCTGGCCCTGAACGCTGGAGAGGCCGGTCTGTTCTTCGGCGCCGCCACCGCCGGCGTCGATGCGGTGGGCCGCACGGAGTATTTCGCGCAGGCGCTCGTCTCCGGCTCGCCCGGTCCCCTCCGTGCCGCAGGGTCGCTCTTCATTATTAGTCGCGCACTGGGCGACCCGACACTCGACCTGGCGGTTTCCAACGACTGGTCGCTCGTCGGCATCGACAGCACCGGCCACGCCGTCTCGGCGCAGCGTCGCGACGGCGCGCTCGGCGCGACGGTGCTCGCGCACCGTTGGCGCAGCTTCGTCTCGCTCCGGGTCGCGGCAGAATATGAAGGAAGGCGCTACGTCTCGATTCCCGATACGACGCTCGCCGATATCTGCACCGGCTGCGACAATCGCGACCGCGTCGGCGGATCGGCCAGTCTCGCGATCGGATCCGCCGTTTCCGCTCCACTCGCCGTGTCGCTGCAGGACGGAGCGACCGTCAACCTCCTGTATCGTCACAAGGAAGAGCAGGGGAGTCCCCGCTGGCTCAACGAAGTGCGCGGACGCGGTAGCCTCTACGCGCGCTTCGGGCCGCGCATCGGGTTCGCGTATCCCGTGCTCGCGCTGCGCGCCGCGGTCGGTGCAATGGACGGCCCGATCGTCGATCGCTTGTCGGTCGGCGGCGTTTCTTCGGGGGCGGTCGAGGTGGGGTTCGGTCAGGCGCTCGGTACTCTCCGCACCTTTCCCGTGCGCGGTTACGCATCGGGCGCGCTGCACGGTCGCCGCGCCGCTACGATTAGCGCCGAGTACCGCGTCCCGCTCAGCTTGGTGGGGCGATCGCTCGGCCACCTCCCGCTGGGCGCCGACAAGTTCGCGTTCGCGCTGTTCGGCGACATCGGTGACGCGTGGGACGTGGGCGAGCAGGCCCGGCTCCATCGCCTGCGCTCGGTGGGCGCGGAGCTCATCGGGGACTTGACCGTGAGCTACGATCTGCCGCTGCGGGTGCGCGTCGGCGTCGCGCAGCCTGCCACCGGTCACCTGCGTGGCTACGTGGCCTTCGCGGCAGACTTCTGACGTAGCCCGCAAATCGTGGCTGGCAACCGCTGGTATAATGAAGGGGCATGGCCGTGCTCCTGCTTCTGACCGCATTGGTCCAATCTCCGGCCGAGCGCGCGACACTCGACACGCTGCGCGATTCGCTCTCGACCGTCTCGGACAGCGTGGCGCTGCACCGGCTCGAAACCGCCACGATCAGCGTCGCGAAGCAGCACCGTGACGATCCGCTCATCCACCTGCGGCTCGGTTTCATCGCGTACCGGCTGGGTGAGGTCACCAAAGACAAATCGCATTTCGACGACGCGGCCGGCGAATTCGAGTGGGCGACCGAGCTGCATCCCGAGTGGCCCTATCCCTGGTACGGGCTGGGACTGTCCGAGCTCGCGGTGGGCGAAAGCAGCGCGATCGCCGTCGAGAACATCCGGCAAATGCTGGGTAAGGATTATCTGTCCAAGGCCGCGAAGGCGTTTGCGCGCGCGACGGAGGCCGATCCGGCGTTCGCCTCCGCCGTGGTGGATCTCGCCAACACCGCGCTGACGCAGCGCATCCGCCCGCGGCTCGATGTCGCGCTCAGTGCCGTGCGCCTCGCGGCCGCCTCGTCGGCCGGTCACAACCCCGATGTGCTGCTGGTGCGCGGGCGCGTCGAGCGCGAAGCGGGCGAAGTCGATTCGGCGTTGGCCGCGTTCCGCGGCTACCTCAGCGCCGCCGGCGACTCCGGGATCGGCCTGCTCGAGATCGCGCGCACCTCCTATCGCGCGCAGCGCGCCACCGACGGTTGGACGGCGTATTTCCGTGGCGCACGCGCCGCGACGTCGCCGACGGCGGTCGCGTACTATCGCGCCGATCTGTCCTGGATCGCCGATTCCGCCGAGCTCAAGGCGTTCGATGCGCAGCGCACGCCGGGCGAGCGCGCCGCATGGCTCGACGAATTCTGGAGCCGGCGTGACGTGGCGCAGGCGCGTGACGTCGGCGAGCGCCTTGCCGAGCATTACCGGCGCTGGTTCGAAGCACGCCATGCGTTCCGGCTGGTGAGTCGCCATCGCCATTACGACATCACGGAGCGCTACCGTTCGCCGCAGGCGGAGTTCGACGATCGCGGCATCGTGTACATCCGGCACGGCGATCCGGACCGGCGCGCGCGCTTCTTGCACCCGGACGTTGAGCCGAACGAGAGCTGGCTGTACAAGCGCCCCGACGGCGATCTCGTCTTTCACTTCGTGGCGCGTGACGACGTCAGCGACTACAAGCTCGTCGAAAGTCTCGTGGACGTGCTGGGGTTCAACCGCGCGGTGCGCGCCGCGGCGTCGCTCGATCAGCAGGTCATCGATCTGTACGCGTCGCGGCACGACTTCGGCCCCGAATACACGCGCGTCGCCGCGAGCCAGCGTCCGCCGGGCAGTGAGCTGGCGGACGAGCGCGCGCGCGGGCGGCGCAGCATCGCGCTGGGGACGCGCAGCGACAGCTACGTGCGCCGCTTCGATCTCCCGATGGACATCGTGGCGAACGCCTTCGTGACGGGGACCGGGATCGACAGCGAGCCCGGCCAGCTGCTGCACGTCGTGTTCGCGATTCCGGCCGAGCGGCTCTCCGCCGCGCCCGCCGAGGCCGCGGGCGGGCTGCGCTATCCGCTGGAATTCCGCCTGATCGTGTCCGATTCCGCCGGCCGCGTCGTCGCCCGGCTCGATACCCTGCGCGTGTTTGCGGCGCGCCAGCCGCTGCGTCATCCCGACTTTCTGACCGGCCGGCTCGAGCTGCCGGTCCCCGCGGGCGACTATCGCCTGCGGCTGCTCGTCGCGACGCTCGACGGCGGCGCCGGCGATCTCGTGACGCGCGATGCGCGCATCGACACGCTCGATGCGAGCGCGCACCGCTTTGCGGTGAGCGACGTGGTGGTGGGTCGC
The DNA here is from genome assembly GCA_046262715.1 of Gemmatimonadales bacterium. Classification (GTDB taxonomy): domain Bacteria; phylum Gemmatimonadota; class Gemmatimonadetes; order Gemmatimonadales; family GWC2-71-9; genus 20CM-2-65-7. The sequence continues at coordinate 3,091 of JBHEMG010000029.1, forward strand.
GAAGGCTCGGGGCTGACATGGCTCGCGCCCTCCGGCGATACCGTGCACCTCAATCCGCTGCAGCGCTTTCCCGAAGGAAGCGGCGTGACGCTGTACTACGAAGTGTACGGGCTGGCATTGGGCGCGCCGTATCACACCGTGGTGCGGCTGGAGCGCGAAGGGGGGCGTTCGTTCTTCAGCGCGATCGGACGACTGTTCGGCGGTGGCCGCTCGCCGGTGCTGCTCGAATTCGACGCGCCGGCCCGCGGCCCGGTCACCCGCGAGCAGCGCGGCATCGAGTTGCGCGACGTCGCGAAAGGGAGCTACCGCCTGACGGTAACCATCGTCGATCCGGCGAGCGGCACGCGTGTGACGCGCACACAACGCTTCCAAGTTGTTGACCGGCCTTCACGCGAACCCTAAGTTAGGCCCGGCTCCCTCGGAGACGGGATGTACTGCGCGCGCTGCGGCACCCAGAATAAGGATTCCGCGAAGTTCTGCGACTCTTGCGGCCTCGACCTGACGGCGGCGACGCCGACGGGTGCGCGCGTCGAAGCTGCCGACGTCACCGAAATCGACATGGTGCGGCAGGAGCTCAACGAGGAATACGAGATCCTCGAGGAGCTGGGCCGCAGCGGCATGGCGATCGTCTTCAAAGCGAAAGAAAAGCAGCTCGATCGCGAAGTCGCGATCAAAGTCCTGCCGTTCTCCCTCGCGTTCGACAAGGAATTCGTCGAGCGCTTCCAGCGCGAAGCACGCACCTCCGCCCGGCTCGAGCACCCGAACATCATCCCGATTTACCGCGTCGGAAAATCGGGGCGGATCATTTACTTCGTCATGAAGTTTTTGCGCGGGAAGCCGCTCTCCAGCATGCTCGCGGCGCGCGGCAGCCTCCCTCCCGCCGAGATCAAGAAGATTCTCGCCGACGTCGGCCGCGCGCTGGCGTATGCGCATAAAAAGGAAATCGTCCACCGCGACATCAAGCCCGACAACATCATGTTCGATGAGCACGGGCACGCGGTGGTCACCGACTTCGGCATCGCCAAGGCGGCGTCCGGCGGCAAGCTGACAGGGACGGGGATGTCGATCGGCACGCCGCATTACATGAGCCCCGAGCAAGCCAAGGCGCAGGCGCTCGACGGCCGCAGCGACCTCTACTCCCTGGGCGTGGTCGCGTTTCAATGTCTCACCGGAACCGTGCCGTTCGATGGCGAAGATTCATTCTCGATCGGCTACAAGCACATCATGGAAGAGATCCCGACCCCGCCGCTCGAGAATCCCGAGAAGCGCCAGCTGTTCGAGATCATCCGGAAGATGATGGCGAAGACGCCGGCCCAGCGCTTCCAGAATGCCGAAGAGCTCGTCGGCGTGCTGGAAGGCGGCCGCTCCGTTTCATTCACAACCGACGCGACGATGGCGATGCCGTCGCTGGCCGGTGCGCGCATGTCCTCCGCGCCGACGACGCCGCTGCCCCGCGCGACGGGCTCCCGGCCTCCGGGCGCGGTACCGCCGACCGTGACGGGAGAGGTGCCGCACCGCTCGGTGCTGCCCGCGCTGGTGTTGTGGCTGGTGATTGTGGGCACGGTGTTCGGCGGCGGCGGTTTCTATGCCTACAAGAAGGGCCTGATCTTTGCCAAGCCCGTCGCCACCGGCCCTGACTCGACGGTGGCGCGCGACACGACTCGTCACGACTCGACGACGTCCGCAGCCCGCGATTCGACGAAAGCGGCGGACAGCGCGCGCGCGACTACAGAAAACCCGGCGGTCGGCGCGCCGGGACGGCTGGTGCTACAAAACGTGCCGACGGGCGCGAAGATCAGCATCGAAGGGCAGCCCGTGGGCGGCCCGGCGCTCGATTTGACCCCGGGCGTCCATCGCTTGACGGTGCGGGCGGCGGGGTATCGCGTGTACGACCGGCAGGTGATCATCACGCCCGGCCAAACGTCGAATCTGCGCGTGAACATGCAGGAAACCGACGAAGACGCCGGCCCGTGCGATCAGTTCGGCCCGGCATACAACCAGGACAATCTCTGCTTCGACAGCCGGCCGGTGCCACTGTCGCCCACGCTGATCCCCGTGTCCCAGGACGCACCCGTCTTCCCCCGCCAGGCGATCCTGCTCGTGCGCGTCTCGCGCAACGGCACGACCATGGAAGCGCGAGTGTTTGTCCCCTCCAACGTCGAGACGTTCAACAACGAGGCGCTCGACATGGCGAGGAACCTGCGCTGGAACCCGGCGCAGAAGAACGGCGAGCCGACCGAAGCGTGGGTGCAGTGGCCGTTCCAGCCGGTCCGGCAGTAATCCACATTCCGACCGTCCATCCCACCGCATTCATCGCGCCGACGGCCGTCGTGCTCGGTGATGTGACGCTGGGCCCGCGCTCGAGCGTGTGGTATCAGGCGGTGCTGCGCGGCGACATGGCGCCCATCGTGATCGGCGAGGCGACCAACCTGCAGGACGCCACGATCGTCCATGTGGATGAAGGCAAGCCGGCCTTGATCGGCTCGCGCGTGGGCGTGGGACACCGCGTGATTCTCCACGCCTGCGTGGTGGAGGACGAGTGCCTCATCGGCATGGGATCGATTCTGCTCAACGACGTGCGCGTGGGCACGGGGAGCGTCATCGCCGCCGGCGCGGTCGTGCCCGAAGGGATGCAGGTGCCGCCCGGCTCGCTCGTCATGGGCGTGCCGGCGCGTGTCGTGCGTCACGTCGACGATGGTCTGCGTGCGCGCATTCGCGGGACATGGGAGCATTACGTCGACCAGGCCGCGCGGCATCGCAGCGGCGCATTTCCAATCGCGCGAGCAAGTTTGTGATGTTGATACCCGGAGTGTGAGACGCGACCAACATTAGTTCTTAGTCTTGCCCGGCTCCAATCACGCGCCTACCTTGGGCCTCCACGTCCTATTAAATTCCCCAATTCACCTCGATACGCCGTGAGATGTGCATGACTGCACCTGAAATCCGTCATCGTCTCGACCTGAACGCCAACGCGCTCACCGTGCTCGAACGCCGCTACCTGGTGAAGGACGACCACGGCAAGCCGGTGGAGCAGCCGCACGACCTGTTCTGGCGGGTGGCACGGACGATCGCGGCCCCGGACCGCGCCTACGGCGCCTCCGAAGGGGCGGTTGAGAGCCTGGCCGAGACGTTTTTCGACCTCATGGCGACGCGGGTATGGATGCCGAACTCACCGACCATCATGAACGCCGGCCGGCCGCTGGGACAGTTGTCAGCCTGCTTCGTGCTCCCGGTCGAGGACTCCCTCTCCAACGGGCGCTCGGGCATCTACGACACCCTGCGGGCCATGGCATTGGTGCACCAGTCGGGTGGTGGCACCGGCTTCTCGTTCTCGCGGCTGCGGCCCAAGAACGACGTCGTACGTTCGACCATGGGGGTGGCCTCGGGACCTGTCTCATTCATGAAGCTGTACGACGCGTCCACCGACGTCGTGAAGCAGGGGGGCACCCGCCGCGGCGCCAACATGGGCATCCTGCGCGTGGACCATCCAGACATCATGGATTTCATCCACTGCAAGGACGATCTCACGCAGGTGACGAACTTCAACATCTCCGTGGCGGTGACCGACGCCTTCATGCTCGCGCTCGAGGCGGGGAAGGCGTACGACCTGATCCACCCGCGGACCGGCAAGGTCGTGGGTCAGCTCGATGCACGCGACGTGTTCAAGCAGATCGTGCACGGTGCATGGAAGACGGGTGAGCCTGGCGTGTTCTTCATCGATCGCGCCAACCACTACAATCCCGTGCCGCACCTGGGCAGCTACGAAGCGACGAACCCGTGTGGCGAGCAGCCGCTGCTGCCCTACGACGTCTGCAACCTCGGATCGATCAACGTCGGCCTGTTCATCAAGAACGGGGAGGTCGATTGGGACCGGCTGCGCATCGCCGTCCATCTGTGCACCCATTTCCTCGACAATGTCATCGACGCCAATAAGTACCCGCTCTCCGAGATCGACGACCTCGCCAAGCGGATCCGCCGCGTCGGGTTAGGGATCATGGGCTGGGCTGACCTCCTCGTCCGCCTCGGGATCTCCTACGATTCCGACGAGGGCGTCGCACTGGGCCGCAAGCTGATGCAGTTCATCGACGAAGAGTCGAAAGTCGCGTCCGAAAAGCTCGCCGAGCAGCGGGGCGTGTTCGCGGAGTGGGAGCGCTCCATTTGGGGTCCCGACGCGACCTGCGCGCGCAACGCCCGGGGCGAACGCATCCGGCCGATGCGGCGGCTGCGCAACTGCAACCTGACGACCGTCGCGCCCACCGGCACGATCTCGATCATTGCGGGATGCTCGTCGGGGATCGAGCCGCTGTTCGCGGTCGCGTTCATGCGCAATCAGGCGGGCGTGTTGATGCCTGACGTGAACGAAGACTTCGTGGCGATCGCCAAGCGCGAGGGCTGGTATTCCGGGCAGCTCATGCAGCAAATCGCCGAAGCCGGACACATCCACTTCGACGCCGTGCCCGCAAAGTGGCAGCGCGCGTTCGTGACCGCGCACGACGTGACGCCGGAGTGGCACATCCAGATGCAGGGCGCGTTCCAGGACTTCACCGACTCGGCGATCTCCAAGACCTGCAATTTCTCGAACGACGCAACCGAGGCATACGTCGAGCAGATCTACCGCTACGCGTACAAGCTGGGATGCAAGGGCGTCACGGTGTATCGCGACGGCGCGCGGGAGAACCAGGTGCTCTCGACCGGCGCGACGGCGACCAAAATCCAGGACGCTGCCGCCGGCACCGGGACAGGGAAGGACGCGCTCGCCGAAGCGCTCAGCCGCGTCGCCGAGCTCGACACCGAGCTCCAGCTGACGCGCGAGCGGCTCCATGACGTGGAAGCCGAAAACCTCCAGCGCCGTGCCAAGCGGTCGCGTCCCGATCTGCTCAAGGGCTCGACGCGCCGGGTCGAGTCGCCGCTCGGCACGATGTACGTGACGATCACCGAGGACGACAAGGGCCAGCCGTTCGAGATCTTCATGTCGCTCGGCAAAGCAGGCGGTGCCCTGATGGCGGATGTCGAAGCGATCGGCCGCGTGATTTCTCTGGCGCTGCGCTCGGGCGTCCCCCTCCCGGAGATCTATCGCCAGCTGCGCGGTATCTCGTCTGACCGCGCCGTCGGTCTGGGACCGCACAAAGTCCTCTCGGTGCCGGATGCTATCGGGATCGCGATCGAAAAGTGGATGCAGGAGAAGCAGGGCGTGCAGCAGGACCTGCTCGATACCCGCACCGGGGCACCGACGCCGGCGGAAGTCGTCCGCGGTACCGCGGGTGACGCCGCGCTGCGGGCGGCACGCGGTCCGGAGCAGGAGTTCATCGGCGCCTGTCCGGACTGTGGCTCACAGCTGGCGTTCATCGAGGGATGTGCGAAATGTCACGTCTGCGGCTTTTCCGAATGCGGGTGACCCTGAGGCGACCGTACGCGTTGTGACCAAAGTCACGACGGGCATCTGCCCGTCACGGTAGTCTAGGAGTCATGGAAAGCAGCCACCGGATGGTCACACCCACACGCCTGCAGGTGAAGGGATGGGCGCGCGTCGGTCCTGCCGGCGCACATACGCTGCGGCGCGGTGCCTGGTACCCGGTGGTGCGCATCTCGTCGAGCAACATCGTCGTGCTGGACGTGAATCGGCACAACGTCCCCGTCGATCGTCGCTTTCTCGAGATTCGCTATCATCCGCCAGAGCGCTGGACCATCGTGCGCTGCGAGCCGCGCGTGATTGAGCGGCTGGGACGGGTTTTTCCGCTGACCTACGCCGTATGCCCCACCTGCCGCCACCGGCAGGGTATCGAAGCGAAGACCAACGACATGACGTGCGACAAATGCCATAAAGCGGCGGGCATGGCCTGGGACGAATTGTCCTAGATGACGGCGACCTGGTCGCCGAGCGACACCGTCCCGGTGCCTTCCCCGACGCAGTAGAACCCCCGCATACCCCCATCTAAAAACTGCAGATGCTGTTTCAGCTCCTCGGGCTCGACCTGCCTGCCAAGCGCCCATCCCGTAAACGGCCGGCAGGGATGTGCCACTTGGAGGACTTTGAGTCGCACCCGCTCGCGGCCGTCGGGCGCTACGATCGCGACGCCACTCGCCAGCTCGTCATAAGTAAATTGGCGGTCCGTGGTGGCGATAATGTTTTCCCCGGCGCACCCCACCTCGAGTCGGTCGCCAAAATGCTGCCGCATGGCGTCATAATGCGAAGTGAACCCCAGCGAAATGCCGTGCAGTCCATCGTCGTTCTTGGTCTCGGGGTGCAGCCGATGATGGACGTCCACGATCCATGTGTCTCCGCTGGGACCCCGGCCGAGAGCGCCCTCGGGTGAGACGTTCAACGCCTGCACCGCGAGCAGGGGCGTGGGATCGTACTGACGCGCAGGCTTTTCGCCCCGCTTGAGGGAGCCGCGTTGAATCTGGAGCCGGGTAATCGTACCGATTGTGCGCATAACGCAATTTAGCGGGATGTGCTAGATTCGTCGCGCTCATGGCCTCCCCCAATCCACCCCCCCGCGGATGGGCGCGCTGCCTCGACAACGTCGCCGACGTGCTGCGTCGCGGGGCCTGGTATCCAATTGTCGACGAGACCAAAGACGGTCAGGTCGTCGTCGAGGTCCGTAAGAAAACGGTACGGATCAGTCGCGTCGACGTCGCCGTGCGCGATACGCCGCCGGACCGCTGGAGCGTCGTGGTGCGTACGGGCGTCCTCCGGCCCACGCTTGGCGGCAGGGAAGGGGAGCAGGTCACGACGACCTACGCCGTTTGTCCCCACTGTCAGGAGCGGCAAGACTTCTCCGCGAAGCCCGACACGCTCACGTGCCTCCGCTGCAAGAAGGAATCGAAGGTGGACTGGTCGGCGACCTGCTGAAAAGCGTGATTGTGGCGCCGGTATCTATTTAGTATGTTAACTATCAACATGTTAATCATATGCCCGACCGCTCCGAGCTCGCGCTGCAGCTGACCGACGCCGTCGCGGCGGCGTACCAGGCGATAGAGCGCGCGGGTAATCGCGCCTATAAGAGCTTTGGCCTCTCTCAGCGGGCCCACGCGGTGATGGGCGCAGTGGATCTGGGTGGTCCCGATGGGGCGCGCCCGAGCGACATCGCTACCGAGCTGGGGGTGTCGCGTGCCGCGGCCACGACGTTTATCCAGCGACTGGAGACCAAGGGGCTGGTGGAGACGAGCACCGATCCCGAAGATGATCGCGGGGTCCGCGTGACGCTCACGCGCCACGGTCTCGAGGTGCTCCTGCGGGTCGGACAGCTGGAGCGGCGACTGGCAGCCCGCACCATCGAGGGAATGCCGGCCTCCGCGATGGTGCGAACCATCCACGTGCTCCAGGAGCTGCGCCAGCGGCTCGAGCAAAAGTCCCTCGAGGTCGTGCGCTGACCCTCCATACATATGTGCGAATCTTTATGCAGGCAGCGGACAGGTCGCCAAGGCGCACTGTCGCTTCACGTACTACTTCAACGATGCCGGTTAGACATATCCCGATCAATCCGTTCCACCCTACTTCGAGCCCTCAACTGTTACCTCTAGTGCATCGGTCCTGGCGGGTTTCATTGTGCCCACTTTTCCACATCTCCGAACCTGCGTGCATTTGTGGATAACCCCACGACCGGCCTCCCGCCGATCCGCCGAACCAAGATCGTCGCGACCCTCGGCCCCGCGACCGGTACCGAGTCGGCCATTGGCGCCTTGGTCCAGGCCGGCGCGAACGTCGTGCGTATCAACGCCTCGCACGGCACGTCCGAGATTCGCGCGGGGTGGATTGAAGCGGCGCGGCGCGTGGCTGAGAGCACAGGGATGCCGCTCGCGGTGCTGCTGGACCTCCAAGGGCCGCGCATCCGCGTTGGCGATCTTCCCACGCCGCGGGAGTTGACCCCCGGGCAGCAGGTCGTATTCGCTCCGGAGGACATCGCGCGAGGCGATGAGTTACCGACCACTTACGAGCGTCTCGCCGCTGACGCTCGGGTGGGCTCGCGCATCCTCCTGAATGACGGGCTGCTCTCGGTCGAAGTCACGGCAGTCGAAAGCCCGGGCGTACGCGGCCGAGTCGTGGATGGGGGAATCCTCACCGCGCACAAGGGCATGAACCTCCCCGGTGTGCAGGTGTCGGCCCCGGCGCTCACGGAAAAAGACCGCGAGGACGTCAAGGACGCCGTGAAGGCCGGCGTGGACTACCTCGCGTTGTCGTTTGTGCGCCGTCCGGAAGACATGGAAGAGTTGCGCAAACTCGTGCCTGCCACGATCAAGCTCGTGGCCAAGATCGAGAAGGCCACGGCACTCGACAACCTCGAAAAGATCGTCGCGGTCTCGGACGCCGTCATGGTGGCCCGCGGCGATCTCGGCGTGGAGCTCCCGTTCGAGCAGGTTCCCCTGGTGCAAAAACGGCTCATCGGCGAGGCGAATAACCAGGGCAAGCCCGTGATCACCGCGACCCAAATGCTCGAGTCGATGGTGCACGCGCCGCGGCCCACGCGTGCGGAGGCATCGGACGTCGCCAATGCGATTCTCGACGGCACCGACGCGGTGATGTTGTCGGCCGAGACCGCGGTCGGGCAGTACCCCGTGGAAGCCGTGGGCGCCATGGACCGCATCATCCGGGAAATGGAGCGACATCCGCTGCGCCACCGCGAAGAGCGCCGCGTCGCGGCCACGGGGGTGCAAACGGAGGACGCCATTGCGTGGGGCACGTTCGCGGTCGCGCGCATGCTCAAAACCCCGCTCATCGTGACGCTCACCAAAGGCGGTTTTACGTCCCGGAAGGTCGCAGCGCTGCGACCACCCGTCCCGATCCTGGCCGTCACGACCGAGGTGGCGACGTACCGGCAGCTCGCGCTGGTATGGGGCATCATCCCCGTGATCGTGGACCGCGTTCCCGGCTACGACGCGATGCTGACGGTCGTTCGCGACCTGATTCTCAAGCGTCAATACGCCCGCGCCGGCGATTGTATCGTCATGACCGCGGGGGTGCCGTGGGAGGTCTCGGGCAGTACAAACCTCATCAAGGTCGAGGTAGTGTGACGTGCGACTGATTTTTCTCGGCACCGGGACGTCGTTCGGGGTGCCGCAGATTGGCTGTCGCTGTCCCACCTGTACGTCCCAGGATCCGCGCGATCGGCGCACGCGTAGCGGCGCGCTGATCGAGACCGGCGGCGGCCGCTTGCTGGTGGATACGCCTCCGGAGCTGCGGCTGCAGCTCGTCGCGGCCGGTGTCGATCACCTCGATGCGATTCTCTACACCCACGCGCACGCGGATCACGTGCACGGGATCGACGATCTCCGCGCCCTGTCGGTGCGCCTCGGGGCCGGCGCCACGCTGCCAGCGTACGGCTCGCGCGCGACGATGGCCGAGTTGACCGCGAAGTTTCCCTACATTTTCGATCCAGCGTTCGTGGTCGCCGCGGGCACGAGTAAGCCCGAGCTCTCCGCCCATGTCCTGGAGCCGGGCACCACGGTATCGATTGCGGGGATCCCCGTGCTTCCGCTCGCGCTGCCGCACGGACAACAGCAGGTCATCGGGTATCGCGTGGGACCGATCGCCTATCTGACCGATGTGAAGGCGATCCCTGAGGACGTGGCGCAGGCATTGGAGGGGCTGGAGGTACTGGTGCTCAACGCGCTGCTGTCGCGTCCGCACCCGCTGCACCTCTCCGTGCCCGAAGCGATAGCGGCGGCGCGCCGCGTGGGCGCGCGCCGCACCTTCTTCACCCATCTCACGCACGAGAACACGCACGCCGCGCTCGCCGCGCTGCTGCCGGCAGGCATTGCGCCGGCGTATGACGGGCTGGTTATCGAAGTGGACGGGGCCTAGATTCCGCCGCCAGGAGGCGGGAGATCATGCTGAAGGAATTCGACAGTCCAGCCGTTCGCCAGAGCGCCAGAATGGACGAGCTGGTGCGCGAGGCGGTGTTCGGCACCGAAGACGAAAAGGCCAAGGCCCGGTGGCTGATCTGGGAGATTGGGCAGCGGGCGGGCGTACGGCCCGCGTCGATTCACCCGCTGTACCTCGCGCGTGGCCGCGGCGAGGTGCCCGCCTTCACGACGCCCGCGATGAACGTTCGCATTCTCTCTTACGACGCGGGCCGCGCCATCTTCCGCGCCGCCAAACGGCTCGACGCCGGCGCGATCATCTGCGAGATCGCCCGGAGCGAGATTGCCTACACCGATCAGCGCCCGGCCGAATACGTCGCCGTCATGACGGCGGCGGCGCTGCGCGAGGGGTTCCAGGGGCCGCTGTTCATCCAGGGCGATCACGTCCAGGTCAACGCGAAGAAATACGCCGCCGATCCTGACGCCGAGCTGAAGGCATTGCGCGCCCTCATCGAAGAGGAGCTGCACGCCGGGTTCTATAACATCGACATCGACACCTCGACGCTCGTCGATCTCTCCAAGCCCAATCTCGACGAGCAGCAGCGCACCAACTACGAGCGCGCCGCCGAGCTGACGCAGTTCATCCGCGACCGCGAACCGGAGGGGGTGACCGTCTCGGTCGGCGCCGAAATCGGTGAAGTCGGCGGCAAGAACAGCGACGTGCACGAGCTGCAGGCGTTCATGGACGGCTACAACCGCACGCTGAAGCGCCTCGGCTCGTATGACGGCATCTCGAAGATCTCGGTGCAGACCGGCACGAGCCACGGCGGCGTCGTTCTCCCTGACGGGAAAATTGCGAAAGTGCAGCTCGACCTCGAAGCGCTGAAAGCGCTGTCGCATGATGCGCGCACCAAGTACGGCCTCGGCGGGGCGGTGCAGCACGGCGCGTCCACGCTGCCGCCCGAAGCGTTCTCGCAATTCCCGCAGTGTGAGGCTGTCGAGATTCACCTGGCGACCAATTTCCAGACCATCGTCATGGACCATCCGGCGCTCCCCAAGGACCTGCGTCGGGAAATGAACGCGTGGGTCAAGCTCGAGGCGAAGGAAGAGTGGAAGAAGGGCGACACCGAGGAGCAGTTCATCTACAAGAGCCGCAAGAAGGCGATCGGGCCGTTCAAGAAGCGCTTCTGGGATCTGCCGGAAATCGTGCGCGCGACAATCGGTGCCGATCTTGAAAAGACGTTCACGTTTCTGTTCGAGCAGCTCCGCGTGAAGGGCACGCGCGCAGCCACCGATCGCTATGTCCAACCGAAGCTCGTCTCGCATGCGGCGCCGCGGGCCGCGCTCGTATCGGCACCGGATGACGCGGAGGCGGGTGAATGAGCGAGCGTGGTGGACGGGGGTTTGGCACGTTTCTGTTCGGTATCATGCTCGGCGCGGTGGCGGGATTCGTCTTCGCGCCTGGCGCGGGTGGGGAGAGCACCCGTCGCAAAGTGACCAAAGGGCTGCGCAATCTGAAAGCGCTCGCCGAGGAAAAAGTCGATGAGGTCCGCGGGCTTCTGAAAGAGGTGGAAGAGGAAGAGGAGGAGGACGAAGAGGAGGAGGAGCCGGAGGAGGAAGAAGAAGTCGAGGAAGAGCCCGAAATCGCCACGCGCGAGCAACTGCGCCGCCGCCTGGACGCGGCCCGGCGCCGCCGGGCTCGCGCCGCGCGCCCCTCCCGTCCATCCGTTCCCCCCGTGGCAGAGGAGGAGGACGAGCCCCTCGCGTGAACGGCGAAGGCGGCTGGCACCGGACGGTCACCGGCATCGTCCGGCGGACCCTCGAGGCAGCCTACGAAGACAATATTCCCTTCCTTGCTGGCGCGCTCTCGTTCGACATCCTGCTCACCGCTATCC
>JBHEMG010000030.1:0-2509 GCA_046262715.1 Gemmatimonadales bacterium
GCGGCGGCGCGCGCGCGTCGCGATTTCACGTCGGCCGGCGGGATCCTGGAGCAACTCCGCAATGGCCTGCGCCAATCCGCTCACGTCTTTCGGGGGAACGAGAATGCCGCAGCCGTCACGCAGCGCGTCAGGAATGCCGGCGACGTTGGACGCGATGACCGGCGCGCCCAGCGCCATGGCTTCGCGGACCACGTTGGGCAGCCCGTCGCCCAGGCCGTCCGACGGATGTACCAGCGCCGTGGCGCGGTTCATCGCTTCGCGCACCCCGGCGAACGGCTGGTAGCCGCGGAAGTTCACGCGATCGGCGATGCCGACCTCGTCGGCGAGCGCCTGGAGCGCGGGACGTTCTTCACCATCACCCACGATCTCGACCAGGACGTCGATCCCGCGGGTCTTCAGCTCCGCGGCAGCGCGCAGCAAATAATCGAAGCCTTTGCGTTTCGACAGACTGCCGACCGCGAGCAATGTGTTGTGCGCCCGGTCGTCGAGCTGCAGCGGGAACTCGTTGAGATTCAGCCCGTGATGGCAGATGTGCAGTTTCTGCTTGATGCCCGGCACGTCGCCGAATTGGTCAAGGATGTACGTCTCGTTGAACTCGCAGCACGTCAGCACGTTGTCGGCGTAGGCGAGCTTCTCCCGCATGAACACGGGCGCGCGATACAGATCGGTTCCGGCGTGCAGCCAGATGGAGAACGGCACGCGCGGCGCGGCCAGCCGATGGAACGCGTAGGCGGCGGTGCCGGCGTAATTGCCCCAATAGGCGAGCACGTGATCGAAGCGATGCGTGTACTGTGCCGCCCAGGCCCACGCCTTCGGCAGGGCATAGGCGGTCTTCGCGAGGCGGACGGCCCCGAAGCGGGCGGCGGAGCGGAGCACGGTGGCTGCATCGCGCCCCGCGGTCGCCAGACGGCGCCGCAGTACCGGCCGGGCCATCTTCAACGCCTGCACCGGCTCGAGGTGGTGGATGCGATTGCGGGGCAGGTGCTGCGCGCTCAACAGGTCGAGCGAATGCTTCCAGGCAGCCGCGTCGAGGGGAGAAATCGCGAACACGTCGATCTCCATTCCGGTCTCGATCAGCGCGCGCATGTCACGTTCGAAAAACGTGGCGATCCGCGCGGGATATTTGCTCGTAAAGACAGCGAGACGCATGCGTAGCTCCGTTTCGTTACCAGGACAGCGCGTAATCGCGCATCCACGTCTCGAGCGACAGCAATGTGAACACGCGCTGATACAGACCCGCTCGGCTGATGGTGCCGCCCCGCGGCGCGTACGCCGCCTCGCGGAAGCGCGCCAGCCAGCTGCGCACCAGCGCGCGGTTGAGGAACCAGCCGGTGCGTGAATCGTTGGCCAGCAGCAGATCCTCGACCGCGGTATGCACGGCCGGTGTGGCCATCACGTCGAGCGGAATCGAGAATCCCTGCTTGCGATGTTTGGCCACGTCCATCGGGAGCCACTGCCTGGCCAATTGGCGCAGCACCAGCTTGCCCTCACTGCCGTTCGTCTTGAAGCGGTGCGGCAACGTGAGTCCCAGTGCAACCAGGTCTTCGTCGAGCATCGGCACCCGCACCTCGATGCTGGCGCGCATGCTCATCATGTCCACCTTGCGCAACATGTCCGACGGCAGGCTCACGGAGAACAGCGTCTCGGTCATGCGCCGCGACAGCTCTTCGAGATTGTCCGCGCTGAGCGGCCGGTAGCCGTTGAAGTGGCGGTACACGGGCTGCAAGCCATCGCCGGCCGTGGGCAGCAGCAGATCCGCTTTCTGATCTTCCGACAGGTAGTTCGACAGCCCCGACAGCAGCACGGCGGAGTCGGTGCGGCCCGCTTCGGCGAGCTGTGCCGCTTTGGCGAGCTGGCGGCCGAAGTCGCGGGTCCAGCCCGACATGGCCCGGCCGGCACCTACGGCCGCGGAGCGGGCCCAGGACGGCATGCCCATGAGCCGCGAGAGGCGGTTGGCGCGCCCGAAGCGGCCATAGCCGCCGAACGCCTCGTCGCCGCCGTCGCCCGACAGCGTGCAGATGATTCCCTGTTCGCGGATGGCGCGCGACACCCAGTACATCGGGATGCAGCTCGTGTCCGCGAACGGCTGATCGAAGTGGCGGACGATGCCGAGCAGCGTATCGGGGCTGAGGTTGTAATCGCCCAGCTCGATGACGTGGTGCGCGGTGCCGATATGTTCGGCGACCGCGACGGCGAAGGCCGTCTCGTCGTGCCGCGGATCGGGGAACTGCACGTTGAACGTCGTCGTCCGCTCGCCCGTCGCCTGGCGATGCGCCGCGACGACCAGCGACGAGTCGATGCCGCCCGACAGCAGCGCGGCCACCGGCACGTCGGCGACCGACTGCCGCTCCACCGCCGCGAGCAGTCGCTCGCGCAGCGTTGCGACCGTCTCCGTCATCTCGCGGTTGCGTTGCGGCGTCGCGGCGATGGAGTGATACGCCGTGACTTTTCTCCCCGACGGCGCATCTATCAAATACGTACCAGGAGAGAGCGCATGAATTTCCGCAAA
>JBHEMG010000031.1:0-9786 GCA_046262715.1 Gemmatimonadales bacterium
GGCCCACCGCATCGCCGTCGGCTTCGGCGTTCTCACGACCGAGAACGGGGCGCAGGCGCTCGCCCGGCTCGACAAAGGCGCGGAAGCGGTGCAGGCGGCCCTCGCGACTGCCGACGCCCTCGAGGGATTCGATGCAGCGCCCCGAGACTAAGGCGCGCGCGCGCGCCCTGCAGCTGCTCTATGCCTGGGAGCTGTCGGGGGAGCCCTCCATTGCATCGGTCGTCGCGCGGGTTTCCGTCATCTACGGCCGCGCGCCGCGCGGTTATGACCGCGGCGCGGATCTGGCCGCCAAGGCGGTGGCGGGCCTGCCCGAGCTCGATCGCCGCATCAGCGACGCGGCCGAGCACTGGCGTCTCGAGCGTGTGGGCGCGGTGGAGCGCAACATCCTGCGCCTGGCGCTCGCCGAGCTGGATGAAGCATCGACGCCTTCGCGCGTGGTGATCGACGAGGCCGTGAAGCTCGCGCACTGGTTCGCAGGCGCGCGCGCGCCCGCCTTCATCAATGGCGTACTCGATGCGGTGGCGCGTGAGACCGGCGCGTTGTGAGGATCCTGCTCGTCAACTGGAACGACCGGGAGAATCCACAGGCCGGGGGCGCCGAGATCCATCTGCATTCGCTGTTCGGCCGCATCGCCAAAGAGGGACACGACGTCCACCTCGTGGCGAGCGGTTGGCCTTCCGGCGCGCCCGGCGCCGTCGTAGACGGTATTCACGTGACGCGCGTGGGCGGGCGGTACAGCTTTGCCCTGCGCGCGCGGCGTGCGGTGCGGAAGGTCTTGCGGACGCGTCGGTTCGACGTCGTCGTCGAGGACATCAACAAGGTGCCGCTGTTTCTTCCCACCCTCACGCGGCTGCCGTTCGTCGCGCTGGTGCCACACCTCTTTGGCACGACAGTGTTTGCAGAAGCAAGCGCGCCATTGGCCGCGATCGTTTGGGCGGCAGAGCGGCCACTTCCCTGGGTCTACCGCAGGGCGGCATTTCACGCGATCTCGGAGAGCACGCGGGACGACCTGGTGCATCGAGGCGTGCCGAACGAACGGATCGTGGTGATCCATCCCGGTGTCGATAGCACCTGGTATCGCCCTGCTGCCGACACGCCCCGTGCCGAACGCCCGACGTTTCTGTACCTGGGCCGATTGAAGCGTTATAAAGGAGTGGAGATCGCGCTGCGCGCGCTCGCGGCGGCGCGCCAGACACGTCCCGACATTACGCTGGATATCTGCGGCGAAGGCGATGACCGCCCGCGGCTCGAGCGCCTCGCTGCCGAGCTCGGCCTCCAAAGCGCTGCGCGTTTTCTGGGATTCGTGTCCGAACAGGAGAAGCGGCGCCTGCTGCGGCGCGCGTGGGCGGTGGTCTTCCCCAGTCCGAAGGAAGGGTGGGGCATCACCAACGTCGAAGCGGCCGCGTGCGGAACGCCGGCGCTGGCGTCCAACCGCCCGGGTTTGCGGGAGTCGGTGCAACACGGTATCACCGGCTACCTCGTGCCGCATGGGAACTTAGGTGCGCTGAAAGACCGGATGCTGGCGCTGGCCGCCGATCCGGCGTTGCGGGATCGGCTCGGCGCCGCGGCGCGGAGTTTTGCGGACGGGCTGTCGTGGGACACGGCGGCGCGCGCGACGCTCGCGCACCTCGAGCAGGTCGTCGCCATCGGGAACGAAGTGAAGGGGAGGGGGAGCAAAGTCCGGTGATCAAAGTCGGCGATCTCCTCGCCCGCAAGGCCGAGGCGCTGCAGCTCGAGCTGTTAAACGCGGACGTCGGTCTCGATCGGGAGATCAAGTCGTCCGAGGCATCGAGTCCCGGCCTGGTGCTCGCGGGATACACCGCGCGTTTTGTCGGGACCGACCGTATCCACATCCTCGGCGAAACGGAGATCACCTACCTTGCCGCGCTCGACGCCAAGGCACGGGCGACGGCCATCAAGACGTTTTTGTCGTACACGCTGCCCTGTGTCATCGTCACCAAGGGGCAGGAGGTGCCGCCGGAGCTGCTCGAGGCGGCGCGCGAACAAAACATCCCCGTCATTCGGACCAAGCTGAAGCCGGCGGAGTTCTACCGGCGGCTCAAGCCGTTCCTCGACGACGCCTTCGCGCCGCGCACGACGGTCCACGGATCGCTCGCGGACGTGTTCGGCGTGGGACTGCTGTTCCGCGGTCGCTCGGGCATCGGCAAAAGCGAGTGCGTACTGGACCTGGTGGAGCGCGGGCACCGGCTGGTGGCAGACGACGTCGTGCACGTCACGCGCCGCGGGCACGACGTCCTGATTGGCCGCGGACACGAAATCTCCCGGCATTACATGGAAATCCGCGGCGTGGGACTCATCGACATCAATGCGCTGTTCGGCATCCGCTCCGTGCGGCAGCAGAAGCGCATCGAGGTCGTGGTGCAGCTGGAGGATTGGGACAACACCCGCGAGTACGACCGGACGGGTCTCGATCTCAAGCAGACCGACCTGCTGGACGTGCAGCTGCCGCTGGTGACGGTGCCGCTCAATCCGGGCAAGAATCTGACGGTCATCTGCGAAGTGGTGGCGATGAATCATCTGCTGCGCTACAGCGGTGTGGATTCCGCAAACGTGTTCAATGAGCGGCTGATCCGCCGCATGCGGGAGAAGGGCGAATTGCAGCAGTATCTGGAAGACGACTATGAGTAGCGCGCCGTTGCATGGCGTGATCGTCTCGCACGCTGCCGTGGCGCAGGCGCTCGTCACCGCCGTCACGACGATCACCGGCATCGAAGGGGCACTCACTGCGGTATCGAATGAGGGGTGCGGTACCGAGGCGCTCGCCGAGCGGCTGCGCGTCGCGGTCGGCGAGGGACCATCGGTGCTGTTCGTGGACTTGCCGGGCGGCTCCTGCCTCACGAGCTCTCTGCGCTACGCCAAGCAGCACGCCGATATCGCCGTCGTGACGGGCGTCAATCTCGCGATGCTGCTCGATTTCGTGTTTCACCGCGACATTCCGCCGGGCGACGCCGCGCGCCGCGCCGTCGACGCCGGCGGCAAAGCCATCCGCGTCACCGCCGCATGACGCTCGCGCTGTACCGCATCGATGACCGCCTGATCCACGGCCAGGTGGTCGTGGGCTGGGGCCAGCCGCTCAACTGCTCCTTCATCGTCCTGGTGGATGATGAAGTGAGTGGGAGCGATTGGGAGCAGGATTTGTATCGGATGGGCGTCCCGCCGCAGATCGAGGTCATCTTCGCGTCGGTGGAGCAGGCGGCCGCACAGCTGGGGGCATGGGAGTCGGACAGCCGCGTTGGGATCCTCCTCGTCGGCGACATCGATACCGCCGTCGCGCTGGCCGAGCGGGCGCCGCAGGTGCGGGGCTTCAATGTCGGGGGCGTGCACCATCGCACGGGCCGCCGCGAGCGTCTGCGCTTCGTGTATCTGACCGACGACGAAGCCGCCAAGCTGCGGCAACTCTCCGAGCGGGGTGTGGAAATCACAGCGCAGGACGTGCCGACCGCACGCGCCGTCCCTGTCGGGGAGTTCACGTGAACCTGCCGTTCGAGCTGTTGCTCGCCCTCGTCGTCTGGGGGACGCTGGTCGGCGTCGACCTCGTGAGCCTGCCGCAGATGATGAGCGCGCGGCCCCTCGTCGCGGGCACGGTGGCCGGCGCGATCCTGGGCGACATTCCGACCGGCATCAAGCTCGGCGTCGTCTTCGAGCTGATGCAGTACGACATCCTGCCGGTTGGCGCGGTGCGCTACCCCGAATACGGACCCGCGACCGTCGCGGCGGTGGCGACGGCACACGCGGCGACGGGCGTGCTGGGACTCGGTCTGGGCGCACTGGTCGGACTCGTGACGGGGCTCGTCGGCGGGCTGGCGATCAACCTGCTGCGGCGCGTCAACTCGCGCATCGTGCATGCCGCAGCGGCATCGCTCGAGTCGGGCGATCCGCGCGCGCTGGTGCGGCTGCACATCGGCGGCCTGCTGCGCGACGCGCTGCGCGCCGCGCTCGTCACGATCGTCGGCCTTACGCTCGCGTGGCTCGCGCGGCCGTTACTGGGTGGCGCGCTGACGGTGCGCGGCGCGCTGCTGCTCGCGATTGCCGCCGTCGCGGCCGCGCTGGCGGCGGGCGCCGCCGGCACGATGCGCCTCGTCGGCCGCGGACCAAACCTCGCGTGGTTCGCCGCCGGTCTGGGTGGCGGGATTCTAGCGGCATGGCTGCGGTGAACGGGGCGCTCGCGCGCGCGATGCTCCGGCTCTTCGCCGTGCAGGGCTCGTACGATTACGAGCGCATGCTCGGGGTGGGCGTCGGCGTTGCCGAGGAGCCGCTGCTGCGGGACTTGAGCGACGGGCAATACCGCTCCGCGGTCGCGCGCGGCGCGCGTTTCTTCAACGCCCATCCGTACCTCAGCGGTCTGGCGGTCGGCGCCGCCGCGCGCGCTGAGCATGATGGCGCCCCGCCGGAGCAGATCGAGCGGCTACGTGAGGCACTGTGCGGTCCGCTGGGTTCGCTCGGCGACCGCCTCGTGTGGGCGGGTTGGCTGCCGTTTCTATCCGGGCTCACCCTCGCGGGCATTGCGCTGGGCGGCGGATGGATCGCCGTTGCCCTCTTCCTCTTTCTATACAACATCGGACACGTGGCGCTGCGGTGGTGGGCGCTGAAAGCGGGATGGACGCACGGCACGCGGGTCAGTGTTGCGTTGCACCATCCCGCCCTCCAGCGCGCCGGCTCGCTGCTTGGCCCGGCGATGGCGCTGGCGGTCGGCATCGCGCTGCCGCTGACCGCGAGCTATCTCTCGGCGCCGTTCGTATCGTGGGCGCGCGGCGCGCTGGCGGTCGTCGCCGCGCTCGCGTTCCTGGCGATACGCCTGCGCGGCGATCGCCTCAATGGCCTCCGGCTCGCGCTCGGCATCTCCGCCGTGGCGCTGGTCGTTGGATGGATATGGCAGTGATCGAGCGCGAAGCCCGCATCGTCAATCCGCTCGGCATGCACGTCCGCCCCGGCGCGGAGTTCGTGAAGGTAGCGAACAAGTACAAATGCGCGGTCGAAGTGCATAAGGACGGATCCGTCGTCAACGGCAAGAGCATTCTCGGTATGATGACGCTCGCCGCGGAGTGTGGATCCTGCATCACGATACGGACCGACGGCGAGGATGCCCAGCAGGCCATGGACGCGCTGCTCGGCCTCGTCGCGGCGGGCTTCAATGAAATGCACCTGAAGCCCGACACACGGGAGGACGCGTGAGCGCCGTCGATCGTGTGCTCAAGGGCATCGGCGTTTCTCCCGGCATCGCGATCGGGCCGATCGTGGTGGTGCGCTGGGCGCTTCCCGAGGTCCCGCATCGCGTGGTGGCGCGCACGCAGGTCGAAAAAGAAGTCCGCCGCCTGCGCGCGGCGCTCAAAGACGTGCGCGGTCAGATCTCCGAGCTGCGCGCGCGTGCCGAGGACCGCGCCGGCACGGACGAAGCGCGGATCTTCGACGCGCAGCTGCTGATGCTGGAAGACCGAGACTTCATCGGCGGCGTCGCCGAGCTGATCCGCGAGAACCACCTCACGGCCGAGAAGGCGTTCGAATTCAAGACGCTCGAGGTGCGCGATCTGTGGACCGGCGCGGGCAATCCGTTGCTCAAGGAGCGCCTGGCCGATCTCACCGGCGTCGCGATCCGGGTCATCCAGCATCTCATGCACAAAGAGGGCGACCTCGATCTCTGGGAGAACATCTCCGAGCCGTCGATCCTCGTGGCGCGCGAGCTGTCGCCCGGGCTCACCGTGCAGCTCGACCGCGACCAGATCGTGGGACTGATCAGTGAAGAGGGCACCCGCACCTCGCACGCCGCGATTCTTGCCCACTCGATCGGCATCCCCGCGATCTTCGGCCTGCGCGGCGCCGTGGCGCGTATTCCCCAGGGCACACGGGCGATTCTCGACGGCACACGCGGCACCGTGCTGCTCGATCCGACGCCGGCCGAGGTCGAAGAGGCGAAACGCGCCGACACCCGGCGGCGCGAGCTGGCCGCACGTCTGGAGGAAGCGGTCACGCAGCCGTCCGTTACGGTGGACGGCCTCAAGGTCGCGCTGCGCGGCAACGTGGACTTGCCCGACGAGGCGGAAGCGGCGCGCGCGCACGGGGCCGAAGGCGTTGGCCTCCTGCGGACCGAGTTTCTGATCACGGGTCACAGCAACCTGCCGACCGAGGACGAGCAGGCCAGGTATTACCGCGAAGTGGGGGAGGTCTTCACGGGGTATCCCGTGGTGATCCGCACCTACGACCTCGGCGGCGACAAATTCCCGGCCGCGTTTCGCAGCCCCGCGGAGGCCAATCCGTTCCTCGGCTGGCGCGCGATTCGCGTCTGCCTCGACCAGCCCGAAATGTTCCGCACGCAGATCCGCGCGGTGCTGCGAGCGGCGGCCACCACCAACATCCACATGATGATTCCGCTCGTCACGCGGCTCGACGAGGTCGAGCGCACGCGGGAGATGATGCATGAGGAGGGCGAACGCCTGGCGAAGGCGGGCGTGGCCGCGGCGCAGTCGGTGCCGCTGGGTGTGATGGTGGAAACGCCCGCCGCCGCGGTGCTCGCCGACCGGCTCGTCGAGATCAGCGATTTCATCAGCGTCGGCACGAACGACCTCACGCAGTACACGCTCGTGGTCGATCGCGGCAACGCTCGTCTCGCGGATCGTTTCACTCCGCATGACCCAAGCGTGCTGCGGCTGCTGAAGCTCATCGCGGACGCGGCGCGCGCGGCCGGAAAACCGGCGAGCGTCTGCGGCGAGATGGCGTCCGAGCCGCTCTCGGCGTTTTTGCTGCTCGGACTGGGATATGAAACATTGTCTGTCGCGCCGCCGGCGTTGCCATTCATCAAGTGGCTGATTCGCCAGGTCTCAACGGCCCAGGCGCGCGCCGCCGCCGATGCGGCGCTCGCGGCGCGCTCCGCCGAGCTCGCGCTCGACATTTTACGCTTTGCGCTGGCCGAGGCGGTGGATCTCACACTGCTCGATCCGGATGCGCGGTTGCCCGCGGGTCGGCGCTCCGGTAGCTTGAAACTCTAAGGACCTAAAAACATGCCAACAGATCGCTACGTCTTCACTTCCGAGTCGGTCACGGAAGGCCATCCCGACAAGATCGCCGATCAGATCTCCGACGCGATCCTGGACGCGATCCTGCTCAAGGATCCCGCCGCGCGGGTCGCCTGCGAAACGCTCGTCACCACGGGCATGGCCGTGATTGCCGGAGAAATCACCACGACCACCTACGTGCACGTGCCGGATATCGTGCGCGGCACCATCACCTCGATCGGTTATACCGACGCGAACTTCGGCTTCGATGCCCAAACCTGCGCGGTCCTGACGACGATCGACCGCCAGTCGGCGGACATCGCGCTGGGCGTTGACAAGGGCGGTGCGGGGGATCAGGGGATGATGTTCGGCTACGCCACGGATGAAACGCCGTCGCTGATGCCGTTGCCCATCGTCGTCGCGCACCGCCTGGCGGAGCGATTGGCAGCGGTGCGCAAGGCGGGCGAGCTCCCGTGGCTGCGGCCCGACGGCAAGACGCAGGTCAGCGTGGTGTACGAAGACGCGCGGCCTGTCGGCATCGATACGGTCGTCGTGTCGGCCCAGCACTCGGACATGATCGACCACGCCGAGCTGCGTGCCGGCGTGATCGAATACGTGGTCCGGCCCGTCGTCCACGAAGCGGGCTTCGACGTCGGAGACGCGAACGTCCTCGTCAATCCGACCGGCCGTTTCGTCGTCGGCGGACCGCAGGGCGACGCCGGTCTCACCGGTCGCAAGATCATCGTGGACACGTACGGCGGCATGGCGCGGCACGGTGGCGGCGCATTCAGCGGCAAGGACCCGTCCAAAGTCGACCGGTCTGCCAGCTACGCGATGCGTTGGGTGGCAAAAAACATCGTGGCCTCCGGGCTCGCAAAGCGCTGCGAAGCGCAGGTGGCCTACGCCATCGGCGTCGCCGAGCCGGTGTCCATCATGGTGGAGACGTTCGGCACCGGAACCGTTCCGCAGGCGGCGCTGGAAGCCGCGGTGCGTGAGGTCTTCGACCTCACCCCGGGCGGGATCATCCAGGCGCTCAATCTCCGTAATCCGATTTACCGGCCCACTGCAGCCTACGGCCATTTCGGTCGCGCGACCGAGCGGCGCCGCGTTGGCGAGCGTGATGTGGAGCTGTTCACCTGGGAGCACGTCGACCGCGTCGAGGAGCTGAAGGTCGCGGCGGAGCGGGCCTCCCGTACCGGACGGAAGGCCAATGTCTGAGACGGCAACGAAACCGAAAGCCACCAACGACATCAAATCGATCGGGCTCGCCGACGAAGGCCGGCGGCGCACCGAGTGGGCCGATCGCTCGATGCCGGTCTTGCGGCAGATCCGCGAGCGATTCGCGCGCGAGCGCCCGCTTACCGGCAAGCGCCTGGCGGCGTGCCTGCACGTCACGAGCGAGACCGCGAATCTGATGGTCACCCTGCAGGCCGGCGGCGCCGATGTCGCGCTGTGCGCGTCCAATCCGCTCTCCACGCAGGATGACATCGCGGCGCATCTCGTCCGCGATCACGGCATCAAGGTGTTTGCGATCAAAGGCGAAGACCACCCGACCTACTACGAGCATATCCGCGCGGCGCTCGCCCATCGTCCCGATATTACAATGGACGACGGCGCTGACCTGGTCGGCGCGTTGCACATGATCGCGCTGAATCGGCTGGACGATCTCGCGCCGCCCGTGCGCAAATGGGTGGAGACGCTCTCCGCCGCCGAGCGCAAATCGCTGGTGACGGGCGTGATCGGCTCGACGGAAGAGACGACGACAGGCGTGATCCGCCTCAAGGCGATGGCGAAGGACGGTGTGCTGCAGTTCCCCGTCATCGCCGTAAACGACTCGCTGACCAAACATCTGTTCGACAATCGCTACGGCACCGGCCAGTCCACGCTCGACGGTATCATCCGCGCCACGAACCTCCTGATCGCCGGGAGCACGATTGTCGTCGCGGGGTATGGGTGGTGCGGCCGCGGATTTGCCCTGCGCGCGCGCGGGGCAGGCGCGAACGTGGTGGTGACCGAGATCGACCCGATGAAAGCCCTGGAAGCCCAGATGGACGGCTACCGGGTCATGCCGATGGAAGAAGCGGTGCAGGTCGGCGATATGTTTGTGACGCTCACAGGCAACGTGGAGGTCATCCGGGTGGAGCACATGCGCGCCATGAAGGACGGCGCGGTCGTGGCCAACTCGGGACACTTCAACGTGGAAATCGATCTGGACGGCCTCAAGCAGGTGGCGCAAGGACCCGTGCGAGTGCGGGAATTCGTCGAAGAGTGGCAGCTTGGCGGGAAGAAGCTGTTCGTGCTCGGCGACGGCCGCTTGATCAACCTCGCCGCTGCGGAGGGCCATCCGGCCAGCGTGATGGATATGTCGTTTGCCAATCAGGCTCTGGCCGCCGAGCACGTCGTCAACAACGCCAAGAAGCTCGGCAAGGACGTGCACCGTATTCCGGCCGACCTGGACCACGAGATCGCGCGCCTCAAGCTGCAGTCGATGGGCGTGACGATCGATACGCTCACTCCGGCACAGCGCAAATATCTCGCGTCGTGGGATATGGGCACCTGACGTGGCCGCACCGGGGGGAGCGATGATGCAGGTTCGGGTAGCTCACCTCGGGCTGGATCGTACGACGAATACGCCGGTCGTGATTCTGCAGGAAAATGACGGACAGCGCGTCCTACCCATCTGGATCGGCCCGGCGGAAGCCAGCGCCATTGCGATGGAGCTGGCCGGCGTCAAGTTTTCGCGGCCGTTGACGCACGATCTGCTGAAGCAGGTCATCGT
>JBHEMG010000032.1:0-10422 GCA_046262715.1 Gemmatimonadales bacterium
ATCATGGACTACGCGCGCTACAACTACGTGGCGCAGCCGGGCGACAGCGCGTGTCTGATGCAGGGCGTCGGCCCGTACGACTATTTCGCGATCGACTGGGGCTACCGCCGCGTCCCCACCGCGCCGTCGCCGGACGCGGAGCGGCCGGTGCTCGACTCACTCGCGCGGCTGCAGGACACCAATCCGTGGTTCCGGTGGATCGGCGACGGCGATCCGGTGGATCCCCGCATCATCACCGAAGCGCTCGGCGATGATCCCGTGAAGGCCAGCGGCTACGGCGTCCGCAACATCAAACGGCTCGTGCCGATGCTGATTCCGGCCACGACGGGCGATAAGCTCGATAATTTCGACTTGCTCAACGAGATGTACGACGAGCTGATCGCGCAATGGGCGCGGGAAATGAATCACGTCGCGGTCATGGTCGGCGGCGTCTATCAATTCACGAAGTACGCGGGGCAGAATGGCCAGGTGTATCAGCCGGTGCCGCGCGCGAAACAGGCCGAGGCCGTGCGCTTCCTGAATGAGAATGTCTTTGCCACGCCGTCGTTCTTCTTCGATCCCGAGGTGCTGCGCCGCATCGAGCCGACGGGGTTTGTGGACCGCGTGCGCACCCGCCAGACCGCCGTCTTGACCCTGTTGTTTCAGGACGCCCGCCTGTCGCGCGTGGCGGACGCCCAGGCCACCTTGCCGGGCGGGTCGGCGTACACGATGGCCGATCTGTTCGGCGACGTGCGGCGCGGCGTCTTCTCCGAGCTCGCCGGCGGCGCGGTGACGGTGGACGGATACCGCCGCAACGTGCAGCGCGCCTTTGTGGATCAGATGGAACGGCTCATCGCCACACCACTCGTGACGCCCCCACCGCCGAACTTCACGCCGTTCCCGGGGTTCACCCCGCCGCCGCCACGGCCGGCGGATGCGCGGGCACAGGCCCGGCTCGAGCTGGTCGACCTGCAGGGAACGCTGCGGGTCGCCGCGTCGCGCGCGGCTGACCGCGCCACCCGGGCGCACATCGTCGACCTGCAGGCCCGCATCGACCAGATCCTGAACCCGCGGGGAGCATGATCTCCACGTCGACGACCCATAAGACGGCAGCGTTCGGCAAGCACCGGCTGCTGCAGGGACTCGCCCTATGGTACGCCGCCGTGTGGATTCTCACCGCGATCGCGCCGCTCGACCGACACGACTGGGTCCTCGAAAACCTGCTGGTCGTGGCGGTGATGGCGATCCTGCTGGGCACCTACCGGATTTTCCCGTTGTCCGATCTGTCCTACATCCTGATCGCGGCCTTCCTGACACTGCACGCGGTCGGCGCGCATTACACGTATTCGGAAGTTCCGTTCGGGTTCTGGATCCAGCGCACGTTCGGATTTACCCGCAACCCATTCGATCGAATCGTGCATTTCTCGTTCGGGCTGCTGCTGGCGTATCCGATTCGCGAAGTGTTCTTGCGCGTGGCAAATGCCCGAGGATTTTGGGCGTACTACCTGCCCCTCGATGTGACGCTCGCCTTCAGCGCACTGTACGAAATCATGGAGATGGTGATCGCGACCTTGGTGGCACCCGGGACGGGCGACGCCTGGCTCGGCACACAGGGGGACGTGTGGGACCCGCAGAAGGACATGGGCCTGGCCGCCCTCGGAGCGTTACTCTGTATGTGTCTGACGGCTCTTATGCGGAAGCTGCGGGCACCGAGACCGGTACTGCTGGCGGGGGAGAGACTATGAGACGGGCGGATGGGCCGATGGGCAGATGGGCCGTCATGGCAATGAGAAGTCTCGCGCTCGCGCTGTTTTTCCAGCCCATCAGCCCATCCGCCCATCTGACCGCCCAGTCCTTCGAGCAGCGCCTCCTGGCAATTCCCGACACCGCCAGCGTCCGTCAAATGTCGCGGGACCTGTCGGCCGTGCCGCACATGGCGGGCACGCCCGCGCAGGCCGTGACGCGCGACTACGTACTCGAGCGGATGCGCGCATGGGGCATCGACGCGACGAGTAAGGAATACTCGGTCTACATCCCACAAACCGATACCGTGGCCGCGTGGGTCATTCCCGGTCCCCGGGCGCCCGCGGTGCGGCTGTCACTCGCCGAGCCGGGCAGCGGGCCGCAGGTCCCCCCGTTCAACGGCTATACCGGTGACGGCGACGTCACAGCCGATGTCGTGTACGTGAATTACGGCCTGATCGAGGACTACAAGACGCTCGACTCGTTGGGCATCAGTGTGAGCGGAAAGATCGTGCTGGCGCGTTACGGTCGATCCTTCCGGGGCATCAAGGCGCGTGAAGCGCAGAAGCGTGGCGCGGTCGGCCTCATCGTCTATTCCGATCCGCAGGACGACGGCTTCTTCCGCGGCGACGTCTATCCGAAGGGGCCGATGCGCAATGCCGACGGCATTCAGCGCGGCAGTATGATGAACGGCAATGGCGATCCCACCACGCCGACGTGGTCGTCCGTCGACGGGGCGCGCAGGCTGCCGGAAGACTCGCTCGACCTTCCCAAAATCCCGATCATCCCGATGAGCTACGGCAACGCCCGACGCTTTCTCGAGCCGATGACCGGCGTGTCCGTGCCACAGAGCTGGCAGGGCGGGTTGCCTTTCCGCTATCACGCGGGCCCCGGACCGGCGCGCGCGCGCATGAAGGTGAAATCCGAGCGCGGCGCGCGCGGCTTCCACACGATCTGGAATACGATCGGCGTTATCCGCGGCGCGCGGTGGCCCGATGAATGGGTGATCGTCGGCGGCCATCGTGACGCATGGGGACCGGGCGCGCGCGACAACGTCAGCGGCACCGTATCGGTGCTCGAGACCGCGCGCGCCTTTGCGACACTGGCCCGCGAAGGCCAGCGACCGGCGCGTACGGTGGTGTTCGCCACCTGGGACGCCGAAGAATGGGGACTGATCGGGTCGACGGAATGGGTCGAGGAGCTCGAAGACTCGCTGCGTGCGCACGCCGTGGCCTACATCAACGAAGACGGCACATTCTCCGGGCCCAACTTTGGCGGCGGCGGATCGCCCTCGCTCAAACCGCTGTTCCGCGCGGCTGCGGGCGTCGTGCCCGATCCCGTGGGCCCCGGCACTGTGTACGACGTCTGGCTCAAAGGACACAACGGCGACACCACCGCGCTGACCTTCGGCAATCTCGGCGGGGGATCGGACTTCTCGGGGTTCTATCATCACCTGGGCATCCCGTCGGGCGGCATTGGCTTTGACGGGCCCGACGGGATTTATCACTCGATGTACGACTCGTACGACTGGATGTCCCGTTTCGGGGACCCCGGATACAAGTCGCATCGCGCCGGCGCCCAGCTCGTGGCCGTCATCGTGGGACGGCTGGCCAACAGCGACCTGCTGCCGCTTGATTACGTGGGCTTCGGCACCGAGCTGACCGGTCTCGTCACACAGCTCGACTCCGGTATTACGCGCAAGGAGTGGGGCGCGACCGTCAACACGCAGTCCCTGAAGGACGCGCTCGATCGCTTCACGGCGGTGGCGCGCGTGTTTGGCACGGCCCGCGACACGGCAGCGGCGCGCGCGGGCGGCATCGACTCGACGCGCGCGCAGCGCGTGAATCAGGCGCTCATGCAGGTCGAGCGCCGTCTGACGCGGCCGGAGGGACTCGTGAGCCGCCCCTGGTTTAAGAGCCTGCAGTTCGCCGCGGATCTCGACAATGGCTACGCGACGATGGCGTTCCCGACCGTCAATGAGGCGATTCGCTATGGCGACGCCGCGACGGCGAACAAAGAGCTGACCGACCTGGTACGTCGCATCGATCAGGCCCGCGCGGCGCTCGTCGCGGCCGCGGCCGCGCTTCGCTAGCGTCCCTGCGCGCGATTCACTAGTGTAGGAAAGGAGGTCCGCATGGACGACGGCAGGACGCGCATCGCGATTTACTACGCCATCTGGGCGACCATCTGCGCAGCCGTCGCCGGGTTGGCCGTCGCGCTCATCCACACTTGGTGGTTCAGCTACAATCCCGGCCGCTCGGCCGTGATCGAAACGCTATTCAGCGGCAGCGTCGCGGCGGTCGGCATCGCCGCGGCCCAAGGGGCGGTGGCGCTGGTGACCGGTAGCCTGCTCGGCCAGCTCGGGCGCATGCTGCAGTACACGCTGGTGCTTGGCCTGCTGATTGGCCTGTTCGACTTCGTGATGTATCTGCTGCAGATGATGGTCCCCGCCACAGAGCTCGGCTGGATCCCTGACATCATCATCCTCGTCGCCGTAACCGTCGCGATCACCGCTGCCGGATCGCGGCGAGTGTCCGTCGCGGCGTGACCGACGAGCGGCAGGACGCGATCGCGCAGCTCGAGCGCCGGGTCGCAACGCTGGAGAACATGGTCCGCCGCCTGACGTTCGTGGCCACGGGCGCGCGCCCCGTCGAACCGCGCAGCGCCTCCCCCTCGGTACCCGTGGTCCGCGCCGCGCTGCCGACCGTCACACCGAAGCGCGATACCGATCTCGAGCAATGGTTCGGCCAACGCGGCTTGCTTGCCGTCGGCGTCGCCGCGCTGCTGATCGCCGCGGCGTTTTTCTTGAAGTACGCGATCGATCGCGGCTGGATTTCGCCGCTGCTGCGCGCGCTCCTGGCCATCGCCTCAGGCGCGGGCGTGGCGGCGTGGGGCCATGAGCGCATTACCAAAGGGATGCGGCGCTACGGCGCCGCGTTGATCGGGGCGGGAGGCGGGCTCCTATTCCTCGGCCTCTGGGCCGCGGCAGGACCGTACGGTTTGATCGACCGCCGCATCGGCATTCTGCTACTCGCGGCAACGACGGTCGCCGTCACTTTGCTGGCGCTTCATCACCAGATCGAAGGGCTGGCGCTCTGGGCCCTGACCGGGGCGTACCTCGCGCCGGTACTGCTGCGGCCGCCCGTGCCGAACCCCGATGCCTTCTTAGGCTACCTCGAGGTGGTCGGACTCGGCACAGGACTGCTTGCCTACAACATGAACTGGCGCCGCACCTTCAATCTGGCACTGTTCGGCTATTTGCTGCTGGCCGCCGCGGGGGCAGCGTCCGCCCTCGCCAGTCCCACCGGTTGCTGGTTGATTGCGGCCGGCGCGCTACTCACCCTGCATGTCACGCATCGCCGCTCCTGGCCCGAAACGCGTTTGGGCCTGCTGCTGCTCGCGTGGGCCATTCTCGGGGTGAGCATGGCCGGGATGCTCGGGGCGGACGGGCCGCGCTGGCTGGCGCTTGGTGCGCTCGCCGCGGTGACGGCTTTGCTGTTCCACCAACACTTGCAGCGTAATCCGCTGCGCGCCCGCGCGCAGGATGCAGTCGCGGATCAGTTTTTATTCATCATCACACCCGTCGCGTTCGTCGGGCTCGCATTCACGCCGCGTATCTCCCTAATCCAGAACACACCGGAAATCGTGCCGGCAACGCTCGCCGTCGCCTACCTCGGCGCGGGATGGTGGCGGCGCGCGGCAGCATTCCTGATTACCGGGTGTGCGCTCGCCGCTCTGGCCATGGGTTTCGCCTGGCCTCCCGCCGCGATGACGACTGGTTGGATCGCCCTCGCGCTGCTCGCGCTCGCCGCCGAGCGGGAGTACGGCCGCGCGGGGGGACGCCAAGCCGTTGTCGCGCTGGCGAGCGCGGCGGGGTTCGCCCTCTTCTTCATCGCGCTCGATCGCCGGGCGTTTGGCGCGCCGGTCTTTACTGACCCGTGGGCCCTGGCGCTCTACGCATATATCGCCGGCACGGCCGTCGCCGCCCGGTGGTGGGGGACGGAGACGACACCGACCCTGTGGCTGTGGCTGCTGTGCGGCGCGGCGGTTTTCGGAGGAGGTTCGATTCAGCTCGCCGCGGCGTTCGGCCGAATCGGCGCGCTCGCCGGCAACCTCGCGCTGAGTTTGTGGTGGCTGGTCTACGCCGGAGCGGCCGTCGCCCTGGGCTTCCGGCTCGACCGCAAGATGATTCGTTCGGCCGGTCTGTTGGTCGCGGCCGGCGCTGGGTTCAAGATCGTATTTTACGACCTCTCGACGCTCGAAGCGCTGTATCGTGTCGCGTCGTTCTTCGCGCTGGCGCTGATCGCCCTGGCGGTCGCGTACGCCTACAACCGGAGGGCTAAAGTTTCGGCAGTGTGATGCCGCGCTGCGCCTGGTATTTCCCCTTTTTGTCCTTGTAGCTGATCTCGCATTCGTCACCTTCATCGGCCGTGAAGAACAGCACCTGCGCGATGCCTTCGTTCGCGTAGATCCGGGCCGGCAACGGCGTCGTATTCGAAATCTCCAGCGTCACGAAGCCTTCCCATTCGGGCTCGAACGGCGTCACGTTGACGATGATGCCGCAGCGGGCGTAGGTGCTCTTGCCGACGCAGATCGTCAGCACATTCCGCGGAATCCGGAAGTACTCGATCGACGTCGCGAGGGCGAACGAGTTGGGCGGCACGATGCAGACGTCGCCGCTGAACTCGACAAACGACTTCGGATCGAAGTGCTTGGGGTCCACCACCGCCGACAACGCGTTGGTGAAAATCTTGAATTCCGGGGCGACACGCATGTCGTACCCGTACGAGGACACGCCGTAGGAGATCACGCCCTGGCGTACCTGGCGGTCGGCGAAGGGCTCGATCATTCCGGCCTCTTTCGACATCCGCGAAATCCAGCGATCCGATTTGATGGACATGGGGCCGCAATGTAATGGCCAACTTGACTTATGCGGAGCCTTAGTGAATTTTTTCACGAGCTAGGATGCAGCCCTACATCCCGTTCTTGATGCTCCTCGGTCTCGCAGTCATCGCCGCGACGACGATGATCGTCGGATCGCATTTCCTCGGGCCCCGCCGTCCCACCGAGGTAAAGGAGAATCCCTACGAGAGCGGAATGCCGCCGCTGGGCAACGCCCACGAGCGCTTTTCCGTCAAATTTTATCTCGTTGCGGTGCTGTTCATCCTCTTCGACGTGGAGACCGTCTTTCTCATCCCGTGGGCGGTGATTTTCATGGGGAACGGCACGGTCGGCACGGGGTTTTTGCTCGTGGAGATGCTGGTGTTCCTGCTCATCCTGTTCGTCGGCTACATCTACGTATGGAAGCGCGGCGCATTTCAGTGGGACTAACGCCATGAAGCGAGTCGTCGAGACCAAAGAGGTCAGCGGCCAAAGCCCCAATTACCTGCTCGCCAAGTTTCACGACTTGGTGGACTGGGCCGTCAATGCGTCGCGCGCGAATTCGCTCTGGCCGATGCCGTTCGGCACCGCCTGCTGCGCGATCGAGTTCATGGCGACCGCGGCCAGCCGCTACGACTTCGCCCGCTTCGGCATGGAGCGCCAGGCGTTCTCGCCGCGCCAGGCGGACGTACTGATCTGCGCCGGCCGGGTGCCGTTCAAGCTCGCCCCCGTGATCCGCCGCATTTACGATCAGATGCCGCAGCCCAAGTGGGTCATCTCCATGGGCGCCTGCGCCTCGACCGGCGGCATTTTCGACAACTACTCGATGGTGCAGGGAATCGACACGGTCGTCCCAGTGGACGTGTACGTGCCGGGCTGCCCGCCGCGCCCCGAGGGACTGCTGTACGGGATTCTCCTGCTCCATAAAAAGATCAAGGGCGAGTCGTTGTTCGACGCCGTGCGCCGCCGCGACGAACAGCCTCTCGACGAGAAAGGGCTGCGGCTCGCCCCGGAGACGATCGACGAGGTCTCCGAGCCGTTCGGCAATTCCGTCCACCAATTCCGCTCATCGTCGTGACGGCCCCCGCGCAGGTACCGGGGGCGCTTCGGCAACAGATCGCGCGCGACGGCGAGACGATCGTCTATGTCCCGCGCGAGCGCCTGCTCGAGGCGATGACCTGGCTCAAGCAGACTCCCGGCCAGGACTATGACTACCTGGTGGACATCACCGCGGTGGAATTCCGCGACCGCGAGCGCCCGCTCGAGGTCGTGTACTTCGTGCGCTCGCTCGCGCGTAAGACCGATCTGCGCGTGAAAGTCGAGCTGCGGGCGAGCGACGAGCTCGCGGTGGACTCCGTCTACGGGCTGTGGCGCGGCGCCGACTGGTTGGAGCGCGAGGTCTTCGACCTGTTCGGCATCACGTTCCGCGGCCATCCCGATCTGCGCCGCATTCTCATGTGGGAGACCTACGCGGAAGGCAATCCGCTGCGTAAGAGCTTCCCGCTGCGCGGGCGCTTCTCGCGCGCCGAGCAGGTGCGGCAGGCGTTGAACGCCAACCCTGAAGCACACTATTCGATGGAAGAGCTCTCGATCGCGGGAGCGGGCGGTGACATTCCCGACGACATGCGCGAGCGGCTCCGTCGTGGCGAGCGCGGCGTCATCCCGGAGCCGCCGGCGGCATGAGCAAGCGGACACTCGAGCTCGCGCTCGCCACGCCGGGGGTCGACGCGCAGGGCAAGGCCGCGCGCGTCCCGCTCACGGCCGAGCCGGCGGGCGAGCCCGATCTCGGCGGCGAGCACCTGCTCATCAACATCGGGCCGCAGCACCCCGCCACCCACGGCGTGCTGCGTCTGGTGGTGGAGCTCGACGGCGAAACGGTGCTGCGCTGCATTCCGCACATCGGCTACCTGCATTCGGGGTTCGAAAAGCTGGGCGAGTATCGCCACTACAATCAGATCATCCCGCTGACCGATCGCACCGACTACCTGTCGCCGATGTCCAACAACGTCGGCTTCACGCTCGCCGCCGAAAAGCTGATGGGGATCGAGATCACGCCGCGCTGCACCGTGTTGCGCGTGATCGCCTGCGAGATGAGCCGCATCATATCGCACATGGTATGGCTGGGCACGACGTCGATCGACCTCGGCGCCTTCACGCCGTTCCTGTGGGCGTTTCAGGAGCGCGAGCGCATCTACGATCTCCAGGAGATGTGGACGGGCGCCCGGCTCACGACGAGCCTCACGCGCGTCGGCGGCCTCATGGCGGACATCCCGGACCGGTTCGTCGAAAAGCTGCGCGAGTTCACGCAGACCTTCCCCAAGACGCTCGAGGAAATCGACCGGGTACTGACCCGCAACGCCGTTTGGGCCGGCCGCACCCAGGGCGTGGGCACGCTCACCGCCGCGGAGGCCATCAACTATTCGCTGTCTGGGCCGATGCTGCGCGCGAGCGGCGTGGCCTACGACGTCCGTAAGGACAAGCCGTATCTCGGCTACGAGACCTACGATTTTGACGTCGTCGTGGGCGAGCACGGCGATGTCTACGACCGCTACCTCGTGCGCCTCGAGGAGTGCCATCAATCGAACCGCATCCTCGCGCAGGCGCTCGATCGCCTCCCCGATGGTCCGATCAACGTGGACGATCCGCGCGTCATCCTGCCCTCCAAGACACGCGCCATGAGCGACATGGAGGCGATGATCTTCCACTTCAAGCAGGTGATGGAAGGCGTGAAGGCACCGGTGGGCGAGGCATACGTCGGCATCGAAAATCCCAAAGGCGAGCTGGGCAATTATCTCGTGTCGGACGGAACCGCGAAACCGGTTCGCTGGCGCATCCGGCCCCCGTCGTTCATCAATCTTTCCGCACTGCCGAAGATGGCCGAAGGCCACCTGCTGTCCGACCTGATCGCCATCAACGCATCGGTGGACATCGTCATGGGCGAGGTGGACCGATGATCGAAGAGTATCAACCAGTCTTCGTCGGCGAGGTGATGGATGAGCTGCAGACGGTGTTACAGCGCTATCCCAACAAGCAGGCGGCGTTACTGCCGACGCTCTGGCTGGCGCAACGCGAGCACGGCTGGATCTCCGACCGGATCATGGCGGAAGTGGGCGAGGTGCTGGGACTGACGCCCGCCTACGTGAAGGGCGTTGTGACCTTCTACACGATGTATCACCAGCATCCCGTCGGGAAAAATTTCGTACAGGTGTGCACCACGTCTCCCTGTAACATCTGCGGCGCCGAGGACGTGGTGAAGGCATTTTTGGAGCAGACCGGAGCGGGCGACGCCGGCGCGACGAGCTCCGACGGCGCGTGGACGATCGTCGAGGTCGAATGCCTGGGCGCGTGCGGCTTTGGGACGCCGGTCCTGATAAATGACGAGTTCTTGGAGAGCGTCACCGCGGAGAAAGTCGCGGAATTGGTGAGGAAGTACAGGTGAACGAATTGCGGATTTCGGATTTCGAATTGCGGAATCTCTCGGCCCTGGTTGAACCGTGTCGTAGCGCTTCGACGCTTGCCTGTACATTCCGCAATCCGCGATCCGCAATCGCCAATTGGAGTTCGTGATGGGCTATCCCCACAAACCGCACGCCAAAGAAACCGTTGTCCTGTCGCAATACTTCGGCGACGCCGACGCGCGCACGTTCAAAGGCTGGACCAAGCGCGGCGGATACGAAGCGCTGGCGCAAGCGCTGCAGATGGATCCGGTCGCCGTCACCGACGTCGTGAAGGAGTCGGGGTTGCGCGGGCGCGGGGGCGCCGGATTCCCGACCGGGCTGAAGTGGTCGTTCATGCCGAAGGAAAAGAAGAAACACCACT
>JBHEMG010000033.1:0-17041 GCA_046262715.1 Gemmatimonadales bacterium
GTTTCGTATGAGGGTGGCGCGCCGACGCCGGCAGCCGAAGCGGTCCGCTCGCAGGCGTACTTCCAGGTTCAATTCACATTCTAGTAGGAAGCATAGACGTCCGCTTCCTGATCGAAAAGAAACGGTCCAACACACCACGCCGAGGAAAGCTATGACGAGCGGTAGCGATAGTACGGCGCCGGGGCTGTCGGTCGCCGGCGTAGCACCTCCTCCGACGCGAATAGACGAATAAGCAGCAGGCCGGCGACGAAACCACCGACGTGGGCGAAGAACGCCACCCCGCCCGTCTCGATCTGGCTCAGGCTTCCCAGCCCGCTCACGACCTGCAGTACGATCCAATATCCCAACATCACCCAGGCCGGCAACGCCACGGTCGTGATGTAGATCGGCAAAATGATGAGCGTATGCACCCGCACTTTGGGATACAACAGGATGTAGGCACCGAGTACGCCGCTGATCGCTCCGGACGCACCGATCATTGGGACGACGGAATGCGGACTGATGAACGTTTGCGCCGCCGCCGCGGCGAGACCGCACAGCAGATAGAAGACCACGAACTTCCCGTGCCCCATCACGTCCTCGATGTTGTTACCGAACACCCACAGAAACACCATGTTGCCGATCAAATGCATCCAGCCGCCGTGCATGAACATCGAGGTGATCACCGTCCAGTACTTGGGCACCGCATCGACCAGGCAGTAGAGCCCGGGGGCCAGCTCGACTCCGGTCCCCGGCTTGACGCGCTGCAGCACCTCACCGGGAATCAGGCCGAGATCGCAGACCGAGCGAGCCATGGCTGCCGGCGACGCCCCCGCCCCCTGCACTAGAATGAAGGCAAGAACGTTGGCGATGATGATGGCGAGGGTGAGGACGGCCGGGTGTTCGGTGGGATTCTCGTCCTTGTAAGGAAACATGAGGCAGAATCTAGGCGGTCGCGCTTTCTTTCGCCTGCCTTTTTGGCACTTTAGCTCGGCATGATGCTTGCCCTCTGCGACCCGCAACAACCGGTCGGCATCAAATCCCTATCAGGAGCTGCGAGTTATGGCTGAGAAGATCATTGGTATTGACCTCGGGACGACGAACTCCGTCGTAGCCGTCATGGAAGGTGGCGACCCCGTCGTCATCCCCAACGCCGAAGGCGGTCGAACCACCCCCTCGGTCGTCGCCTTCACCAAGGATGGTGAGCGGCTGGTTGGGCAGGTGGCCAAGCGGCAGGCGGTGACCAACCCGCAAAACACGATCTTCTCGATCAAACGGTTCATGGGGAGGCGGCAGGAAGAGGTGGCGGAAGAGACCAAGCGCGTCCCCTACAAGATCGTCCGGGGCCAGAATGGCTTGGCGGCGGTGGAAATCAGCGGCAAGCAGTACACGCCGCCCGAGATCTCGGCCATGATCCTGCAAAAGATGCGGCAGACCGCCGAAGACTACCTCGGCCACAAGGTCGAAAAGGCCGTCATTACCGTTCCAGCCTACTTCAACGACTCCCAGCGTCAGGCAACCAAAGACGCCGGCAAGATTGCCGGTCTCGACGTGGTCCGCATCATCAACGAGCCGACCGCGTCCGCGCTGGCGTACGGCCTGGATAAGAAGAAGGAAGAGAAGGTCGCCGTGTACGACCTCGGCGGCGGCACCTATGATATCTCGATCCTCGAGCTCGCCGAAGGCGTGTTTGAGGTCAAGAGCACCAACGGCGATACGCACCTCGGTGGCGACGACTTCGACGCCCGCGTGATGCAGTGGCTCGTGGACGAGTTCAAGCGCGACCAGGGGATCGATCTCTCCAAGGACCCGATGGCGTTGCAGCGGCTGAAGGAAGCGGCAGAGAAGGCCAAGATGGAGCTGTCGACGGTGATGCAGACGGAAATCAATCTGCCGTTCATCACGGCCGATCAGTCCGGGCCCAAGCATCTCAACCTCACGCTCACCCGCGCCAAGCTCGAACAGCTCGTGGACGATCTGGTCAAACGGACCATTCCACCCATGCAGCAGGCGCTGACGGATGCGGGCCTCAAGCCGGGCGACATCGACGAGGTCATCCTGGTCGGTGGCCAGACGCGCATGCCCAAGGTCCAGGAGATCGTGAAGGGATTCTTCGGGAAGGAGCCGCACAAGGGCGTCAACCCGGATGAAGTGGTCGCGATCGGTGCCGCGATTCAGGGCGGCGTGCTCGCGGGTGAGGTCAAGGATGTGCTGCTCCTCGACGTCACGCCGCTGTCGCTCGGCATCGAGACGCTGGGCGGCGTCACCACGGTGCTCATTCCACGCAACACGACGATTCCGACGAAGAAATCGGAAGTCTTTTCGACTGCCGAAGACAATCAGACGACGGTCGAGATTCACGTGCTGCAGGGTGAGCGGCAGATGGCGCAGGACAACCGCACCATCGGCAAATTCCAGCTCACCGGTATTCCACCGGCCCCGCGCGGCATCCCACAGGTCGAAGTAACGTTCGACATCGACGCCAACGGGATCCTACATGTCTCCGCGAAAGACAAGGCGACGGGCAAGGAGCAGAAGATCCGCATCGAAGCGTCCTCCGGTCTTGCCGATAAGGACATCGATAAGATGGTGAAGGAAGCGGAAGCGCACGCCGCGGAGGACAAGAAGCGGCGCGACGTGATCGAGCAACGTAACCGGCTCGATAACATGGTGTACCAGGTGACCAAAGAGTCGAAGGATTGGGTCGATAAGCTCGAGGCCGGTCTCAAGTCACGGCTCGACGCGGCGATTCAGTCGTCGCAGGCGGCGCTGCGCAGTGGCAACGCGGACGAGATCAGCAAAGCGCTCGACGAGCTACAGCAGGCCTATTCGGCGGCCGGGGCATCACTGTATGCCGCTCGCGGCGCGGCCGGTGGAGAGCCGGGAGCGGACGCCAGCGGCTCGGGCGCGTCAGGGACCGGTGAGGGTCAGCCCGGCGGCACTGGCGACGCTGGCAAGGAAAACGTGGTCGATGCTGATTACGAGATCATGGACGACGATAAATCGAAGAAGTCCTAAAAGGGGGCACGGATGTCGGTGA
The DNA here is from genome assembly GCA_046262715.1 of Gemmatimonadales bacterium. Classification (GTDB taxonomy): domain Bacteria; phylum Gemmatimonadota; class Gemmatimonadetes; order Gemmatimonadales; family GWC2-71-9; genus 20CM-2-65-7. The sequence continues at coordinate 3,020 of JBHEMG010000033.1, forward strand.
AGACGCGGGACTGGTTGAAATTCGGCACCTTGTTGAGTCTGGCGTTCGCGCTCGGCCTGGCGTTCGCGGCGGCATTCCGTCTTCCGGCCCGCGGCGAAGCCGCGGTGCGGTCGGTGCTCCAGGACACGAGCCGGCCCCTGCCGCTGGCCCGGGCGGCGGCGGACCTTGGCGAAGCATTCGCCTCGGTCGCCGATCATGTGAAGCCGGCGGTGGTGTTCGTAAAGTCCGAACGCCATCAACGCACGACCAACCGCCGGCTGCCGCCAGGTTTTGAGGATTTCTTCCAGGCCCCGCGCCGTCCCGAGATCGAGCAAGGCACCGGATCGGGATTCATCGTGTCGCAGGACGGCTACATCCTGACGAACAACCACGTCGTGCAGGGCGCGGATCGTGTGACCGTGCGTTTGCTCGACAACCGCGAATTCACAGCCACGACGGTGGGGACCGATCCCTCCACGGACGTCGCGGTGATCAAGATCCAGGCGACCGGCCTCCCGACCGTGCGGCTGGGCGACGCCGATTCGACGAAGATCGGAAATTTCGTGCTGGCGATCGGCAATCCGTTGGGTGAGGCGTTCACGTTCACCGTGACGGCGGGCATTGTCAGCGCCAAAGGCCGGCTGCTGGCAGGACTGAATCAGAGCCGTTACGCCATTCAGGACTTCATTCAAACCGACGCAGCGATCAACCCCGGAAATTCTGGCGGCCCGCTCGTCAACGTGCGTGGTGAAGTCATCGGGATCAATGCGGCGATCGCCAGCGAGACCGGATACTACGCCGGCTACGGCTTTGCCATCCCGATCAATCTCGCCCGCACCGTCATGACGCAGCTGATCGCGACGGGACACGTCGAGCGCGCCGTCATGGGCGTGAGCATTCGCGACGCGAACCAGGAGGATGCCCAGGCGGTCGGGCTGTCCTCCATCCGGGGCGTGACCGTTCGCGATTACACCTCCGAGGACTCGCCGGCTCGCCGTGCGGGAATTCAGCAGGGCGACGTGATCATTTCGGTGGACGGTCAGCCGGTACAGTCCGTCCCGCAGCTACAGCAGCGGGTGGGGTTCAAGAAGGCGGGCGATGTCGTGCAGGTCACGCTGGTGCGGACCAAGGGCCAACAGCAGACCGTCTCGGTGCGGTTGACGGCGGCGCCGAGCGGTGCCGACGAGAATGGCAATGATGAAACGGCGCAGCGCCGCGATTCCGCCCCGGCGGAAGGACCGCTGGGAATCTCGGTCGTGCCGCTCACGCAGGAGGACGTCCGGGATCCAGATCTGCGACCCATCCTCCGCGCCGGTGGCGCCCTGGTGGTGACACAGGTCGACCCCGATGGGCCAGCGTTCCAAAAGCTCGCCGACGCCAGCTCGGGCTATCCGGACATCATCCTGAAGGTGAACGGCCAAGCCACGCGCACGGTCGCGCAGTTCCGGGCGGCGGTGACGGTCGTGAAAAAGGGTGATATCGCGACGTTGTCGGTGTTGCGTCGGACGCCGGACGGCTGGGTCGGAGATATTGTGCGGCTGCGCGTGCCGTGATTCGTGCTGCTCATAAAAACGGGGGTCGCGCACGCGACCCCCGTTTTGTTTTCTAGACGTTGGGCGCCGGACGCCGCTCCAACAGCATCACCACGGCTGTCACCGCCAACCACACGACAAACAACCCCTGCGCAACGAAGAGATTCGGCGACAGCTCACTGAAGATCAGGGCCACGATGCCGCTCACCAGCGCCACGAGCCAGGCGAACCAGGCGAGCCACCTGGGCCAGACCGCGGCGTTGCGAATCGCCCACCCGAACATGTACGCCACGAGGCCCAGCATGAACGTCGCGAGTCGCTCGGCGGCGAGTCCCATCGGGTGCAGCATGTCGTACAGGAAGACCGCGTGCGTTCCGGTCAGTCCCGTGTCCGACGCGGTATAGGCGCGCGCCAGCTGCCAGCCGGCGCCGACCATGAACAAGATGTTGAGGGACCAGACCGAAAACGCGAACGCGCCCATTCGGATGCCGGCACGGGCCGGCGCCGATCCGATCGTATCGTTGTGCCGCAGCGACACCCCGATCAGTCCGGCGTACATGAACACGAGGCCGAACAGCAGCGACCAGTGAATCACACGCCAGCCATGGGTGCGCGCGATGGTGCCAAGCTGTTCCGCGCCGTTGCCGACAAGCATAGGATGCATGAGGCCCGCGACCCCGAACAACAGCGTCCCGATCAGCAGACACAATCCATAGAACAGCGGACGGCGCGTCACCGGTGGTGGCCTCGAGGATCCAGAGTCGGTCCTAATCTAGCACGCACTCAGCCCGGCGATATATTGAGCCGCCATGGACCTGAACCGCATTCTGCGCGAAGGCCTCATCGCCGGATGCATCGGCGCCGCCGTCGTCGCCGCCTGGTTTGTGGTGGTCGACTCCATTAACGGCCAGCCGCTGTTCACTCCCGCCATGCTGGGCAGCGCCGTGTTCTGGGGCGCGCACGACATGACGTCGGTCGTGATCGAGCCGGCGCGCATCTTCGCGTACACGATGATCCACGTCAGCGCCTTCGTGGTCGTCGGCTGCATCGCGGCGGCGCTCGCCGCCGAAGTGGAGTTCGCACCGACGACGCTGTTCCTGGTGATCGTGGGGTTCTGCTTCTTCGAGGTCGGGTTCTACATCCTGGTCGCGCTGCTCGCCAAACCGCTCCTGGGCTATCTCGCCTGGTGGAGCGTCGCCATCGGCAACGGACTCGCGGCTCTCGGCATGGGGTATTACCTCTGGCGCGAGCATCCCAAGATCGGGGAGGAGCTGCGGCGGCACCCGCTCGGAGAGACGGAAGATGGGGAGTAGCCAATGGCCAATGTAGCATGATCATTGATCATTGATCATTGGTTATTGATCATGCGGGTATGCTTCGGCCGGTACTTCCCTTTCTGCGTCTCCCCGCTGGTCCCACACCGCATATCGGAACCAAATCACCGTCATCACGATCCACAGCATCAGACCGCCGAGCACCCACATCAACAATCCGCCGACCTGCTGATCGTCGAGCGGCGAGAGACTCCAGACGCGCGGGGCCGCGACATAAAAGGGGTACCGCGCAGTATCGGACAGGGTGATGAGGGCGCCGGTGACCGACATCGGAATGCCCAGCAGAAACAGATAAAGCATCTGGGCGAGATGCGGAATCCGCGGCAGCTCCGGCACCGGCGACAGCACCGGCCACCACATCACCACCGCGGTGCTCAGAAAAATCAGGTGCTGGACGATGTGCAGATTGTGATTGCGCAGCGCCGCCTCGTACAGCGCGGGCACATGCCAGATCACGATCGGCCCCGTGAATAGCAGCGCCGCGGCGAGTGGCCGCGTCACGACGCGGCCCACCGCCATCACCCACCGCGGCCGGAGCAACGGCCGCACCACGGCGCCCGTTGTCCCGAACAGTAGCAGTGGGGGAAAAACGAGCGTCAGCATCAGGTGCTGCGCCATGTGCGCGCTGAACAGGTAGTTGTCCGAGAGGTTGTGCAGCGGCCCATTCAAGGCAAGAAACAACACTCCCAGCGCGCCCACGAAGCTTGCGACGTGCCGGCGCCCCGACCGGTGACCTCCCAGAAACAGATAGAGCCCGCCCAGCACGACGAGCCCGACCACGACGCTCGGATGAAGATTCCACCGGTTCCATGCCGCCGGAACGTCCGCCGGAATGATCAATGACCAATGATCAATGATCATTGAACATTGATCGTTGGACATTGATCATTCTTTAGCTTCCGGTCCGCAGCCGCACCGTTCCGTAAAAGATGAAGAGCAGGCTGATCACGACCGCGAGGCCGAGCAGCAGCGGGCCGCCGAAGAGGAATGCGAAAAAGCGGTTGTCGAATTTGAGGTGCATGTAGAACATGACCACGAGCACGAACTTCACGGCGGAAAGCGTGAGCAGCACCGGCACGAGCACGCTTTGGAACACGGGTACGTAAAAGACGCCAACCTCGATCAAGGTAATCATCACCAGGATCGCGGCGATCCGAAGGTACGTCCCCGTCGTAGCATGCGCCTGCTCGCTCATTCTCTATCCCTTCCTCATTGAATCAGATAGACGACCGTGAAGATCACGATCCACACGACGTCTACGAAGTGCCAATACAGGCCCGTGATTTCGACCGTCATCGCCTGCGCGGGCCCGAGCTTCCCGCGCAGCGCCTGAATCCACAGCGTGAGCAGCCAGATAACGCCCACCGTTACGTGCGCGCCGTGCGTGCCGGTGAGGACGAAGAAGGTCGACCCGAAGAGGTTCGTGGTCAGGCCGAGGCCTTCGTGCACAAAGTGGCTGAACTCCCAGAACTGGCCGCCCAGAAACACGAGACCGAGCAGCGCCGTCACCAGCAGCCAGATCTTGCCCTGCTTCATGTCGCCGCGTTGCACGGCGGCAAGGGCGAGCACCATTGCGAGACTCGACATCAGTAAATCGAACGTGCTGAACGACGTGAACGGGATGTTCAGGATCTCGTGCGGGTAAGGCCCGACGAGGCTGCGCCCCTTGTAGACCAAATACGTCGAGATCAGTGAGCCGAACAGCAGACATTCCGAGCCGATGAACGCCCAGAACGCCATCTTGCGGCTGTCGAGACCCATGCTCGTGGCGTGTCCGTGCGCGACGGCGACGGCGTGGGTGCCCGTGTCGTATGCCATTTAGACCTCGAAGGGCTCGTAGGCCCAGCGATAGATGCCGACGATCACGACGAGCGCTCCGACCAGCACGATTGGCAGCGTCCGCGAGATCGCGCCGATCGCCATGATCGGCATCCCCAACGCCGTAATCATCGGCCACCAGGACCCGCCCGGGACATGGATCGGTGCGGGCGGCTGCAACGGCAGTGGGTCCATCGGCCCGTGACGCTCGGTCTGCCACAACGGGAGCCGGTTCGCCACGGTCGGAATGACGGTGAAGTTGTAAACCGGTGGCGGTGATGGGATCGCCCATTCGAGCGTCGCCCCGCCCCACGGATTATTCGGCGCATTGATCGGACGCCACCGCGTGCGCAGCAGGTTCCAGAAGAACACGAGTGTCGCTACGCCGATCAGGAAGGCGCCGATCGTCGAGGCGAGATTGAACCCCGCCACGCCCAACGCGGATGAATACGTATAGATGCGCCGGGGCATACCCAGCAGGCCGGAGAAATGCATCGGGAAGAACGCGAGATTCATCCCTATCAGCGTCAGCCAGAAATGCACCTTGCCCAGCGGCTCCGAGAGGAATCGGCCGGTCATCTTCGGCCACCAGTAGTACGTTCCCGAGAACAAACCGAGGATCGTGCCGCCGAACAGCACATAGTGGATATGGGCGACGACGTAATATGTATCGGTCTGCTGCAAGTCGGCCGGGGCCGACGCGTGTGTCACGCCCGACAACCCGCCGATGATGAACATCGCGATGAACCCGACGGCGAACAGCAGCGAGGTCGTGAACCGGATTTGACCGCCCCACAGCGTCCCGATCCAGTTGAAGATCTTCACACCCGTGGGAATGGCGATGAGCATCGTCGTACCGGCAAACACGGAATCGGCGATCGGGCCGAGGCCGGACGAGAACATGTGATGGCTCCAGACGCTCCACCCCAGGAACGCGATCAGCACGCCGGAATACACGACGACGGTGTAGCCGAACAGTGGCTTGCGTGAAAATGTCGGCAAGACCTCCGACACAATGCCCATCGCCGGCAGAATCAGGATGTACACCTCGGGATGCCCGAACATCCAGAACAAATGCTGCCACAGAATCGGATCGCCGCCCCCCTGCGGCACGAAGAAATGCGTGCCGAAGAAGCGGTCGAACATGAGGAGCACGAGCGCCACGGTAATGACCGGAAAGGCGGTGATCACGAGAAACTGCGTGACGAGGGTCATCCAGGTGAACGGAGGCAGCCGCAGCATCCGCATGCCCGGGGCGCGCATGTTCAGGATCGTCACGATGAAATTGAATCCGGCGGCGAGCGACGCGATGCCGAGCGTCTGCAGGCCCAGCAGCCAGAAGTCGACGTTGGGTCCGGGCGAGAACTGTCGGGACGTCAGGTTCGCGTAACCGAACCATCCGGCGTCGGGCGCGACCGACAGCCGGCCGGCGCCGAACAGCGGACCCGCCAGAAAGCTCGCGTTGAGAAACACGCCGCCAAGCAGAAACACCCAGTAGCTGAAGGCGTTCAGCCGAGGAAATGCCACGTCGCGCGCGCCGATCTGCAGCGGGATGATGAAGTTGAAGAACGCGGCCGACAGCGGCATCAGCGCGAGGAACACCATCGTCGTGCCGTGCATCGTGAAGAGCTGGTTGAACGTCTCGGCACTGACGCCGAGTCCACCGTCGGGCCGCATGAGCTGCGCCCGGATGATGAGTGCCTCCAGGCCGCCGATCAGGAAGAAGCCGAAGGCCGTCCAAAAATACAGCAGCCCGATCCGCTTGTGATCGGTCGTGGTGAGCCAACTCTTCATTTCAAGCTCTGCAAGTAGGCGACGACGGCATCGAGATCCGCGCCCTGCAGATTCTGCGGAGGCATCAGCGCCCCCGGTTTCAGCGACGGCGCGTTCGTGATCCAGCGATGCAGCGACTCGCTGGTATTCGGAAACAGGGCCCCCGCGATCGTCCCGCGACCCCCGACGTGGCCCAGATCAGGCCCAATTTTCCCTTGCGCGATCCCGGCGATCGTGTGGCAGCCGATGCAGGCGCTGCGCCGGAAGATCTGCTGGCCATGCTCCTCGACCGACCCTTTGGCCGGGGTTGCGGGAGCGGCGCGCTGCCGGTCCACCCAGTGTTGGAAAACCGAATCGGGCTGCACCAAGACGCGCAGTCGCATGTTGGCGTGGGAGGCGCCGCAGAACTCCGCGCATTGGCCCCAGTACTCGCCGACCGAATCGGTGCGGAAGGCGATCCGGTTCGTCCGCCCCTGAATGAGATCGCGTTTGCCGCCCAGACGCGGACTCCAGAAGCTGTGAATCACGTCCGCGGACGTCATGTCGAGTTGGACCGGGGTACCCGCCGGCAAATGCATCTCGTTCGCCGTGCTGATGTTGAGCGTCGGGTACCGATATTCCCACCACCACTGATGCCCGATGACTTCGACCCGCAGCGCGCCTTCAGGGGCATGGCCGGCCGTATCGAAAATCGTCCGCATCGTGGGGACGGCGATGAAGACCAGGATCAACGCCGGCGCGAGCGTCCAGCCGATCTCGAGCGCCGTGTGGCCGTGCACCGCTTTGGGCGCGGCCGCGCCCGGGCGCGCGCGGAAGCGCACGATCGCGATGATGAGCAGGGTCTCGACGACGATGAACACCACCACCGCCCACCAGAAGATGTTGCGGAATAAACCGTCCAATTCACCGCTGAAATCCGATTTGGGAGCGAGCGTCGACTGCGGGAAGGGTCCGCCGCAGGCGGTGAGGAAGAGCAGGACTGCGACGAGAACCAGCGGCACGGCGTCAAAGTAGACGGGGCCCCGCAACCCGTCAACGCGCACGTTATCTTAGGCGGCCATGGCTGAATTATCCGAACGGCTGCAGGACGCGCTGGGCACCGCGTACCACATCGAGCAAGAGCTCGGCGGGGGCGGCATGAGTCGCGTTTTCGTGGCGCAGGACACCCGGCTCGGGCGCCGCGTCGTGATCAAGGTGCTTCCGCCCGATCTCGCACTCGAAATGCGCGTCGACCGGTTCAACCGCGAGATCCAGCTCTCTGCGTCGCTGCAACATCCGCACATCGTGCCGCTGCTGGCCGCCGGGGGGCATGAAGACCTCCTCTATTACACGATGCCCTTCGTCGAGGGCGAACCGCTGCGCACGCGGCTGAGCCGCGAAGGCGAGCTCCCGGTACGGGATGCCATCCGCATTCTGAAGGATGTCGCCGAGGCGCTGGCCTACGCGCACGCCCGGCACGTCGTGCATCGCGACATCAAGCCCGATAACGTGCTGCTCTCGGGCAATCATGCCGTGGTCGCCGACTTCGGCGTCGCGAAGGCCGTGAGCCAGGCGAAGAGCGAAAGCGGGCTGACGTCCGTCGGCGTCGCGCTCGGGACACCAGCGTACATGGCGCCCGAGCAGGCAGCGGGCGATCCGAATGTCGATCACCGCGCCGATATCTACGCCTTCGGCGCGATGGCGTATGAGATGCTCACGGGCCGGGCGCCCTTTGCCGGCCTCGCCCCGCATCAGATGCTCGCCGCGCACGTCACCGAGCCGGTCGTGCCGATCACCGATCACCGTCCGACCCTTCCGCCCGCGCTCGCTGAGCTGGTGATGGCGTGCCTGGAAAAGAACCCGGCGGATCGGCCCCAACGCGCGCAGGAGATTCTCGAGTCGCTGGAGGTGATGGCAACGCCGAGCGGCTCGCAGGCGGTGTCGTCGCCCGTGGCAACGGTCCGGCACGTGCTGCGGCGGCGCCGCAATCGCTGGCTGGCGCTGGGCGCGCTCGCTGTGCTGGTGCTCCTCGGCGGCTGGCTCGCGCTGCGCCCCCGCGCTGCGGTCGCGCTCGATCCCAATCGCATCGCGATCGCGCCCTTCGACGTGCTGGGCTCGGATCTCGCGCTATGGCGCGAAGGACTGGTGGACGTCTTGTCGCGCAGCCTCGACGGCGCGGGGCCGCTGCGCACCGTCTCGCCTACTCTGGTCGTGCGGCGTTGGAGCGGCCGCGCCGACCCCTCGTCGGCACGCGCGCTGGGACAGGAGATGGGCGCGAGAACGGTGGTGTTCGGCGATCTCATCGCGGCCGGCGACTCGGTGCGACTCACCGCGACCGTGCTGGACGTGGCCGGCCCCAACGCGCTCGGCGAGATCGAGCTGCGCGAGCGCGCCGATCGCATCGACCGGCTCGCCGATTCGCTGACGGTGCGGGTCCTGCGCGAGCTCGGCCGCACGCGCGCCATTGGCGTGGTTCGTAGCGCATCGCTCGGCTCGCAATCGCTGCCGGCTCTGAAGGCCTTTCTGCAGGGCGAACAGTTCTTGCGGCGATCGGAGTGGGATTCCTCGCTCGCCTACCATCAGCGCGCCATCGCGCTCGACAGTGGGTTCACGCTCGCGTGGAGTCACGCGGGGATGGCCGCGGGATGGACCCACTCGGCGCAGGATTCCGTCTCGCGCACCTACAAGCTGCGCGCCGGAGCGTTGAATCACGGGCTCGCGCCACGGGAAAGCCTGATTGTCGTTGCCGAATCACTCGCGGCTGTCGTATACACGGGACCCGCCCAAATCGCCGGTGCGTGGTGGACCTATGGCAAGCGACTCGTCTCCACACTCGAAGATGCGGTACGCCGCTATCCCAACGATCCTGAGCTGTGGTACATGCTGGGCGATGCCCGTTTCCACGCCGGCGCGCTGGCGCGCCTGCCGCTGCGCGCGAGTCTCGAGGCGTTTGATCGTGCGATTGCGCTCGACTCGGCATTTACGCCCTCATATGTGCACGCCGTGCCACTGGGACTCGAATACGGCGGTGCCGAAGCGGGGCGGCGGTATGCCAATGCGTTCATCGCCGCGGGTGCGATGGGCACCTACGCACAAAGCACCGATCTGGTCCTCCGGCTGCTGGATCCCACGAGCCGCGCCGGGGCAATCACGTATCTCGCCGACAGCGCCGACACGCATCTGTTCCAAACGGTGTGGCTCGCGATCGGCCGCTGGACCGATTCAGCCGAAACCGTTGTCGCCATGGTGCGGGCGCGTGGCGCTGCCGAAAAGAAGTCCGGCAACAAGTCGAACATCAGCGTCTTCGCGTTGCCGAGCGGGCTCGCGGCACGCGGCCACATTCATGAATCGGCGCCACTGACGACGTTGCCCGCCCTGCTCGTGCAGGACGCTCTTACTGGCGCCATTCCGCTCGACAGCGCCGCGCGCATGGCCCGCAGCTGGATCGACCGCCGCGATGGCCTGCTGTTTGCGATCCCGCTGCTCGCAAATGCGCGTGATACCGCGTCGATTGCCAGAGCGATCCGCAAGGTCGACTCCATCCGCGTGCGGCCGCCGCCGGATCTTCCCCCCATCATGAAAGAGGTTCTCAGTTACGCCCTGCCGACCCAGCGCGCCTATCTCGCCCTGGCGCGGGGCGATACCACGGAGGCGTTGCGATTGTTCGCGGCGCGGCCCGACACGGCGGCGTTCGGCGGGACGGCTATCGACGATCTCGTCTACGCACAGCTCCTGACCACTCGCAAGCGATGGAACGAGGCGGCTGCCCTGCTCGACCGCCCACCGGTGGGCTTCAATCCAGTGCCCACGCCGGTGGAAATCCTGCGCGCACTCCAGCGCGGGCGTGTGTACGAGGGCCTCGGCGATAAGGACCGCGCGGCGGACGGGTATGGCTTTGTGGTGCGGGCGTGGCGGAACGCGGATCCCGAGCTGCAGCCCTACGTCGCCGAAGCGCGCGCCGCGCTGGCGCGCCTCAGTGCGGAGCAGCGAAAAAGCGGAAGCTGACTCTTAGCGGGGGGGCGCGCCCGGAAAACTCATCTCGCGCGGCGTCTCGGTAATGGACGATTTCGCGCCCGTGCCCTGCCCGGCAAGCTCCATCGTCCCGTTGTCCTTCAACACGGCTTTCACCATAGGGAACCCCAGCGACGGCTGGATCCACGCCTCCGTTCCGCTGCTTGCCTGCCGGAGATGCAGCGCGCGGAACGACCCCGCAGGGACAGTCACCTGCTCCCAACCCACCAGATCCATGTTATCGCACGCGCGCGCGATATCGGTGCCCATGTTCGACCCCAGGTTCGCCGCCATCATGCGAATCATCTGTTCGGGGATGCGCATCGCCGGCTGGTCGCCGCTCTTCATGACAAAACCCCGGATTGCGTTCGGGTCGTACATGAGGCTCGGCACGAGCATCTGCAGGATGGTGTTGTCTTTGGCGCGCTTTGGATTCTGCATCATCATTTCATACCAGTACAGGGCGGTACCCGCGCGCATCTCCTTCCCCACGACCGCGACGCGAATCTTGCTGCCGTCGCTCCGCCCTCCGGTCCAGTTGTAGCTCGCCCACGTGCCGACGGTCATGACATGATGCTGGACGTCCTGACAGATCTTCTGTTTGTCCTGGGCGGCAAGCGGGGTACGGGAGACCGCCAGGAGGGCGGCGAGAACGCATATGGGAAGACGCGCGTGCATGATGGCTCCAGAGGCGTGAGAAGGCTCTCAATTATACATTTGCGGCAGGCCCTTGCGACCGTGGCGGAACTGGCAGACGCGCCAGCCTTAGGAGCTGGTGGGGCAACCCGTGGGGGTTCGAGTCCCTCCGGTCGCATCTCAAACAACGGGGAGTGGGGAGTCGGGAGTGGCACCTGACAGCTTACCGGATAGAACCACTCCCCACTCCCCCTACAGGTTAGATTTTCGACCACATGCCAGACATCCTCGTCAAGAAGACCCGCGCCGAGCCCGGTGAGGCGTCGCTCGAGGTGACAATTCCGCCCGACAATGTGAAGGCGGCCGAAGATCGCGCGACGAAGGCGTATCAGCAGCGCGCGCGTCTGCCGGGGTTCCGACAGGGCAAGGTACCCGCGGCCGTCGTGCGGAAAAAATTCGCTGATGACATTCGCCAGGAGACGCTACGCGAGCTCGTACAGGAAAGCTGGCGCGTGGCGCAGAAGCAGGAAGAGCTGAAGCCCATCGCCGATCCGCACATTCACAACTTGAAATGGGAAGACGGCGCGCCGGTCACGTTCGAGATACACGTCGAGCTGAAGCCCGAGATCATGCTCGAGCGGCTGGGCGGTTTCCTGCTTACGCGGACCGTGCCGGCGATTACGCAGGCGCAGGTGGATGCTCAGCTCAACACGATGCGCGAGCAGCGCGCCCCCTGGACGCCGATTGCGGGCGAGAAGCCCAAACCGAAAGATCTGGTCGATGTCGTGATCGCCACGCGCGAGAACGGCGAGGTGAAGGATCCCCAACCCTACCAATTCGTGCTGGGCGAGGGACGCGCGATCCCGGACGTCGAAGAGCGTATCATGACGCTGCTGCCGGGCGAGTCGGCGGACGCGACGGTGCGGTTTCCCGATGACTTCGCCGAAGAGGCCAAGCGCGGCCAGACGCGCGACATTCAGGTCACGCTGCGCGAAGTGAAACGCCAGGAGCTGGCGGCGCTGGGCGACGCCTTCGCGCGGGAGATGGGTGACTTCGAGTCCCTGGAGGCGCTCCGCACGGCGGTCACCGCCGACCTCGGCAAAGAGGCGGGGCGCGATGCGGATGCCAAGGTGCGCTCGGAGCTCGTCGAGTTGATCGTGCAGGCGAACAACGTCGTGGCGCCGCGGCCGCTGGTCGAGCGCGTGTTGGGGATGTACGCCCAGGCATACGAAGTGCCCGAGGCGAATTGGGAGAAGTTCGCGCAGGAGTTCCGCACCGTGGCCGAGTCGCAGGTGCGGCGCGACCTGGTGCTCGACTACGTCGTCGAGTCGCAGCAGCTGCGGGCGACCGACGCGGAGCTCGATCAGAAGATTCAAGAGCTGGCGGACCGGCGCGGGATGCCGGCGGCGCAGCTGTACGCCTCGCTCGAGAAAGCCAAGCGGCTCCGCGATGTCGCGCGGAGCATCACCGAGGAGAAGGTATTCGCCTATCTCCTGTCGCAGTCCACCGTGGAGCAAGCGTGACGAAGAGCGAAAGCCACATTTATCCGCCGTACATCATCGAGCGCTCGAGCCGTGGCGAGCGCACCTACGACATCTTCAGCCGGCTGCTGATGGACCGCATCGTGTTCCTCGGCACCTCTATCAGCGACGACGTCGCCAACATCATCATCGCGCAGCTGCTGTTTCTCGACGCGGACAACCCCGAGCGTGACATCTATCTGTACATCAATTCGCCGGGCGGGTTGGTCTCGTCGGGGATGGCCATCTACGACACCATGCAATTCCTCCGCGCTCCGGTGAACACGATTTGCATGGGCATGGCGGCGTCGATGGGGTCGTTCCTGCTCACTGCGGGGCGCAAGGGCAAGCGCTCCGCTCTGCCCCACGCCCGCATCATGATGCACCAGCCATCCGGTGGCACGCAGGGCACCGCGGCGGACATTGAAATCCAGGCTCGCGAGATCCTGTTCCTGCGGCGTAAGCTCAACGAGCTATACGGTAAACATACGGGAAAGACCGGCGACCAGATCGAGAAAGACATGGACCGGGACCGCTTCATGTCGGCGGAAGAGGCCAGAGACTACGGATTGATCGACCACGTCATCTCGAACTTCGAAGAAATCAAGGAAGACGGGAAGGCAAAGAAGTGATCCCTTGCGCCGCTAGAAGCACCTTCCCATACTAGGATACGATGTCGCACGATAAGCATCTCCGCTGCTCGTTTTGCGGGAAATCCAAGGACTCAGTCCGGAAATTCATCTCCGGGCCGTCGGTCTACATCTGTAATGAGTGCATCGCGCTCTGCAACGAGATTCTGGCGGAGGATGAAGAGCGCGAAGTCGCCGAAGCGATCACGCAGGTCCCCATCCCATCGGAAATCAAGGATGTGCTGGACCAGTACGTGATCGGGCAGGATCGGGCTAAGAAGACCCTCGCCGTCGCCGTCTACAACCACTACAAGCGCATCAATTCGCACTCGGGCCGGGACAACGAGGTGGAGCTCGACAAGAGCAACATCCTCCTGATCGGTCCGACGGGCGTGGGCAAGACGCTGCTGGCACAGACGTTGGCGCGTATTCTCGACGTGCCGTTCACGATCGCCGATGCGACCACGCTGACCGAAGCGGGATACGTCGGCGAAGACGTCGAGAATATCCTGGTCCGGCTGCTCCAGGCCGCGGATTTCAATGTGTCCGAGGCCGAGCGCGGCATCGTCTACATCGACGAAATCGACAAGATCGCCCGCAAATCCGAGAACCCGAGCATCACCCGGGACGTCTCGGGCGAAGGCGTGCAGCAGGCGCTGTTGAAAATTCTGGAAGGCACGGTCGCGAGTGTGCCGCCGCAGGGCGGCCGCAAGCACCCGCAGCAGGAATACATTCAGGTCAATACCAAGGACATTCTCTTCATCTGCGGCGGCGCGTTCGATGGCCTGGAGAAGATCATCGAGTCACGGAC
>JBHEMG010000034.1:0-3528 GCA_046262715.1 Gemmatimonadales bacterium
TGCTCGTGATGACGGCGCTCCTGCTCGGATGGGCGCTGTGGCGTGCCAATGGGGTCGGAACTTTGTTGAGCGCGCCTGGAAAATTCCAGAGCCTGTCAGACTTCCTGCCCGTCTTCCTCCCTTCACTGACCGCGATGGTGGGGTTCTGGGCGACGCTTTCGCTCAACATGCCGGATTTTACGCGCTTCGGACGCAGCCAGCGCGAGCAGATCGTCGGCCAGGTCGTGGCGCTGCCGACCACGATGTCGGCATTCGCGATGATGGGCGTCATGATCACCAGCGCGACCGTGATCATTTACGGCGCGACGATCTGGGATCCGATCAAATTGGTCGGCCGCTTCCACCAGCCGCTCGTCGTCGCGATTTCGATGTTCACCGCCGTCGTGGCGACGCTCGCGGTCAACATCGCGGCGAACGTGGTGTCGCCGGCCAACGACTTCGCCAACGCGTTCCCCAGATTGATCAGCTTCCGCACCGGCGGCCTGATCGCCGGCATCCTCGGCATCGTGATGCAGCCGTGGCGGCTGCTCGCCGATCCCTCGGGCTACATCTTCGCCTGGCTCGTGGGCTACTCGGGCGGACTCGGCTCCATCGCCGGCGTGTTGATCGCGGACTATTGGGTCGTGCGGCGGCGCGAGCTCGCGCTCGAGGATCTCTATCTGCCGGGGGGCGCGTATCGCTACGCACGCGGCTGGAATTGGAAAGCGGTCGTCGCGACGCTGGTGGGATGCGCGCTCGCCTGGGGCGGGCTGGTCATCCCACTACTCCGACCGTTGTACGACTACGCGTGGTTCGTGGGTTTTGCGGCCGCGTTCGTCATCTATATCGGGACGCACACGCGGCGATAAACGACGGGAACGACATCACGCCACGTGCGCGCTGGGGTCCCCGTTGGTTTGGCCGTTCGTATGACCATTCGTGTGGCCATTCGTTTGCCCGCCGGCATAGCGCGCCAGCTCGCGCCGCAGCGCGGCGAAGTACGCGCGCATCTCGATGCCACGATGCCGGAGCGCCGCCTCGAGGTCCTCGATGCATTTGAGCAACCGCCGAGGATTACGGCGCAGCCGAATGTTTTCGCGGATGCGCTCGGCAAATTCCTGGGGCTGCACGAGCAGGATGCCGAGCAGCGGAGCGATGGGGCGCGTGGCGCGCTGCACCAGCTCGCGCGCCGCTTCGACTTTCGGAATGTTCTCAGGCATGGCTCATCATACTCAAGCAAATAATTGATTCAAGGATGAGACCGGTCTAACCCTACCGATTTAATTCTCGGCGCGATAATGCCGCAGGCGTTCTTCGCGTCCCGCCACCACCGCCGTGGCGAGCAGACAGCCGAGCCCGCCGCTGATCACGGACGCGACCGCGCCGAACAGCTGCGCGACCACACCCGCCTCCAGCTCGCCGAGCTGCGGTCCACCCATGAAGAAGATCATGTTGACGCCGGTCATCCGGCCGCGCAGCGCGTCGGGGGTCTCGAGCTGGCGGATGACGTTGCGAATCACGGTGCTGACGGTATCCGCGGCTCCGACGGCAGCCAGGCACCCCAGGGTGAGCCAGATGTTGCGCGAGATCCCAAACACCACCGTGGCGGCGCCAAACGCCGCCACCGACCACAGCAGCACCGCGCCGCGGCGCTCGATCCGCTCGATCGCATACGCCATCACGACACCCACCAGTGCCGCGCCGACCGCGGGCGCCGCGTATAGCCAGCCGTAGCCGCGCGCGCCGACGTGCAGAATGTCCTGCGCGAAAATCGGGAGCAACGCCGTGGCCGACGCGAAGAACGTGGCGATGAAATCGAGCAGCATGGTCGAGCGCACGATCGGCTGCCCGAACACGAAGCGGAATCCCTCGCGCGCGGCGGCCCAGCTGATCTGCCCCACGGGAGTGTCCGCCGCGCGTGGACGTGCGCGCATGGCGAGCAGCGCCGCGATCACCATCAGAAAGGAGAGCGCGTTGACCGCGTACACCCACGGGAGACCGGGCCCCGCGATCATCAGCCCGGCGACCGTCGGCCCCGCCACCGAGGCGAACTGGAACATCAGCGTGTTGAGACCGATCGCGCTGGCAAGATGCTCGCGCGGCACGAGATTCGGAATCAACGCCTGCCGGGCCGGTCCATCGAACGAGCCCGCCGCAGAGGAGCAGGCGGCGAGCAGATAGATCGGCCAGACGGTGCGCAGGCCGGCGAACGTGAGCGCCGCGAACGTCGCGGCGAATAGCGCCATCGTGGTCTGCGTGACGAGCATGACCTTGCGGCGGTCGAGCGCGTCGGCGACGACGCCGCTCAACATCGCAAACACAACGATCGGCACGACCTGGGCGGCACCGACGAGCCCGAGCGCGATCGCTTTGCGGCCGGGCGCCGCCAACAGCGAGACGTGCCAGAGGATCGCGGCGGTCTGCATGCGCGATCCCGAGAACGAGAGCAATTGACCAACCCACAGCAGCCGGAAGTCGCGGTGCCGCAAGGCGGGAAAGCTTTGCGTAAGGCTAATCGCCGAAGTTGGCGAGCCTCACACTCACCACGTCCGGGAGCGCCTGCAGCTTGTCGAGAATCCCGTTGGTCAACGCCTGGTCGACGTTAATCGTGGCGAGCGCATCTCGGGCGCCATCACCGCTCTGCGCCGAACGCCGAGCCTGGTGATAGCTGGCGATATTGATCCCCGCGCTGCCCAACGCCGATCCCACCTTCCCGATGACGCCCGGCACGTCCTTGTTGCGGATCACGAGCATCCAGCCGTCGGGCGCGACGTCCACGTGATAGTCGTCGATGCGAATGACGCGCCCACGGCTGTCGCCGATCAACGCTCCTGCAACGCGAACGCGGCCCTTGGCGGTATCGACCTTGACGCCGATCGACGTCTCGAACCCCGCATCCGGGGCGCCCGTCCGCATGGCGAGCTGGATCCCCTTCTCCTCAGCGATCACCTGCGCGTTCACCAGGCTGACGGGGCCCGCGTTCATCGCGGAGAGCAGACCCTCTAGCGCCGACACGAGCACCGGCCGCTGCGCCGCCTCTTCTTTGCCGCCGTACGCGATTTCCATCGCCTTCACCGGTCCATCGGCGAGCGCCAGCGCCAGGCGGCCGAGGCGGCGCGCCAGATCGAGCAGCGGCGCCAGGCGCCGTAGCAGCTCGCCGCCCATGCCGGGCACGTTGATTGCCGACGACAAGTCGCCGGCGACGAGTGCTTCGCGCACCGCGGTGCAGATCTCCGCGGCGACGCGCTCCTGCGCTTCGGCGGTCGACGCGGCGAGGTGCGGCGTGAGGATGACGCGGTCCAGCCCGCGCAGCGGCGAATCGGCCGGGAGTGGCTCGACGGCAAAGACGTCGATCGCGGCGCCGCCAAGCCGTTTCTCCTTGATCGCGTCCGCCAGGGCGACCTCGTCCACCAGCTCGCCACGCGCGGTGTTGATCAGCAAGGCGGTCGACTTCATCAACGTGAGGCGCGCCGCATCGATCAGATGGGAGGTTTGGTCGGTCAGCGCCATGTGCAGCGTTACCACGGCGGCCGTCCGCAGCAAGGTCTC
>JBHEMG010000035.1:0-5706 GCA_046262715.1 Gemmatimonadales bacterium
GTGCAGCTGCCAACCGCAGTCGCAGCGCGTTGAGCCGAACACGTCTCCGGTCAGGCACTTCGAGTGCATCCGCACGAGGGCCTGCTGCTTTCCGGCCACGTCGCCGTACACGAGCGCCACATGCTCGGCCTCATCGACGTCGTTGCGATAGCCGATGATGCGGAATTCACCGAACGGCGTTGGCAGCCGCGCATCGGCGATGCGATGCACCAGACGCTCGTGCTTCAACCGGTACGCGACGAGCTGGGCCACGGTGATGAAGGTCAAGGCGTGCTGCTGGGCAAATCGCTCCAGATCGGCGCGGCGCGCCATCGACCCGTCGGCATTGAGGATCTCGCAGATCACGCCCGCCGGATACAGACCCGCGAGACGCGCGAGATCGATGCTTGCTTCGGTCTGCCCAACGCGTTGCAACACGCCGCCGGGGCGCGAGCGCAGCGGGAAGACGTGGCCAGGACGGCGTAGATCGCTTGGCACCGTGGATGGGTCGATGGCCACGCGGACCGTGGCGGCGCGATCGGCGGCCGAGATCCCTGTGGTAACGCCGAAGCGCGCCGCCGCGTCGATCGAAATCGTGAACGCGGTCTCGTGCGATTCGTTGTTGTGCTCGGTCATCTGCGGCAGGCCGAGCGCCTGACAGCGCGCCGGCGTCAGGGGCATACAGATCAACCCGCGGGCGTGCGTCGCCATGAAGTTGATCATATCGGCGGTAACCTTTTCGGCCGCCCCGACGAGATCTCCCTCGTTCTCGCGCCGCTCGTCATCGGCTACGATGACGAGCTTGCCGGCGCGGATATCCGCGATCGCCTGTTCTACCGCTCCGAACGACATAGCTGCCTCACGTATTTTCCGAGAACGTCGGCCTCGACATGCACCCGGTCGCCGCGCGTCAAACCGCCCAACGTCGTGTGCGCGCGGGTGAACGGTACGAGCGACACCTGCACAACGGCGGCGCTCGGCAGCGTGTTCACGGTCAGACTCACCCCGTCGACGGTGATCGCACCGCGCAACACCGTGGTTTCTTCGACCTCGCGCGGCACCCGAATGTCGACGAGCAAGGCGTCGGCGGCTTCCGCGACGCGCTCGACCGTCCCAACCCCGTCGACATGCCCTTGGACAAAGTGGCCGCCCAGCCGGTCGCTCGCGCGCAGCGCACGCTCGAGATTCACGCGTCTCCCCTTCGTCCACCCGCCAATCAAGGTGCGTTCCAGCGTCGTTTCGACTGCGTGGACCGTAAAGCCGCCCTTGACGACACGCTCCACTGTGAGGCAGGCACCGTTCAGCGCGATGCTTTCGCCCTTCCTCACGCCTTTGTAAGACGCCTTTACACGCAGCTCCATGCCGTTATTCACGGACACCGCGTCGATTTTACCGACCGCATCTACGATTCCGGTAAACATAGCTGTCGATCCAAGACCAATAATGTATCAGACCCCAATGCGCGCCGCTCCACGACGATCCAGCGCGGCGCGGCAGTGAGCGCAAATGGCGGAATGCCGGGAAATGCCGGCACCGCGCCTTCCCCGAGCCATACCGGTGCCTGGACCCAGTACAGCCGGTCCACCAGGCCGTCGGCGAGCAGCTTGGTGCCCAGTGCCCCACCCCCCTCACACAACAGCGACTGAATCCCCGCGAGGCGGAGCTGCGCGAAGGCCTGGTGGAGCGTCTCGGGACGAAAGACCCGCACACCATTGCCCTCGAGCACCGAGACGTTGGCCATCGGCGCCTCCGGGGAGGCGACGACCCACGTCGGCACCTCGCGCGCGGTCTGCACCAGCGAGACGCCCGCATTGAGCATCGCGCGCCGATCGAACACGATACGCACCGGCGGTTTGCGCGGCGTCAGACCGCCGCGCGCCGTGAGCTGGGGATTGTCGGTGAGCGCGGTGGTTCCGCCCACCGCGATGGCGTCGAAGCCCGCGCGCAGCCAATGCACATGGTCGCGCGCTTCGGGACCGGAGATCCACTGCGAGCGGCCGCCCGCGTCGGCGATGCGGCCGTCGATGGACGTCGCGAGTTTCAGCGCGACGAAGGGCCGGTCGGTCTGCAGCCGCGTGAACAGAAAGGGCGCGTTGAGCGCAGCCGCTTCTTCGGCCAGGAGGCCGACGGCGGTCTCAATACCGGCGCGCTTCAGCACCTCGATGCCGCCTCGCGCCTCGGCGTCGGGATCGCGCACCGCGGCAACGACACGCCGCACCCCCGCGGCACGGATCGCATCGGTACAGGGCGGCGTCTTCCCGTGGTGCGCGCACGGCTCGAGCGTGACCACCAGCGTGGCGCCGCGCCCCTTCTCGCCCGCGGTATGCAAGGCATTGAGCTCCGCGTGCGGTTCGCCGAACGCCGCATGCCATCCCTCGGCCACGACCTCATCACCCCGCAAGGCCACGGCGCCCACGAGTGGATTGGGCGAGACGTGCCCCCATCCGCGCCACGCGAGCTCGAGCGCCCGGCGCATGGCGACGGCCTCGTCCCGCGCGTTATCGCTCTTCAAATCGAACCGTGGGAGCCGGGGCCGCTCCTTTGCCGCTCGCGCGAACCTCACCGATGATCCACGCCGGCACGCGCACGCGCTCAGCCGCTCGCACGGTCGCCTCGACATCCTCACGAGACACGACTGCGATCATGCCGACGCCGAGATTGAACACCTGCCGCATCTCGTCGCGACTCACCTGACCGGCGCGCATCAGCACACGGAACAGCGCCGGCCACGGCCAGCTGCCGGCATCGATGACGGCCTGCATGCCGGTTGGCAGCACCCGCACGAGATTGCCCGGAATCCCGCCTCCGGTGATATGCGCGAGCGCATGCACCGCGCCGAGCACCGGTTGCACCGCGCTGAAATAGCTGCGATGCACGGCCAGCAGGACCTCGGCCACCGATTGACCGGTCTCGGGAAACGGGTCGTCCACACTGAGCTTCATCCACTCGAACACGATTTTGCGCGCCAACGTGTAGCCGTTGGTATGCAGTCCGGTGGAGGCGTACCCGATGATCTGATCGCCGGGCGCAACGCGGTCGCCGTGGAGCGCTTTGTCCTCTTCGACGACGCCGACGATCGCGCCGGCCAGATCGTACTGTCCGTCTGCATAGATGTCGGGCAGCTGCGCGGTCTCGCCGCCGGCCAGCGTCATGTCGTGCGCTGTGCAGCCGCGCGCGACGCCGCTGACAATCTCGGCGGCGATCTCCGGCACCAGCGTCCCGGTGGCGATATAGTCGAGAAACGCCAGCGGTGTGGCGCCGTGCACGAGGATGTCGTTCACGGAATGATTGACCAGATCTTCGCCCACCGTGTCGTGGACGCCGGCGGCGGCGGCGACGAGCACCTTGGTCCCCACGCCGTCGGTCGACATGACGAGCACCGGTTTCGTGTAACCCTCCGGCACACGGACCATGCCGCCGAAGCCACCGACCTGGCCGCGCGCGAGTGGCGTGCGGGTCGAGCGGACGAGCTCCGCGATGCGGCGCTTCGCCTCGTCCGCCGTGTCGAGCTTGACGCCCGCGGCGGCGTAGCGATCGGCTTTCGTCACTCTTCGCCGTCCAGGGCAAAATGGACGAGATCGCGAAACGCTTTCACCCGGCCCCGCACCTCCTGAAGCGTGATGCGTTCGAGCCGCTGCACGCCGAATGCTTCCACCGCGAGCGATCCCATCGCCGATCCGTAGATCATGGCGCGGCGCAGATTGGGGAAGGAGATATCCCCGGTGCGCGCCACGTGGGCCATGAAGCCGCCCGCGAACGCGTCGCCCGCGCCCGTCGGATCGAAGACCTGCTGCAGCGGATACGCCGGCGCCTTGAACGTCGTCTCGGGATCGACCAGCAGCGCGCCATGCTCACCCTGTTTGATCACGACCATCTTGGGACCGCGGCCCAGAATCCAATGCGCGGCGCGATAGATGTTCCAGTCACCCGAGAGCTCGCGCGCTTCGGAGTCGTTGACCATCAGGATGTCGATGTGACGGAGCAGCTCGAGCAGCAGGTCTTTTTTCCCCTGGATCCAGTAATTCATCGTGTCACAGGCGACCAACTTCGGCGCTTTCACCTGGTCGAGCACGTTGAGCTGGAGCTCGGGGTCGATGTTGCCGAGAAAGACGTACTGCGCGTCGCGGAATTTGTCGGGGATGCGCGGCTGAAACTGCGCAAACACGCCGAGGCGCGTCTCCAGTGTCTCGCGGCTGTTGAGGTCGTACGAGTAGCGCGCTTTCCAGCGGAACGACTCACCTTTTTGGCGCTCGACGCCGGCCAGGTCCACCCCGCGCGCGGCCAGCGTTTTGAGGTGGGCTTCGGGGAAGTCGCTGCCGACGACGCCGACGACCTGCACGGGGTGCAGAACGGCGCCGGCCATGGCGAAGAACACCGCCGCTCCGCCGAGGGTATCGGCGGTTTCGCCGAAAGGCGTGATGACGGAATCGAGCGCGATCGAACCGACGACGAGCAGACTCACGCTACATCCGTTCCGGGGCGCGAATCCCCAAGAGAGTGAGACCGTTCGCGAGCACCTGCCGCACGGCGCGCGCGAGGACCAGGCGGGCGGCCTCCTCGGGCTCGCCCAACACGCGGTACTTGTGATACCACGCGTGAGCGATCCGGGCCAGCCCGTCCAGATAGCCCGTGATGCGATGGGGCTCGTAGGCGGCGGCGGCACGCTGCACTACCTCGGGAAACTCCGTCAATTCCTTGATGAGCGCGATCTCCTCGGACTGCGTGAGCGCGGCGAGATCGACCCCGTCCACGGCGACATCGGCCGGATCGCGCGCCGCCACGCGGAAGATGCCGCTCATGCGCGCGTGGGCCATCTGCACGTAGAAGACGGGATTTTCCTCGGTCTGGCTCTTGGCCAAGTCGACGTCGAACACGAATTGCGAGTCGCCGCGCTTCATGAGAAAGAAGTAGCGCGCGGCGTCGACGCCGGTCTCCTCGAACAGGTCGCGCAGCGACACGAAATCGCCGCTGCGCTTGGAGAAGCGCACCTCTTCCCCGCCGCGCATCACGCGCACGAGCTGCACGATCTCGACATGCAGGAAGTCGGGCGGATAGCCGAGCGCCTGCAAGGCCGCGCGCATGCGCGGGATGTAACCGTGGTGATCGGCGCCCCAGACGTCGATCGCCCGCACGAACCCACGCTCGTGCTTGTCGCGGTGATACGCGATGTCGGGGACGAGATAGGTATACGTGCCATCGCTCTTCTTCAGGACGCGATCTTTGTCGTCGCCGAGCGCGGTGGTGCGGAGCCACAACGCCCCCTCGGAGGTGAAGGTGTGCCCTTGCCTGTCGAGCTCGGCGAGGGCCGCGTCGATCATCCCCCGTTCGTAGATCGACGACTCGAGTGACACGACGTCGAAGCGCACGCCGAAGTCGGCGAGGTCCTTGTCCTGCTCAGCGCGCTGCGTCTGCACACCGATCTCGCGGCAGCGGCGGACGCCGTCCGCCTCGGAGAGATCGGCGAAGCGCTTCCCCTCCTTCTTGAAAATGTCCTGGGCTAGCTCCGCGAGATACTCGCCATGATAGCCGCCATCGGGGATCGCGGCGGGGCGTCCCGCGGCCTGTTGCACACGTGCCCAGAGCGAACGCGCCAGCTTATCGATCTGCGTGCCGGCGTCATTGACGTAGAACTCGCGCGTCAGCGCCCAGCCGGTCCATTCGAGCAACGCGGCGATCCCGTCACCGAGCGCGGCACCGCGTCCGTGACCGACGTGCAGCGGGCCGGTC
>JBHEMG010000036.1:0-6493 GCA_046262715.1 Gemmatimonadales bacterium
TGAAGCCTTCGGGCATCTGTCGGAAGCCGATTTCGTGTACGAGAACCCGCAGGCGCGCGAAATGATGACGCTGGGCCGCCGCTTCGGGAAACCGGTGTTGAACGTCGGCGACAACGGCGCCGCCTCCGGTCTGCGCGGCACGCTGCCCTACGACGACGAAGGCACACCGACGCAGGATACGCCGCTGATCAAGGAAGGCATCCTCGTCGGTCGTCTACACTCGCGCGAGACGGCGGCGGCCCTGGGGGAGCGCCCGACCGGAAACGCCCGCGCGATCTCGTTCCGCCACCCGCCGATCGTTCGCATGACGAACACCTACATCGCCCCAGGCAAAAAGGGCGTCGGCTTTCAGGACCTGATCAGTGACATCAAGCTCGGCGTGTACGCCTGCGGCGCCTTCGGCGGCCAGACGATGCTGGAGAACTTCTCCTTTACCGCCGGCTGGGGATACATGATCCGCGACGGGAAAGTCGCCGAGCTCGTGAAAGACGTCGTGCTGGCCGGCAATCTGTTTCAGACGCTCGACCGCATCGATCACATCGCCGGTGATTTTACCTGGAATCAGATGGGCGGCGGCTGCGGCAAGGGCGGGCAGTTCCCGCTCCCGGTCACGGAAGGCGCGCCACACGTGCGCATCGAAGAAGCGCTCATCGGCGGGGACGCATGATCGAGCCCCTGCTCGAGCGCGCGCGCGGGAAGGTCGACGGCGCCGATGCGTTGTGGCGGCGCGAGGAGCAGACCGCCGTCGGGTTCGTGTCGGGACGGCTCAAGGCCGCGGGCATCTCGGAAGAAGCGGGACTCAACCTGCGGGTCCTGGCGAACGGCCGCATGGGTGTGGCGGGAACGACCACCGCCGAGCCCGACGTCGAGGCCTTGATCGCGCGGGCGCGCGCTTCGGCGGAGCTGGGTGAGCGCGTGGAGCTCGCCTTTCCGAACGGCGCCGGCGCCGCGCCACCGCGCATTCCCACCTTCTTCGACCGCACCGCGAACGCGTCGCTCGAAGATCTGATTCAGATGGGCCGGCGGCTCGTCGAGCGACTCGCCCGGCCGGATTGCCAGGTGAACGTCGCCGTGGAGCGGGAAGTGGCCGATACCGCCGTCGGTAACACGGCCGGCGCGCGCGGGGAGTACCGCGCCACAGGCATCGCCGTCACCGCCGACATCACCCGCATCGCCGGCGACGATGTGCTGATGGTGTACGATCAATACGTCGGGGCCGACATGCCGACCGACGCCGATCTCGAGGCACTGGTCCGCTCCGTCGAGACCCGGCTCACGGCAGCGTTGAAGATCGTGGCGCCACCGGACGGAGCGCTGCCGGTCATCTTCACTCCCGCCGGACTCGCGGCCGTCGTGTTGCCGCTCGAGCAGGCACTGTCCGGCAAGACCGTGCTGCAGGGGAGCTCGCCGCTCGCTGGGAAAGTGGGCGAGCTGATGTTCGACCAGCGGCTCTCGATTATCGACGATCCGCTGACCCCAGGCCGCCCCGGCTCGCGCCCTGTCGACGATGAGTGCGTGCCGTCGCGCGCCACCGGTCTGGTCGAGCACGGCGCGGTCGGACGCTTCATCTATGATCTCGAGACAGCGGCGCGCGCGAAGACGCAGAGCACCGGCAACGGCCGGCGCGGCGTATTCGGCAAGCCGCACATCGGATACACGAACGTCGTGTTTCGGGTGGCGAACGGTGCCGGTGGGCCGCATGGGGGACCGACCGCAGGACTGGGCGGCGGGTTGATCGGCGACATCGACGACGGCTTGATCGTGGACGATCTGATCGGCGTGGGGCAAGGGAACGTCATCAGCGGTGCGTTCAGCCATCCGGTCGGCCTCGCCTATCGCGTGCAGCGTGGCGAAGTGACTGGCCGCGTCAAGGATGCGGCGGTGGCGGGGAATGCGTACGAGCTGCTGAAACGCATTGGGGGCGTTGGAAACGATGGGCGGTGGTTGGGATCGCGCTGGTCGCCCTCACTGCTACTCGACGGAGTGAATATCGCCAGCCGGTAGCTACTTCAGCGCTTCCTCATACGTACGTCCCGCCGTCATATCCTCATACACACGCTGCAGTACCTCCGGCGTTGCCGACAGAAACCGGCAGCGCGCATCCCCACGGCTACGGCACTCCACTTCCATCACCGCGATCGTCTCGTCCGACAGGCGGCCCAAGAAGTCGGCGAGCATTCCCGCCGAGAAGAAGCACATCGGCGTTTGTGCCGTGCCGGGATCGGCTTCGACCCAATCACTCGAGTCGAGCGCGAGGGCGCCGTTGCCGATCGGGCTCAAGGTCATCGTCCCCCATCCGCTGCTGCTGAAAAACTCCGACAAGGTCTCGCCCAGCAGGTCGGCATCGAGATCGGTGGGGTTATTGGCCGCCGCGAACGCCGTGAACAAGCCTGCGCCCGCGGCGTAGCCGGCCTCCTGCAGAATGGCCACCACCTGATCGGGTGCGTGCGAGGCGAGACTCGTGTGCAGCTGGCGGAGGATGCTGGGAACGGTCATATGGCAAAGCAACTTAGGGTTTGCGGTTCGCGCGGCGCAAGAGTTCCGCCTCATCGATCTGCTCCACGCCGAGCGCCGCGGCCTTGTCGCGCTTCGACCCCGGGTCCGCTCCCACGACGAGCGCGGTGGTCTTTTTCGACAAGCTGTCCGAAACGTGCCCGCCGGCGGCTTCGATGAGGTCGCGTACCTGCTGGCGTGACAGGGTCGGCAGCGTCCCCGTGACGACGTAGGTCTGATCGGTGAGCGGCCGCGGGCCGGTCGCGGTCGCGGTGTCCTGCAGGGTCAGCCCGGAATCCTTCAGGCGCTTCAACACGTCCCGGTTTCGCGGATCCTTGAAAAATCCCGCGACCGCCTCGGCAATCGCGGGTCCGACGCCTTTGACCTCGGCCACCTCCTCCGCGGAGGCGCTGGAGAGCGCTTTCATGGTGCCGAAGTGGCGCGCCAGGAGCTTTGCCCCCTGCTCGCCGACGTGGCGGACGCCGAGCGCAAACAGGAGCGAGGCGAGCGGCTGCGCTTTGGACGCGGTGATCGCGTCCACGAGCTGCTGCGCCGATTTCTCCGCGAAGCCCTCGAGCATCAGGAGCCGCGGCGGCGTCAGCACATAGAGGTCGGCGACATCATCGATGAGCTTGGCGTCGAGCAGCGCGCGCACGCGCTCGTATCCCAGGCCGCGGATGTCCATCGCGCTGCGGCTTGCGAAGTGCACGATCGACTCGAGGATGCGTGCCGGGCAGGAGATATTCGGGCAATACGTCATCACCTCATCATGCGGATGCTCTACCTGTGAGCCGCAGCTGGGACACTGCTCCGGCATGCGATAGGGCTTCGCGCTGGTGGGTCGCTTGTCGCGTACCGGACCGAGGATTTGCGGGATCACCTCGCCGGCGCGAGTGACCTCCACCCAGTCGCCCTCGCGAATGTCCTTCGCTTCGATCAGGTCGGCGTTGTGCAGCGTCGCGTTGGAGACCGTCACGCCGCCGATCTCGACGGGCTCGAGCACCGCGTAGGGATTAAGCGCGCCGGTGCGCCCAACGTTGATCCGAATCTCCAACAGCTTCGTGACTTGCACTTCAGGGGCGAACTTGCGGGCGATCGCCCAGCGCGGCTCGCGATTGCCGATCGTCCCGAGCTCGGCGTAGAGTGAGCGGTTGTCGACTTTGACCGCGACACCGTCGGCGCCGTAATCCAGTGTCGGCAGCAGCGCCTGCATCGTCGCAATCGCCGCATGGGCGGCATCGAGTCCGTAGACGCGCGTGTGGTTCGGCTCGACGGGCAGTCCCCATTCGAGCAGGGTCTCCAATAACTCCTCTTGCGAGTCGACCGCGAGCCGGTGGCCGGGCGCCTCGACCTGGAAGGTGAAGACGCGAAGCCCGCGCGCGCGGGTGATCTTGGGATCGAGCTGGCGGAGCGCTCCGGCGGCCGCATTGCGCGGGTTGGCGAACGGCGGCTCACCCGCCTTCTCGCGCTCGCGGTTCACTTTGGCGAACTGGCTCTTGGGCAGGTAGACCTCGCCCCGGACTTCCATCTTCTTGGGCCAGCCTTTGCCCCGCAACCGGAACGGCAGGTCGAGCACGGTTCGGAGGTTGGTCGTGACATCCTCGCCCTCGATGCCGTTGCCCCGCGTCACACCGGTGGCGAGCACGCCGTCCTCGTACGTCAGACTCACGGCGGCCCCGTCGATCTTCACCTCGAGCGTGTAGGCTGCTTCGCGGACTTCGGGCACGAGGCGCGCATTGCGCTCTTCCCACTCGCGCAGCTCGTCCTCCGTGAACGCGTTCGTGAGCGACAGCATGGGAACGACATGGCGATGCTTGCGGAACGACGTGGCGGGCTCGCCGCCCACGCGCAGCGTGGGGGAATCCGACGTGCGCAGCTCGGGATGCTCGGTTTCGAGGCTGTGCAGCTCCCGGAACAGCCGGTCGTACTCGGCGTCCGACATCTCCGGCTTGTCGAGGAGGTAATACGCGTGGTTCGCCCGCTCCAGAATGCGCCGCAGCTCAGCGGCACGAGCCGCCCCCGCCTTCACCGCCCTTTGGCTTCTTCCTGAATCACGGCCATCGCCACGCCGACCAGGCGGTCGAGCTCGTCGGCGCTGGCTTTGGGCAGCAGCGTTTCTCCCCACGCCCCTTCGCGCGCGCCGAACGTTTCGAACAGCCGCCGGAAGAAGGCGAGCAAGGCGACGCGTTCGAGCTCCATGTGGCGGAGCTGATCGCCGGTTTCGTGCTGGCGCTGGGCGAGACGCTCGTAGCGGTGCGCGTTGCGCAGGCTCTGCGCGGTGAGGGACGCCACGACCTGCACGAACCGCACGTCGGCGTCGGAGAAGGTGGGTCCGTCGCGGAAGGTGCGCAGAAAAATCGCGCCGATGGCGACCGACCGCCACGTGATCGGGACGACCGTGATCGACTTCACGCGGCGATTGATCAGCTCGCCTTTGACATGTCGGAGCGAGGGGTCGTTGGCGGCGTCCGGAATGAAGACCGTCTCGCCGCTCTGCATCGCGCGCTTCAGCTCGGGGTAGCGCTCGAGATCGACCACGTAATTGCGAATCGTCGGGTCTTCGTACGAAGCGACGAGTCGCACCTGGCGGCCGCCCTTCTCGCCGAGGAAGATCGAGCAGCGATCGAGACCGAACGACTCGCCCAGCTTGCGCGCGGTCGACTGGAGGATGTCAATGAAATGCAAGGAGCTCGACGCTTCCTTCAGGATCTCGATCACGGCGAGGAGATGCTTGCGCTCGTGTTCGAGGTCCGCGATCCGCGCGGCAAGCCGCTCCGCTTCCGCGTGGGTCAGGGCCGAGTTGATGGTCATGGGTGCAATAGTTTCGCTCGGGAACGCGAGTCACGTCAAGCGCGTGTAGATTGTGTCTCATGCGAATCATGACACTGGCGATAGTGGCCGCGCTCGGCGTCGTCGCCGCGCACGCTGCCCGCGCGCAGTCCGCACCGCCCATCGGGGTCTACAGTGTCGTTCCGGAGCTTCCGGGCATGGGGCGGCCGGTCGATACCGCCGCGGTTGCGACGCGTCGCCGCGCCCTGCTGCGGCGCATCGGCCGCGGCGTCGTGCTGCTGCCCGCGGCGCACGAGCGCAACATCGAGCAGGACTACGTGCAGGACAACGATTTTCGCCAGGACAACACGTTCTATTACTTCACCGAGCTCGAGACGCAGGACGCCTGGCTGCTGCTGAGCGCGCGCGGCCCCGACTCGCTCGAGACCGTGCTGTTTCTTCCGGCGCGCACGCCGTCGCGCGAACGCTGGACGGGACTGCGGATCGGCCCCGACAGCGTGGCGGTACGGCTCTCCGGCATCGCGACGATCCTGCCGCTCGATTCGCTCGATGGCCGCCTGCAACGCGCGCAGTTCGCGCGCGGCGTTCCGATGTACGTGCCGCTCCATGCCGCTACCAAGGACGATCGACGCATCGCCGATTTGACGTTCTCCGGCGCGGACGTCCGTAACGTGCTGCCGATCGTCGATTCGATGCGCGTGGTGAAAGACGCCGACGAGATCGCGCGGCTGCGCCGCGCCGTCGACATCAGCGTTGCCGGACATATCGCTGCCATGCGCGCCGCCCGGCCCGGCATGTACGAGTATGAGCTGGAAGCCGTGCTGGAGGACGGATTCCGCCGCAACGGCGCCGATCGCCTCGGATACCCATCGATCGTGGGCAGCGGCCCCAACTCGACGACACTGCACTACGACGTGAACCGCCGCCGTACCGAAACAGGCGAGATGGTCGTCATCGACGCGGCCGCCGAGTGGGGCCAGTACACGGCGGATGTGACGCGCACCTTTCCGCTCAATGGGCGCTTCACGCCGCGCCAAAAAGCGATCTACGATCTCGTGCTGGGGGCGCAGCAGGCGGCGTTCGACTCCGTGCGTCCGGGCGTGACGATGCGGCAGCTCGATGCGATCGCGCGCCGCTTTATGCGCGCGCACTCCGGTTCCCTGTGCGGCGACAAGACGTGCGACGACGGCGAGTACTTCAACCACGGGCT
>JBHEMG010000037.1:0-4171 GCA_046262715.1 Gemmatimonadales bacterium
TGCTGTTCGCAACGGTGCTGCCCTCGATGCTGCTGCCGGACTCGACCGCGACGTTGGGCCCGATCGTGCAGTCCTTGAGCGTCACCCCGTCTTCGATGTAGACGGGATCGTTGATCTTCACACCCGCCGGTACCGTGGCAGGCCGTCGCCCGCGGCCATTCTCGAGCAGATGCTGATTGGTCTCGAGCAACGTGTCCACCTTGCCGCAGTCGTACCACCCGCCGACTTCGCTGACGAGCAGCTTCTTTCCTTGATCTACCATGTACTGGAACGCATCGGTGAGATAAAACTCGCCACCCTTCCCCGGCGTGCTCTTGAGGACATGCTCGATGCCGTCGAACAAGGTGCGCCAGTCCTTTACGTACTGCAGTCCGATGTTGGCGCGCCGAGAGATCGGCGTAGACGGCTTCTCGACGATCTTCGTCATGTAGCCCTGCTGATCGGTGACGACCACACCGAAGCGCTGATAGTCCACGACTTCCTTCGTCCAGATGATGCCGTCGGCCTTGGACGACTGGACGATCGACAGGTCGGCGTCGAACAAGGTGTCCACGAAAATGACGATCACGGGGCCGTCCACGTAGGGACGCGCCAGATTCACCGCGCCCGCGGTCCCGTCCAGAACTTTCTGTTCGATGAAGCGCGCGGGGATGTCGTAATTCTTCCGGACGTACTGCTCCACCTTTTCCTTCAAGTGGCCGGTGATGATGATCAGCTCTTCGAGCTGGCCCGCGCGCCGCAGCGCGTCCATGACGTAGTCCATGACGGGACGGCCCGCGACGTTCACGAGGGGCTTGGGGACACGCTTGGTCAGCGGCAGGAGCCGCGTGCCTTTCCCGGCCATCGGCATGATGACTTTCATTTCGGTGGTACCCGTCCGTAGCGGTCTTTGAGCCGCACGATGTCGTCCAGCTCGGGCGTCGAGGCCTCGAGCAGGTCCGTCGCGATCACGGCCTCGAACTGATGGATCTGTTTGGGGGGAATGTGCAGCGACTCCCCCGCGCGCATGCGGCGCTCGCTTTGCTGCTCACCCTGCCCTAAGCGAAGAATGATCTCGCCCGTCAACACGTAGATGGTCTCGTCCTTCACGTTGTGGTACTGGAGCGACAAGACGTGGCCAGCGTCGACATGCAGGATCTTTCCCACATCGCGGTCGCTATGAGCCCAAATGATTTCATACCCCCAGGGCTTTGTGATGCGGTAAGGAACTTTGCTCACGCGAGCCGCAATTTCAGCGACGAGGGCAGCGTCACGCATGCGGTCACACATACCCCGCACCCGACGCATCCTTCCGGCTTGAGGACGGGGCGGCCTCGTTCGTCGAGCGCGAGCGCCGCCTCGCCCACCGGACAGGCGCGCGCGCACACGCCGCACTCCGCGCCCTGGAATGTGATGCAGCGCGCCGGGTCGAGCTCGAGCACGCCCATGCGCACATCCGCCCACGGCAGACTGGTGAGGGCACCCGTCTCGCACGCCGCCGCGCACGGCATGTCCTCGCAGACGATACAGGCTCGCGATGCCGGATCGATGTACGGCGTGCCGGTCGCGAGGCCGCCGCCGTTGGCCGGCATTTTGAGAATTGCGTGGACGGGACAGACGTCGATGCAATCGCCGCAGCGCGTGCACGCCGCCACGAACGCCATTTCCTCGACGGCGCCCGGGGGCCGGAACCACCGTTTGGGCGCGACGCGCTCCTCGGTGCGGCGCGCCACCTCATGCAGCAGCCGGCCGATCGTGTCCTGGAAGAAGGCGCGCCGCTCGTTCAGAAACTCGGCTCCAGACTCACCTGCCAGCGGAAGGCCAGGCGACGGTTGGTCTGTACATCGGCGGCGTCATTCCACCGGCTCACGACGAACGGGAATTCGAGACGCGTGGTCCAGGAGAGCTCATTGATATGGAAGCGCTTCACGATCCCGACGCCGCCGTCGTACAGCCCCTTGAGTGCATCGACCACGCCGGCATCGGCGAATCCTTCGAGCGCGAATCCCTGGAACAGCGTCTTCGTCGCTTCGAGATTCACCGCCACGGCCCAGCGGCCGCCCAGCGCCGGATTGAAGGCGCGCAGATTTGCGTCACCCGGGGCGTGATAATGGAAGTCGGGCCGCACGAAGAGCGCGCCGCGGCTGCGCAGCAAGGGATTGGTGAAAGTCTCATAGGGATCGGCGCCGGCCACCATGATGCGGCGCTGCAGCGGCGGATCGTGTTTGGCCCAGTAGCCGCCGCCAAACAATCGCACGCCCAGCATGCTCCGTAGGAGGAAAGGCGCGCGCACGCTCACTGCACCGGTAGCGCGGCCAAATCCTTCCACGTCGTAGCGCCGGTCCGCTGCCACGCCAGGACCGGGATTGCGATACACCAGCCCGGCTCGCAGGCCGAAGCGCCCCGTCCAGATCTTGTTGCCGCGCCGGCTCGTGATCGACGCCCACGGGCCCGCCTCGACCGTCCCGGCGTTGTCCCACAGTCTGCGGTCCACGTACCCGGTGTCGCTCACGGCCATCCAGATGGCGTCGAAGCCGGCGTGTTTGTCGGGGCCGAAACTCAGGTGCTCGATCAACGATCGGTCCGCATGGACCGCGATCCCGGAGCGGCCTTCCACGCTCCAGGTGGCGGCGCTCGCGTCGGTGCGCGGCATTGGCCGGCTCACGGGATTGCCGAAGCGGGCATAGAAGCCTTCGGGATGCGTGGCGTCCGGGCCGAAGCCGTACGAATACGCCAGCACGTTTTTCTCGAAGCGGCCGAGGTAGTTGGAGCGCGAGCGCAGCGCGCCAGTCCAGCCGCCGTGATCGTTGTACCAGACGAGCGGCAGGAGGCCCGTGACGATGCGATCTCGCCGCGACGGATTCTTTGTGGGATTGTCGAGCAACAGCAATGCGCCGCCGCGTGAGCCGAACAGCCCCCGGCGCTCGCGGTTGTTGAGCGCGTTCCAATCGTGCGCGCGCAGGCGCGGATCCAGGACCAGGCGGCCGGGCTTCTTTGCGGTGACGAATTCCACGCGTTCCTGGAGCGGCTCGCCGCTCGTGCGCGCGTAGATCGTGTCGGCATCGCCGATCTCGACCGGCATCATGCCGTCGCCGAGCCGGTCGATCGTGAGGGTCGTCCGCCAGCGGCCGTCAACCGTCCGGTGCCGCTGTACTTTCGTCAGCTGATAATCGATCTGTGGCGTGCCGTGCAGCCACTGCGCGAAGAGCCAGCGCAGATCCATCCGCGCCACATTTTCGGCGACGCTTCGGAACGCGTTCTCGTCCACGTGCTTCAGGCGATAGCGCGCGTAGAAGCTGCGCAGGATCTTGCGCATCACGTCGTCGCCCACGACGTAGCGCAGCTGCTCGAAAAACAGCTGGCCCTTCTCGTAGATCATCGTGTTATACGTGGTGAAATCGCGGTAGCGATCGCTGACCATCGAGACGGGCTCGCTCCAGCGGTCCAGGTCCCAGAAGAGGATGTCCCCCTCGATGCCGGGGTATCCGGGGCCGAAGCCATGCGTCTCGAAGTACCACCCCGTTTGAAAGCTGGTGAAGCCTTCGTCCAGCCATCCCTCGCGCCATTCGTTGTTGGCGAGAATCCCCATCGTGTAGTTATGGCCCAGCTCATGAACGATCAGGCCGAGTCCGGGGCTGCCGTCCATGATCATCATGGGGAATTCGGTGCCGCCGCCTTCGATGCGATGCACGTTGGTGATCTGCGGCCAGGCAAACTTGCCGTACAGCGAGTCGAGCCAGGAGAGCGCCATCTCCGTATTGCGGACGGCGATGCCCTTCCCCCACGTCGCGGTGTCGCCGGGCTGGTACAGCACACGTACGACGACGTCCTTGTAGCGCCCTTCTTCGTAGCGATAGTCGGGATTGAGCGACAGCGCGAAATGATGGACCGAATCGGCGTAGAACCGTACACACTTGCGACCTGGAGATGCAGTGCATGTCGGGCGGATGGACGGATGGGCGGATGGGCCGTACCAACCGCGCTGATAATCGATCGGCCCGCCGCGATTGGCTCGGTCCCAGCCGGGGTCGCCCTCGATCGGCACACCGGTCGCCCCGATTACTTGATCAGCCGCGACATCCAGCGTGACGTCAAAGCTCGCGAACTCGCCGTAAAACTCGCCGCCCGGATACAGCGGATGGTCTTCCCATCCGTACTTGTCGTACACGACGACCTTGGGATACCACTGCGC
>JBHEMG010000038.1:0-13731 GCA_046262715.1 Gemmatimonadales bacterium
ACGACTGTTCTCATGGCGGCCTCGCCGTCGCAGTGGCCGAAGTAGCGATGGGTGGGCCTTACCAGCAACACGGTTACGGCATGGACGTGGACCTCACGGCATACGCCGCACCACTCACGCCGCACGACGTGCTTTTCAGCGAGTCGCATGGCCGGGCCGTCATCACCTGCGCGCCGGAGCGGGCGGGTGCGGTTCAAGCTCTGGCAGGTGAGCTCGGTGTGCCGGCTGCTCGTGTGGGTACGGTCGGAACCCCCGGCGGCGCCTTCCGCATCGTGCTGCGAGACGGACGCATCGACGAGCCAATCGTGCGCCTGCGCGAGGTATATTTCACCGCCATTCCACGACGTATGGGAGACTGATCGCAGCATGTGCGGCATCATTGGTGTAGCGGGCATCCCGGAAGCGGCCCGGATCACGTACCTCGGGCTCTATAGCCTGCAGCATCGCGGCCAGGAATCGGCTGGGGTCGTGGCCGTCGACGGCGGCGGCGTGGCGCGCGCCCATCGCGGTATGGGCCTCGTGTCTGATGTCTTTGGCGAGACCGTCCTGGCCGCTCTGCCGGGGGACGTCGCCATCGGGCATACGCGTTATTCCACCGCCGGCTCCTCGGTCCTGGCAAATGCGCAGCCGATTCTCGCCGGCTACCACGAAGGGCCGCTCGCGCTCGCACACAACGGCAATCTCACCAATGCCGACGTGCTGCGCGCCGACCTCGTCGCCAAAGGCTCCATCTTCCAGACCTCGTCCGACAGCGAAGTGCTGATTCACCTCATCGCCCGCTCCGAAGCGCGCGAGCCGGAGGATCAACTGCTCGATGCGCTGGAACGCGTCGAAGGCGCATACTCGCTTGTCGTCACGATCGGACGCACGCTGTATGCCATCGTCGATCCGCGCGGCTTCCGCCCGTTGTGGCTCGGCAAGCTCGGCGAGGGTTATGTGGTGGCGTCGGAAACGTGCGCGCTCGATCTCATTGGCGCGACGACCGTGCGGGAGCTGCAGCCCGGTGAGTTTCTTCGCATTCAAGGCTCCCCTCCCGACGTCGACCGGCTGCCCTCGCTGCCGGCCCAGCGGCATCAGCGCTGCGTCTTTGAGCTCGTCTACTTCTCCCGGCCCGACAGCACGATCTTCGGGCGGTCGGTGGACCGCGTACGACGCGCACTAGGCCGGGAGCTGGCCCGCGAGCATCCGGCACCCTCGGCCGAGTGCGTCTTTTCCGTTCCCGACTCCTCCAACGCGATGGCGCTCGGGTTTGCCGAAGAATCGGGACTCAAGCTCGAGCACGCGCTGATCCGCAATCACTACGTCGGCCGCACGTTCATCAACCCGACGCAGGCGGCCCGCAACGCGAAAGTGAAGATCAAGTTCAACCCGGTGCGCGAAGTGCTGGCTGGCAAGAAGGTGGTCGTGGTGGATGACTCGCTCGTCCGCGGTACCACCAGCCGCGAGCTCGTCCAGATGATCCGTCAGGCAGGCGCGGCCGAGGTGCATTTCCGCGTGGCATCCGCTCCAATCACCGGTCCCTGCTACTACGGCATCGATACGCCCACCAAGTCCGAGCTGATCGCCTCGACACATTCCCTCGAGGAGATTCGCAGACATCTGGGGGTCGACACGCTGGGGTATCTATCCCTCGATGGCATGCTGCGTGCCGCCGGGGGGGGAGGCGACACCAGCACGTTCTGTCATGCCTGCTTCTCGGGCCAATATCCCACCGCGATTCCCGCCGAAGCGAAAGCGCGCCAAGCAGCCCCGATACAGGTGACGATGGCGGTTTAGACGGTCGGGGGTAGTACAGCTACCCCATGCCTTCGGTCGAACGCTACGTCTATTTCTTCGGCAATGGCCGCGCCGATGGCTCGGCCGCCATGCGCGACATCCTCGGCGGCAAGGGCGCGGGCCTCGCCGAGATGGCAAATCTGGGGCTCCCCGTCCCTCCCGGCTTCACGATCTCTGCAAGACTCTGCGTCGCCTATCTCGAGCACGGCACCTTTCCCGCTGCGTTACACGCCGAAGTCGATCGGCATCTGAAGCAGCTCGAGCGTGTAACGCAAAAGCGCTTTGGCGATCCCGAGAATCCATTGCTCGTCTCGGTCCGCTCCGGATCCGCGGTGTCCATGCCCGGAATGATGGAAACGATTCTCAACCTCGGCCTGAACGACCGCACCGTTGAGGGGCTGATCGCGCGGTCCCGGAATCCGCGCTTTGCGTACGACTCCTTCCGCCGCTTCGTGCAGATGTATGCCGTCGTTGTCTTCGACTTGGGCAAGGACCTGTTCGAGGACGTGTTGAGCACGGCCAAGGCGCGCCGCAAAGTCGCGCGGGACATCGATCTGCCCGCCGACGATCTGCGAGCGCTCGTCCGGGATTTCAAGGAGATCGTGCAGACGCGAACCGGTCGGCCGTTCCCCGACGATCCACAGGAGCAGCTGTGGGGCGCGATCGAAGCGGTATTCAAAAGCTGGAATACGCGCCGTGCCCAAGATTATCGCCACGTGCACAGCATTCCCGACTCGCTCGGGACGGCGGTGAACATCGTGGCGATGGTTTATGGCAACATGGGCGACGACTGCGGTACCGGCGTCGCGTTTACCCGCAACTGCAGCACCGGCGAACCTGTGCCGAACTGGGACCTTCTCACCAACGCGCAGCGTGAAGACGTCGTCTCCGGTGCCCGCACGCCGCAGCCTATAGCCAAGATGCGGCGCGGCAAGCTCGCCAAGGTCTATCGTGAGCTCGAGCGCCTCGCCGGCAAGTTGGAAAACCATTTCAAGGACGTACAGGACGTCGAGTTCACGTTCGAGCACGGGCACCTGTACATGCTGCAGACGCGCCGCGCCCAGCGTACGGGTGCCGCGGCGGTGCGCGCCGCCGTCGAGATGGTGAAGGAACGACTAATCACCGAGGACGAGGCCGTCCAGCGCATTCCGCCCCAAGACCTCGACCAGCTCTTTCATCCAATGGTGGATCCCAAGGCTAGCGTGACGGTGCTCGCGAAAGGACTGCCAGCGTCCCCAGGCGCGGCCACGGGCGAAGTCGTGTTCGATGCCGACGATGCCGAAGCGCTGAACAAAAAGGGCCGCGACGTGATCCTCGTCCGACCCGAGACGTCCCCCGAGGATTTCCATGGCATTGTCGCCGCACGGGCGGTGCTGACGGCACGCGGCGGAATGACGAGCCATGCCGCGGTCGTCGCGCGCGGTATGGGCAAGACATGCGTCGTCGGGGCACAAACCCTCGAGGTGGATCCCCGCGCCGGTCACTTCCGCGTCAACGGCCGGGTGGTGAA
Organism: Gemmatimonadales bacterium; assembly: GCA_046262715.1. Lineage (GTDB taxonomy): Bacteria > Gemmatimonadota > Gemmatimonadetes > Gemmatimonadales > GWC2-71-9 > 20CM-2-65-7. Next base: position 3,287 of record JBHEMG010000038.1, read on the forward strand.
GCGGGGTCAAGTGATCACCGTCGACGGGACGAGCGGGCGGGTGTTGCTGGGGGCGACCAAGCTCGTCACGCCCAAAGTCGGCAAGGATTACGAAACGCTTATGGCCTGGGCGGATGCCCGGCGGCGCCTACGCGTGCGCGCGAACGCCGACGTTCCGGCCGACGCCAAGCGCGCGCGGGAATTCGGCGCCGAAGGCATCGGGCTGTGCCGCACCGAGCACATGTTCTTTGAGGGTGACCGCATCACGCTCATGCGCGAGATGATCGTCGCCACCGATGAAGAAGGCCGCCGCCGAGCGCTCGCGAAGCTACTCCCCGTTCAGCGCGCCGACTTCGAAGGCCTCTTCAAGGAGATGGGCGGCCTCCCGGTCACCATCCGTCTCCTGGATCCTCCGCTCCATGAGTTCCTGCCCCACACCCGCGACGAGATCGCGACGCTCGCGAAGCAGCTCAAGGTGCCGGTGGCGCCACTCGAGCGGATGGTGCAGTCGCTCCGGGAGACCAATCCGATGCTCGGGCATCGCGGCTGCGGTCTGGGGATCACACACCCGGAAATCACCGAAATGCAGGCGCGCGCGATCTTCCAGGCATCATGTAACGCCGCGAGCCGCGGGGCCAAGGTGTCGCTCGAGATTATGGTGCCATTGGTCGCGGACGTGCGTGAACTCGTGAACCAGGCGCAAATTATCCGTCGCGTCGCGCAGGAGGTGTTCCGCGAGGAGGGACGGGCCGTACCCTATCTTATCGGCACGATGATCGAGCTCCCCCGCGCGGCGCTGACCGCCGATGCAATCGCGAAGGAAGCCGAGTTTTTCTCTTTCGGCACGAACGACCTGACGCAGACGACGTTCGGCCTCTCGCGCGATGATGCCGGCCGATTCCTGCCCTTTTATGTCGACCACGGCCTCCTGCCGGACGATCCGTTTCAGTGTCTGGATCAAGCGGGGGTGGGGAAACTCGTAGAGATGGCGGTGAAGCTGGGGCGGAGTACCAAGCAGGACCTGAAGATCGGGATCTGCGGCGAGCACGGTGGCGAGACCAGCTCGGTGAAATTCTGTCACCGGATCGGCATGAACTACGTTTCCTGCTCTCCCTTCCGCATCCCGATCGCCCGCCTCGCCGCGGCCCAAGCGGCCCTCGAGGAGGCGGGCGTCGTGAACCGGACGCGCGCTACCGTTTGAAGATCGCCGCGGCCCCGCCGCCGATCAGCAACCCAATCGCGAAACCGACGGGGATGAAGACGCACCGATCCAGAGGAATTTTGCCGGATCAGGCCCGCCGGCGGGTCGCGAGGCCATCTGTGCGGAGATGCCGGCACGAAGGAATGGCAGGTTCGCGAAGTAGATCGCGATCTGTATAGAGGTGGAAACGAGAAACGGGAAACGAGGACGTCTCGTTTCCCGTTACCGAACTTTCTGCATGGAGGCGCGGGGAATTGAACCCCGGTCCGAGCATGACTCCGATACCGCTCCTACGTGCGTAGACATGGCTTTGGTGGTCTCGCTACCTCGGCGCCCTGTCAGCCCTGGTAGCAACAAGCCTCTTTCATCTCTTGCGCGACCCGTTGAGGCCCCAAGTCACGCCAGCCCGACTTTTCGATACGTGAGTGCCGCCTCAGGCGGGCTGCCTCTCACGCAGGTGCGTGAAGCCGAAGCTTACGCAGCCAGAGCCAGTTCAGAGTTGGCTTGTGTAATTTCCCAGTTGATTTACCAGGTGACTGAGAACCTGGGCACGCAACAGTACCCTCGCCAAACCCGTCGAAGCCTGTCGCCCCCTCAACGAGCGTGAAGCTTAGTGACCTGCGGACGCCTTTTCAACCCGATTACGCCCTGCCTGCTTGGCACGGTACAGGGCGGCGTCTGCCGCAGCCGGCAAATTGCGCAGATCGGCAATCGGATCCGGATACGCCGCCACGCCGCAGGACGTGGTCAGCGGGTAGGGCGTGCCGCTCCAGTGCCATTGCGCGCCGGCGATCGAATCGCGGATCCGCTCCGCCACCTCGAGTCCTTCCCGGACGGGGGTACGCGGCAGCCAAACGGCAAACTCCTCCCCACCGATGCGCGCGACGAGATCGCCATCGCGAACCGCCGACTCGAGGGCGCGGGCGACGAACTTCAGCGCCGCGTCACCCGCGGGATGCCCGAGCGTGTCGTTCAGGCGTTTGAAATGATCGAGGTCGAGATAGAGCAGTGTGGCCGGTACACGCGCGACCGTTCCATATGCCGCAAGTGCCCGCTCCAGCTCGCGGCGATTGCGCAGCCCTGTCAGCGGGTCCACCACCGCGCGGCGCTCCGCGTCATGCACCGCGCGCGCCGCGGCTAAACGCGGGCCGAGCTCCGCCAGTAGGGGGCCCAGATCGTCGACCGGCGGTGTGTCCGGATCGAGCGGCGGCCCGAGCAGCACGAGCGCGCCAACGATGACGGCGCCGTCCGTGAGCGGATACGCAGTGCCCGCGCGCTCGCTGCGCCGGCGCTCAGGCACGCCGGGACCAAATACATCCTCCGTCCCGCGCGTAGCGATGGGCACGCCGGTGGCGATCGCCCGCGCGACCGGTGACTCGACCGCGAGCACGAACCCCGCGAGCCTGCGATCCGCCGCGCCGGACACGACCAGCACCCGCGCGCTGTCCGCATTGGCCAGCACCAACGCCGCGCCCCGCTGCGCCATCTGCTCGGCCAGCTCGACGCCCGCACGCGCTATACCATCGAGTGTCTGCGCACCGCTCGTGATACGCGCCAGACGAGCGGCGAGCATGCGCGCACCGCCTCGCGCGGCAGTCGCCTGGTCTTCGGTGAGCCGCATCCCTGCCACGAACCGTCGCAGCTCGCCCGCAATCACGTCGATCGTGGCTTGCGCAGGATCCGGATCTGGCAGCAACAGTCCTGCGCCGTACGGGAAATCGCCCACGGCGACATATGTCCCCGCGGCGTCCCGCACAGTGTGCAGGCGGCCATCCACGGAGGCGAGCTGCACGAGCGCGGCGCCGCGCCGGCGGAGCCCCGCCTCGACGTGGTCGTCGCGCAACACCTCGAAGGGGCCATCGATCGGACCCACACCCCAGCCGCCGCTCGCCCCATTGCCGCGCCGAAGCAGCTCGAGCACTTCGAGAAATCCGAGCGGCGGTGGCCCGCGGCGACGCATGCGACCCGGGCGCCAGCGGATGGTCCAGCCGATCGCGAGGATGACGGCTCCTGCGGCAGCCAGGACACTCCACAGCGCCCCGCGCCAGATGGCGAACGCCGCAACGCCGGCGCCGCCGATCTGCATCGCGAGCGCGCTCCAGCGCCGCGTGGGTGTGCGATTACGAATGGTTGATGCGGCTGGCGGCGGCCGCGGCGCCGAATCCGTTGTCGATATTGACGACGGTGACGCCTGAGGCGCACGAATTCAGCATGGCGAGCAGCGCGGCGAGACCGCCGAATGATGCACCGTAGCCAACACTCGTTGGCACCGCGATCACCGGTACCTTCACGAGGCCCCCCACGACGCTCGGCAGCGCGCCTTCCATCCCGGCCACGACGATGATCACGCCGGCCGCGCGCAAGACGTCGGTCTGCGTCAGCAGCCGGTGAATGCCCGCGACGCCGACGTCGGTGAGACGCTCGACGCGGTTCTTGAGCGCGCGCGCGGTCACCGCCGCTTCTTCCGCCACGGCGAGGTCGCTGGTGCCGGCGGTGCAGATAAGCACCGTCCCGCGTCCGGTCGGCGCCGGCTCCGGATCGGGGGGCAGGTAGGCGGTGCGGCCCAACTCGTTGATTTCAACGCGGGGAAAGCGCGCAGCGAGCGCCTGACGTTGCGCGCTGTCCACACGCGTGGCAAGAAAACTGCCGCCCGCAACCTCCAGCCGCTCGGCGATCGCCACCACCTGGCCAACCGTCTTGCCCAGACAAAAGATCACCTCCTGATGCCCCTGCGTAATGGGCCGGAGGTGATCGATCGTGGCGAACGGCAACCGCTCGAAGTTCATGCGGCCACTGATCGCGCGGATCCGTACAGATACTCGCTGAAGATCACTTCAGCTTCCGCCATCGACTCGATGGCCAAGAGGCGCTGCCGTAGCTCGGAGGCGTCGCGCAGCCCCTTCGTGTACCAACCGAAGTGCTTCCGGAATTCGAGCGCGGTCTTGCGGGTGTTCCCCTGCAGCCGGAGCGCCAGGCGCGCGTGCTCGAGCGCCACGGCGAAACGCTCCGCCGGCGTGGGATCCGGCCGCTTCGCGCAGCCGGCCAGCAGATCGCGCGCCTGCGCAAAGAGCCACGGATTTCCAAACGAGCCCCGCGCGATCATGATGCCAGCGCAGCCCGTATGCTGCCGCATCGCCAGGACGTCTTCGGGCATGCGGATGTCACCATTGCCTATCACCGGGATGGTGAGCGCCCCGACGACCCGGGCGATTTCGTCCCAGTTGGCTGTGCCGTGATACATCTGGGTCCGGGTCCGGGGATGGAGAGTCAGCGCTTGCGCGCCGGCCTCTTCGCATCGCAGCGCGATATCCACGGGATTGCGCTGCAGCTCATCCCAGCCGCTCCGGATCTTGACCGTTACGGGGAGCCGAGTCGCGTCGCGCACGGCCCGAATGATGCCCCGCACCAGCGTCATGTCTTTCAGGCAGCCCGATCCACCGTTGTTCTTGACGACTTTCTTGACCGGACAGCCGAAGTTGATGTCGACGAAGTCCGGGGCAAACAGCTCGGTCACCATCCCCGTCGCCTGGGCCATGATCCCCGCGTCGGCGCCGTAGATCTGGATGCCAATCGGCCGTTCGACGGGCTCGAAGCGCATCTCGTCCAGCACACGTTCGATCCCGAGCGAGATGCCGACTGAGGAGATGAACTCGGAAACGACGACATCCGCCCCGTGGCGCCGGCAGATCTGCCGGAACGGCGATTCCGAGACCCCCGCCATGGGAGCCAGGAAAAGCGGGACGTCGTGCGCCAGCGAGTACGGGAAGTGCATGCGGTGGAACGTAATAGCGCGTTGCGCGCGGAGCAACCAAGATTTACCTTTCGCGCGCGAATGCGCCTCCGAGAGTTCTTTTCCGAAGATGCCATCACGCTCGATCTCCAGAGCACGTCGAAAGACGCGGCGCTGAAGGAGCTCGTGGGGCTGCTCAAGTTGGACGACAAGGCGCAGGGAATGCTGTTCAAAATGCTGAAGCGGCGTGAGACGCTGGGCTCGACGGGCATCGGCCAGCATATCGCGATCCCGCACTGCCGGTCCCTGGTGGTGAGCCGCCTGCGGTGCGCGTTCGGCCGCAGTTTGAAAGGCATCGATTTTCGCGCGATCGACGACCAGCCTGTGAGCTACTTCTTTCTGATCGTCGCCCCGCCGCTCGAGGTATCCAACCAGTACCTGCCGGTGCTCGGCAAAATCGCGCAATTCTCGAAAGAATCGGATGTGGCGCCGCGGTTGGCGAAGCTGACGACCCCTCCCGAGTTCCTGGCACTCCTCGAAGAAAAAAACATTTAACGGGCGGTATCCGCCGCCTGGAGCGCCTGCTGCAGGGCGTCGCGCGCGGGCGTGAAGGCACTGTCGACCGCGACGGCCGCCCGAAGCTGCGCCACCGCAGGCTGCCACAGCTTGGCCTGCATGTAGAACGTGGCCAGATCGTAGCGCGGCCCGGCGAGCGAAGGGGCCAGCGCGATCGACGTGAGCAGCAGCCGCTCCCCGCTGCTCCAGCGCCCCGCCGCGAATTCGTCCTTCCCTTCGAGCCACAGCGTCCGATAGGACCGCGGGGCCTCGCGCCGCAGCGCCTGGTAATGCGTCTCGTCATCGTGCCACGCAGGCACTCTGGCGATGCTGCGCATGGCCCCGGCGACGACGACGATACCGAGGATCGCCGCCCGCAGCCGTGGCGAGCGGATTGCCATTACCGCGCAGCCCAGCGCGAGCACGACGCCGAACGACGGCAGATACAGCGTGCGCTCTGCGATCAGAAATTCGCCGGGCATGACGACGTTCGCGACAGGTGAAATCGTAATCACCAGCCAGGCGAGGCCGACCGCGATGCCGGGAATCGTCCGCCGTGTTCGCCACGCGAGAACACCGAGCCCGATCCAGACCAGCAAACCAAGCACATGCCAGAGCGTGAGACCGGTGGACACGGTCAGCTCGCCGGGTGAATAGTCCGCGGAGAGATGCGCCGGGAACAGCAGGAGTCGCCACCACTGCAGCGACAACGGCACCATCGCCCAGGTGCGCTGGACGAGCCCCAGGTGTTCGAGCCCGACGGCGAGGCCCCCTCCATAGAACGTTCTAATGCCGACGAAGCGGTGCATGACGAAGTACGCCAGGATGGGCATCGTGGCAGCAACGGCCGGACGCCAGGCGGCCCGAAGATCCAGGCCACGGGCGGCAACGACGAGATAAACTGCCGCCGGCAGGGTAACCGCGATTTCCTTCGACCCGATCGCGAGCACAGCGCCGAGTGCGACGCCGGTGATGGAGGCCGCCCGTCCCTGCGCCGCGCGGATCGCACAGACGAGCGCCAGGGCGTACCCCGCTCCCGCCATCAGCTCGGCACGGCCAACGACGTTCGCGATGGCTTCCACGTGGACCGGATGCACGGCGAAGAGCAGCCCGACGATGAGTCCAGCGCTTGGGCCCGCCAGCTCGCACGCGAGTAGCGTGAACAGGGCGGTCGCGATCGCGGTCCAGAAGATGTTGACGGCATGAAACCAGTGCGGGCTCGACGACACGCGGTAGTCAATTGCAAACGACGAAATCACCGCGGGCCGCCACATGACCCCGCCGAACGACTTCGGCCAGTAGGGCTCCTGTAACACCGCGCCGATGGACGGCGGGTCCTCGAGCACCTGACGGTGAGCTATCACCCACTGATCGTCCGCGACGAATTCGTTGCGAATTGCCGGCGCCGCGACTACCGCCGCCACGAGCACCGCCACGAGCACGGCGCGCCGCGTGTGCGGGGGGGCGATTACTCCCACTCGATCGTCGCGGGCGGCTTGGAGCTCACGTCGTAGGTGACTCGATTCACTCCCTTCACTTCATTGATGATCCGGTTGCTGATACGTCCCAGCACGTCGTGCGGAAACGGGAACCAGTCCGCCGTCATGCCGTCTCGGCTGGTTACGGCACGGAGCGCCACGACGTTGTCGTAGGTACGACCGTCACCCATCACGCCTACGGACTTGATCGGCAGCAGCACGGCGAACGCTTGCCAGATCTGGTCGTACAGTCCCGCCGCGCGAATCTCATCCAGATAAATCGCGTCCACGCGTCGCAGCACGTCGAGACGCGCTTCGTTCACCGACCCGAGCACACGAATCGCGAGGCCCGGCCCGGGGAACGGGTGACGGCCGACGATCTCCTCCGCGAGGCCCAGCTCGCGCCCCACTTTCCGCACCTCGTCCTTGAACAGCTCGCGCAAAGGCTCGATCAGCTTCCACGGCATATTGGGCCGAAGCCCGCCGACGTTGTGATGGGTCTTGATCGTCGCCGACGGGCCGCCGGTGGCAGACGTCGATTCGATCACATCGGGATAGAGCGTTCCCTGCACCAGGAATCCGACATCACCGGCGACATGCGCAGCGGCATCCTCGAATACGTCAATGAAGGTGTGCCCGATGCGGCGACGCTTCTCCTCGGGATCCGAGACGTCCCTCAATTCTTTGAGAAAACGATGTGTGGCATCGACCACGCGGAGATCCATACCGAGGTGCGCCCGAAAGGTGCGCTCGACCTGTTCGCGCTCGCCGTGTCGCAGCAACCCATGATCTACGAAGACACACGTCAGCCGATCGCCGATAGCGCGCTGCACCAGAGCCGCGGCCACCGCCGAGTCCACGCCGCCTGAGAGACCGCAGATCGCCCGGCCGTCGGACCCGACCAGCTTCTGGATACGCGCGACCTCCTGATCGACGAAGTGTCCCGGCGTCCAATCGGGCGTGCACTGACAGATGCCGAACAGGAAATTGTTGAGGATCTCACCGCCACGGGGCGTATGCGCGACTTCGGGATGAAACAGCACGCCATAGACCGGCGCGCGCTCATGCTGCATGCCGGCGACCGGCGCGTTGGCGCTGGTGGCCGTCACCCGGAAATGCGGGGGCGGGGTGTCGAGGCGATCGCCATGACTCGCCCAAACGATCAGGCTCTCGCGCGGTGCAAACCCTTCGAACAGCCCCTTCCCTTCCTTCACCGTGATATCGGCTCGGCCGTACTCGCGGGCACTCGCCGGCGTCGCCGTGCCGCCCGACAGGTGCGCGATGAGCTGCATCCCGTAGCAGATGCCGAGCACGGGCGGTCCCAGCTCGAGAATCGCAGGGTCCACCGTCGGCGCACCGGCCTCGAACACCGAATTGGGACCCCCGGAGAGGATGATGCCCTTGGGATCGAACGACCGGACGAATTCGAGATCGGTGCCGCGCCTGGCCGGATGGATCTCACAGTAGACGCTCGCCTCACGGATACGCCGCGCAATGAGCTGCGTGAATTGCGATCCGCAATCGAGAATGAGAATCCGGTTCACGCTTTGTACCAGGTCGTGGGTTCCGCCGTTTCGCCGCGTACGAGATCGTCGAGCGTCTCGCGCTGGCGCGCGACGTAGTAGCGATCCCCGTCGACCACGACTTCGGGTGGGCGGGGCCGCTGGTTGTAGTTCGAGCTCATCACGAAGCCGTACGCGCCAGTGCCGAGCACCGCCAGCACTTCGCCCGCTTCGACGGGGGCGAGCTTGCGATCGAGCGCGAGAAAATCCCCGGTCTCGCAAATCGGCCCGACCACGTTCACGGTCTCTTCCGGCCGCTTGCCCGTTGTCCCGTCCCGCAGCGGAATGATTTCGTGATGGGCGTTGTAGTGGCTGGGGCGGACGAAGTCCGACATCCCCGCGTCTACGATCACGTACTCTTTGCCGCCCGCGTGCTTGCGGTACAGCACCCGGGTGAGGAGGACGCCAGCATTGGCAACGAGGTAGCGCCCGGGCTCGCACAACAGGCCGAGGCCCGCCGCGCCCACCGCCGGCACGACCGCCTCGGCGAACGCCCTGGGGGTGGGCGCCTTCTCGTTGTGGTAACGCACGCCGAGGCCTCCACCCACGTCGAGGGCTTCGAGCGTGCTGATGCCGGAGGCCCGGATGGCGCTGACCAGCTCGAGCAGCTTGACCGTGCCGCGGTGGTAGGGTGTCACATCGCTGATCTGCGATCCGATGTGCATCGCCAGCCCGCGCAGCACCAGTCGTCCTTCTCCCGCGATACGCCGCGCAACGCCGACTACCTCGTCGAACGGGATCCCGAACTTCGCCGTTTTCTCGCCGGTCTTCATGTACACGTGCGAATCGATGGCGACATCGGGATTGACGCGGATCCCGACTCTGGCCGTCACCTTAATGTCGTTGGCGACCGCGGTGAGCGTATCCAGCTCGCTCGTCGATTCCACGTTGATGAATCCGACGCCCGCGCGGATCGCCTGCTCGATTTCGGCCGCGGTCTTGCCGACCCCCGAAAAGACGATGCCATCGGGATCGAACCCGGCCAGGAGTGCCCGCCGCAGCTCGCCGACCGAAACGATGTCGGCGCCCGCGCCGAGCTGTTTGAGCACGCGCAACACGCCGAGGTTGCCGTTGGCTTTGACAGAGTAGCAGATCCGGTGCTTGATGCCGTGCAGCGCGTCGTGGAGCGCGTGGTATTGCGCGCGAATCAGATTGGTGCTGTACACGTAGGACGGCGTGCCGATGCGGTCCGCGATTGCCTGGAGCAATCCCGGATCGAACCCTAGTACGCCTGCGCCCACACTGCCTCCGCGACGCTCGGCGCATCGCACCACATGCATGTTCGCGGTACCTCGGGGCTGCGGAACTCGGGATCGGGGAGGACGCGGATCGTCGCCTTGGTTTGCTGCTTGATGTCCGCCTCGCAGGCGGCGCCGCCACAGAAGCCGCCGTAGGCGAATCCGCCGCTGCCGTTGATGAATTCGAGGAATTGCGCCTTGGTCGCACCGCGGATCGAGTTCCGCTCGCGCCGCTCGCGCGCGGCGACGAAGAGCGCCGCCTGGATTTCATCGAGCGCGGCGGTCACGGAGGCGACGACGTCCTGCAGCGGCACGGGCGCTTTCCCTCCGGTCCTGCGCGCCAGCATCGCCTGACCGCTGGCGAGGTCGCGGGGACCGATCTCGAGCCGGACCGGCACTCCCAGACCTTCCCACTCGAAGTATTTGGCGCCGGGCTTCATCGTGTCGCGGAGATCGAGCTCCACGCGAAGCCCCGACTTTTCCAGGTCCGCTTTGACCCCGGCGCCCACAGTGGCGACCTGGTGCTTTTCTTCGTCGGTCTTCCAGATCGGCACGATCGCCACCTGCACCGGCGCGATTCTGGGAGGGGCGACGAGCCCGTTGTCATCCGAATGCGTCATGATCAGACCCCCGATCAGGCGCGTCGTGACGCCCCATGACGTGTTCCAGACGTATTCGAGGCCGCCCGCCGCGGTCTGGTAC
>JBHEMG010000039.1:0-3171 GCA_046262715.1 Gemmatimonadales bacterium
ACAACAACTCCTGCAGCTGCTCCCGAGCAACCTGTGACGGCGCTACTCTGCGCATCGGCCTGCTCCTCTCGTCGGTTCCAAGACACCCGACATGATCTAGGAGCAGGCCACCTCCTTTTCCAGGAACGCTAGGACGTCACCGCGCGTCACCACCAATCCGAGAGGATGGGCCAGGGTGGAACCGCCGTAGGCGCCGGAGAATAACCCCGCCAGGGTGACGCCGATCTGTACCGCGGCCAGGAATCGATTCGAGTCCTGCCGCAGCCGCGCTACTCGAGCACCGCGCCGGCCCTGCGTGGCTATCCGGCTTACCTGGCTTTCGCGCAGCGATACCAGCGCCAGCTCCGAGGCCGAGAAGTATCCTCCGACCAGCACGAACAGCACAACAAGGGCGATGTTGTACATGATGCTGTCCACCCGATCAGCATCCCACCGCCCAACCTACTGGTGCTGCGGCATGGCAAGCGTAGGCCCGTGCAGCGGGAAGCAAGAGGACACGATTTCGCCGCGTTGCGTCCTGCCCGAAGAAGCCGCACAGATGAGTTGCCGACGCCTCGCCGTGGCGCGTCTCTCGGTCCACACCAACCCGCTAGTAGGCGAGCCTCACATGTGTGTACAGCTTGTGCCTGCAGGTGAAGACCCAGGGACGAATTGGACTCGTGAGGACCAAGCCGGGCATCGCCATGCTTGCCAGAGTGGACGGGCAGGCACGATCCGCCGGAGGCGCGGGTTGAGCATGCGAACCGCTGACTTGGCGACCGTGACGGAATGTACATAACGATGGCGCTGATGCGTTTTGATCCGTTCCGTGAACTTGATCTACTTTCTGTAGCAGGTAATGGGTGGCAGGATGCCGCGGACCACGGCAATGGGTGCATGGCGCAGAGGGGACGAGTTCGTCCAGATCGATCTCCCGGCGTGGATAAGGACGACGTCGACTTAACGATCGGGCTGCGCGGGAGTGTCCGATCGTGGAGTGAGCGTCATGAAGCGCAGAAAGCCGCATATGCGGCGCCCGGCGTGTGGACTGTGCATAATTACCTCACGGGCCGGGAAGACTAGACCGTCTAGCTCCACGACACATGGTGCGTTCAGGTAGCGTTGGCGAAGGTTAGTATCTTGACGCATATCTGGTATCGCCATGCTTGAACCGCCAAAGGGCAGGCCGACTGACGCGCACGAGACAGCGGCATGAGGACGGCATTGATGCCGAACGGGTACGACAGCAGGGATGGCGAGATGCATTCCATCAGCTATACCCCGGCGCCTGCAGCTTCCGTAGATCCCCATCAGGTCGTCGTGGTGGGCTCGGGGTTCGGTGGCTTGTTCGCGACCAGGCGACTGAGTCGCGCGCCGGTCGAGGTGACTCTTATCGATCGAACGACGCACCACTTGTTCCAGCCTCTGCTGTATCAGGTGGCAACGGGCATCTTGTCACAGGGGGATATTGCACCGGCGATCCGCGACGTCCTGCGCCGTCAGCGCAACGTGCGGGTCATGTTCGGCGAGGTCGTCGATATCGATCTCGCTGCGCGCACCGTCACGTCGCGCGCGCTCGGTCACGATGCCGTGATCCCGTATGACAGCCTGATTGTTGCCACGGGGTCGGCGCAGTCGTACTTCGGACATGACGAGTTCGGCGTCCACGCGCCTGGACTGAAGACCGTTGATGACGCGTTGGAGGTGCGTGGGCGGATCTTCGGCGCCTTTGAGATGGCCGAGATCGAGCCGGATTCCGAGCGCCGCCAGGCGTGGTTGACCTTCGCGCTGATCGGCGCGGGGCCCACTGGGGTCGAGATGGCGGGGCAGATCGCCGAGCTCGCGCACGAGAGCTTGCGCGGCCGCTTTCGCAATATCGATCCGGGACGGGCACGCATCCTTTTGCTCGACGGAGCGCCGCGGATCCTGCCAGCGTTCAACGAGCGACTCTCCGCCCGCGCCGCCGACCACCTACGGGCCCTGGGCGTTGAAATCGAGACTGGCGCGATGGTTGTCGGTGTCGATGCCGAGGGCCTCGACGTACAAGGCACGGACGGCCAGCGTCGACATGTAGCGACGATGACCAAGGTGTGGTCAGCGGGAGTTCGGGCGTCGCCACTGGGCAAGCTGTTGGCTGATCGCAGCGGCGCCGAACTCACACGAAACGGACAGGTCCGGGTGCTGCCCGACTGCACCTTGCCCAATCATCCCGAGGTGTTCGTTGTCGGTGACCTGATGGCGCTCAATTCGCTGCCCGGGCTGGCGGAGGTGGCGGTGCAGTCCGGACTGCATGCCGCCTCCGAGATCCGCCGCAGGCTGGGTGGTGACTCGACGCCGCGCAATTTCCGCTACATCGACCTGGGGACCCTGGCGGCGATCTCGCGCTACTACGCGGTGGGGCAGCGTGGCCGGGTGCACGTCTGGGGATTAGCGGGCTGGCTTGTGTGGCTGGTCGTACACCTGGTATTCCTGACTGGTTTCAAAAACCGCGCTTCCGCGCTGTTCTCCTGGATCCTCAGCTTTTTCGGTCGCTCCCGTTATGAGCGCACGATCACGCTTCAGCAGGTGCTCGCCCGCCGTGCGCTGGAGGCGGCCGCGCTCCCAGTCCCCGATTCGTGACAGGAGTTCTCATGGCATACACGCTCCCTGACGATGTCGATCAGCGCCCGGTAGCCATTGACGGGGCTGGGACGCTCGGCCGCCGGATTGCAGCGGTGTATGCGGGAGGCGGCAGTGACGTGCGCATCTTCGAACAGTAATGTCGCAGCTCACTTGGAAGCGCGCCGAACCGCAATGAGCCCGGCGCAACTTGCTCGGCGCGAGAACCGTAGCGGACGCTGTCGTGCGCCGGCCCGCGAGGTGCTCGCCGCAGTTTCAGTTCCCGAACCGTCGTCAGATCCCCGTCAAACCGCTAAGGCGGCGCGAACACAGGTGTCCGTTACAGTCGAACTAGGCTCTGAACGACAGTCGAATTGCTAGGCCTTTAACAGAGGTGTCCCGATGTCAATTCCACGGGCACCGCTTTATGAGCGAGAGGTTATCGTGCTACACGGCGACAGCGATGGCTGCAATGACTGATGTGCGATGGCGGTAAATCGATTACGCCGGGTGAGTTTTCTGGCGGAGTCTTGCGCATAGAGTGTTTGTCCAGCTAGGCATGCCGGTAGACCCGTCCGCCACAGACAGCAGAGG
>JBHEMG010000040.1:0-14980 GCA_046262715.1 Gemmatimonadales bacterium
ATGCAGCGGCGCTTTGGCCTCAAAATTGATCCGTTCACCGAGCTGCACCCGCTGCTCGGCTCGAAGGAAGGCATCGCCCATCTCGCCACCGCGCTGCTGAATCCTGGCGACGTCGCGATCGTGCCGGTGCCGGGGTACGCCGTGTACCACGGCGGCACCGTGCTCGCTGATGGCGCGCCGTATCTTTACGATCTCACGCCCCGCACCGATTTTCTGCTCGAGCTCGACGAGATTCCGGATGATGTGCTGAAGCGCGCCAGGCTCGTCTATCTGAACTATCCCAACAATCCGACGGCGGCGGTTGCGACGCGCGAGTACCTGGCGCGCACGATTGCCGCGTGTAAAAAGCACGACATCGTGCTCGCGTACGACAATCCGTACTGCGAGATCACATTCGACGGCTACGTGGCGCCGTCGATCTTCGAGCTCCCGGGCGCCATGGACGTGGCGGTCGAGTTTCACTCGCTCTCCAAGAGCTTCTGCATGACCGGCTGGCGCCTCGGCTGGGCGGTGGGTCGCCCGGACCGCATTGCGGCGCTGGCGCGCGTCAAGAATTACATTGACACCGGCGCGTTCCTCGCCGTACAAGCGGCGGGAGCGGAGGTGTTGAAGCAGGCCGAGCATTTGGCGGCGGGATATGCGGCGCGATTCCAGGAGCGCCGCGACGCGATCCTCCCCGCGCTGCGCGCCACGGGGTTCGAGGTCGAGTCGCCGCGCGCGACGATGTATCTGTGGGTACCGCTGCCGGAGGGACTGGCGTCGGCCGCGTTTCAAAAGCGCGCGTTGGAAGACGTCGGTGTGGTGACGTTGCCGGGCAGCGCATTCGGGGCGGGGGCCGAAGGGTTTTTCCGCATCGCCCTCACCGTCGCGACGCCCCGGCTGGTCGAGGCGGCGGAGCGGCTGGGAAAGGTGCTTGCCACTGTTTGATCGCGGGTTTGGGCGGCAGTCGAGCGGGCGCGCGTGGCTCATCACGGCGGGGCTGCACGTCGTCGCGATAATTCTCGCGGTGACGGTGCCGTGGCAGGCGCCGCGCCGCAAGGCCGAATACATCGTGCTGCAGCCGCTCGAGTCCGGCGATTCCGTCGTCTTCGTCCCGGGCACGCGCGAGCTGCGCGCCAAGGGTCCGACGATCCAGTCGACGCGCCGGCCGGCGTTACCGCCCCCCACGCCTGCGCCGCCAATAGCCACAGTGAATCCCCCGGTCGATACCAGTCCGACGATGCCCGCCTACGATCCGAACGCGGCGAAGTTGGTGCCGCCGCCACAGGTGGGCGACGGACGCCTGTGGGTGAGTCCGCGACCCGGGTTGCCGGCGGCCGTCGCGGACGCGATTTACGGCGATACCACCGGCAGGGCGGTGGCGGCGATCGACCGGCTGCGCGTCATGGTCGATTCGCTCAATCAGGTGCTCGATCAGATCCAGCGGGAAAACAAGCGGCCGTCCTGGACCATCGGCGGGACGCCGGGGAAACCGGAGTGGGGAATCGACTCGGCGTACATCCACGTCGCGGGGATCAAGATTCCGACCGCGGCGCTGGCGCTGCTGGGGAATCTGCTGCCGCAGGGCAACTTCGATGAGAGCATGCGCGCGCGCCAGCTGCAGTACATGCGCGAGGACCTGATGCAGGCGGCCGCACGCGCGCAAACCTTCCAGCAATTCCGCCGCTATGTGCGCGAGCTTCGGGAGCGGAAACAAGCCGAGCGCGACGCCGAGGAACGGCGCCGCGCCCAGGATACGGTCAGCGCGGTCCCCTAACGGACGTGCACCACGCCCTTCATAAAGGGGTGGGGTGTGCAGTGGAACGCGTAGTCACCCGCCGCGGTGAATGTGTGACTCCACGTCTTACCCGGCTCGACCGGGCCTGAATCCCACGAGCCGTCGTCTGCGCTGACGGTGTGCACCAGCTGATCATTGTTCGTCCAGGTGACCGCGCCGCCTGCCGCGATTTCGATGCGTTTCGGCGAAAATGTCATGGTTCGCATTTCGCCCGCCGCTCCCGGACCCGTCCCCCTCACCCCGCCGTTCGGCGCCGACGCCGTTGCCCGCCGCTTTCCGAAGTATCGCGACAGCGTAAACGGAATCGTGAATTCGAAGCCACCGCGCGCCTTGCCGGTGATGCCCCTCGAGGTACCCTCGAGTGTGCCGGTGTTCGTGTTGGCGACCTGGAGCGACAGCGTGTGCGGAGAGTAGGGTATCGCGAGCTGTAAGCCGGCGCCCCACGCCGCCTTTTCACCGGCACGGCGCTCGAGCAGCGTCGAGACGTCCCCGGCCAGGGCTACCCAGCGGCCCAGCCGCAGCACGGCACCACCACCAACCGCGAAGCGAGCCGTATCGACGCCGTAGGCGTGCGAGAACGCTCGTCCCACCGCCATGACGCGCAGACGCTGGATCGTGCGGGCCAACGTCAGCTCGCCGTCCACACTCTTGGCAGCGTTGTTATAGCCGAGCTGCGCGCCCAGCTGAAACGGTCCTGCCCGGCCGTAGCGCAGGAAGGGCTCGAACTCATTGGGTCGCGAGCCGCCGCCGACGATGTCCGAGGAGGTCGCGTAGTTGATCCCCAGCATTACCGGGATCGGAAGGCGGTAGGAAAATAGGAAGGTGGGTGAGTTGGCGACTTTGCGTTCGGGCGCGGGGCTGACGGTAAATCGGTGCACGAAATTGAACTGCACCGTGCCCGGCGCGCCGAGCCAACCGCCTGAAAGGTTTGGCGGCCGATCGAGCAGTGACTGACTCTGCAGGGGGCCAGCGCTCGCAGCCAACAGCAAGACAAGAAAGATCTGACGAGTCTTGGTCATGGGTTCAGAGTCCCTGTTAGGAGAGGGCAGCAGCGTCGAGGCGGCGCAGCGCCGCCTCTTTGCCAACGACGGACAACAATTCGTTCACCGGCTCCGACACGGTTCCGCCGGTCAGTGCGATGCGGATCGGCTGGAAGATTTTCCCCGCGGCCACGTTGCGCTGCTCTGCGAGACTGCGCAGCACCTTCTCGAGGCCTTCCGGCGTCCAGTCCGCGTTTTTGAGGGCGGTCACGCTCGCCGCGAGCGCGGCATGATAGGCGGCCTTGTCCTTGGCGATCTCCTTCTGCGCCTTTTCGTCCAGCGTCACAAATTTCGGATCGAGCCGTACCGCCACCTGCCGCGCTATATCGAGCGTCGTGCGCGATCGGGTCTTCACGGCGGTGATCGCTTTTTGCACGGCGTCGGCGTCGATAGTGAGTCCCAGCTTACCGAGCTCAGGTTCCACGAGCGGCAGTAATTCCTCGGCGGTTTTTGTCGAGAGATATTGCCCGTTCATCCACTCGAGCTTCGTGGTGTCGAACACGGCCGGCTTCTTGAGAATCCCCTCGAGCGAGAAGAGTTCTCGCAGTTCCTCTTTGTTCATGATCTCGCGATCACCGCCGGGACTCCATCCAAGCAGCGCGAGAAAGTTGCGCATCGCTTCCGGGAGAATACCCAGGTGCTGGTAGTCTCCGACAGCGGTCGCGCCGTGCCGCTTGGAAAGTTTTTTTCCGTCCGGCCCGTGAATCATTGGCACGTGACCGAAAATCGGGGTCGTGTGACCCAACGCCCGGTACACCGCGATCTGCTTCGGGGTGTTCGAGATGTGGTCGTCGCCCCGGATCACGTGCGTGATCTGCATGTCGATGTCGTCGACCACCACGGCAAAGTTGTACAGCGGAGAGCGGTCGGCCCGCAGGATCACGAAGTCGCGGATATCCTCGCCCTTGAAGCTGATCCGTCCGTGCACCGCGTCGTCCCACGCCAGCTCGACCGGAGGCACGCGTAGCCGGATGGCGCCCTCCTCCATATAGGCGTGATCCTGTTTGAGCAGCTGATCGGCGACCTGCTGGTGGCGGGTGACGCGGCTGCCCTGGAAGATCGGCGCTTCATCCCAGTCGAGACCGAGCCATTTCAGGCCGTCGAGGATCACCTGGGTGTGTTCGTCGGTGGAACGGGCCTTATCGGTGTCTTCGATCCGCAGCAGGAACTGGCCGCCTTCTTTGCGGGCGAAGAGCCAATTGAAGAGGGCGGTGCGGGCGCCCCCGACGTGGAGGTAGCCGGTGGGGGAGGGAGCGAAACGGACGCGGATGCTCATGAATGATGAATGTCCAATGATCAATGATCATTGATCAATGAACGTTGGTCATTGATCATTCGCGCGCAGCGCGCAACGGAGGAGGGGGGATTCGAACCCCCGATAGGGTTTTAAGGCCCTATAACGGTTTAGCAAACCGCCGCCTTCAGCCACTCGGCCACCCCTCCCGGGGCTGTGAATATCCCCAGGCCACGAGTCCGGAGCAAGGCTGCGATTATCGGTTGACGCGTCCCGACAACCAGCCCTCGCGAATCCGCAGCTGCGACGCGGTAGCATCAGGGAGCGGCTCGATCCGCCACTGCGGGCCGTCGCGCACCAGCGTCAGGCCGGCCCATCCCAACGCCTCATCGTAATCCATGTCTTCGATGCCGCCGACATGGCGCTCGAACCAGTCATGCATGTTGCTGCCGGCGGCCGCGCTCACTGCCTGCTCCACATCGTCCTCGGTGTAGCCGCGGCCCTGCAGGTAGTACGACGCCTTCGCCGCGCCCCACGAGCGCGCCTTCAGATTGTTGAACGCGTCGTCGAGCGCTTTGGCGTTGTTTGTTTGGTGGCGAAGAAACAAATCGAGATAGAGCGCGATCCCCGCACCCTTCGTGTAGTAGTCGAAGAACGTGTTCTCGAAATTCACCGGCTGCGCCTGTGGCGCGCCGTCCCAGAACGGCGCCTCAAACGAGGCGGTGCGCGCCGAGACCGCTTTGCGGCCAGGCGCGCTCAGGTTCGCCTGAATGACACTGGCCATCCGTCGATAGAACGCCGCCGTGTCCTC
Source organism: Gemmatimonadales bacterium (assembly GCA_046262715.1). GTDB lineage: Bacteria > Gemmatimonadota > Gemmatimonadetes > Gemmatimonadales > GWC2-71-9 > 20CM-2-65-7. The sequence continues at coordinate 4,863 of JBHEMG010000040.1, forward strand.
GATCGCCGCGCGATGCAGCGCCACCTCGCCGTAGTACTGCGTCCATCCCTCGGCCACCCACAGCGAGGGCTGATACTGCTCGCGGGTGTAATCGAAGGGGCCAAGCGCCGCCGGTCGCACGCGCTTGACGTTCCAGACGTGGAAATATTCGTGGGCCGCGGAGCCGATCCCCGGGAGCACTTGCGCCGTGTCGCTCCAGAGGCGGCGATTCTGGATCTGCGTGGAGTACAGGTGCTCCATCCCGTCGCCGCCCGGGAAACCGATGTTAAACAGGAACGTGTACCGCTCGAGCGGCGGCGCGCCGAACACGCCATTTTCGTAGCGCACCACACGCTCGACGTCGCGCACGAACCGCTCGTGCGCACCCGCGGGCGGATGCCCGTTGTAATGAATCATCACGCGGTAGTTGCGGTTGTCCACGACGAACGAATCCATCGAAAATGCGCCTGCGGGGGCGACCTCCGTCGGCGTGTCGATCAGTAGGTCGTAGTTGAGGAATCCGAAATGCCGCTGTCCCGCGGATTTCACATCACCGTTCATGATCGTCCAGCCATCGGGTACGGTGACGTCGAGCGATACCGGGTCCTGCTTGTGTCCCTCGACATACATGAACAGCGACGCGCCATTCCAGTTGGCGTGCGCGCTGTCCAGCACCGAGAACGTCCCGGACATCGGCGCGTTGGCGAAGACGCGATAGCTCACGCGCACCGAGCGGCTCGCGCCGAGCGCGACCCGCCACAACGAGCCATTGATCCGGTCCCAGTGCAGCGGGGTCCCGTCGGCCGCAGTTGCGGCGAGATCCTGCACGTTCTTCGCGAAGTCCATGCGGCCATAGCGGCCCGGTGACCAGACCGGCAGCTGCAGGTTCACGGACCGGCCGCGCAGCCCGCCGACCGTGAGCGTGATCGCGTACAGATGCGATGAGACCTCGGGCATAGCGATCGTGTATTCGATGCGAAGCGGGGGCGCGGCGGGCGCGGCGGGCGCTTGTTGCGCGGCGCCGAATTGCGGCAGACACAGCAGACACCACGCAACGGCCTTCGCTCTTGTCAACACGCGAACTCCCCCGAGGGCCGGATGGCCCGTTAGAGAATCTGAATGCCTTCCGTGCGGTAGCGCTGCTGCAGCTGCTTGATGTACTCGTGCTGGATCAGATGTTGGTCCACGATCTCGCGTCCGCGCAAGACCACCGTGAAGGCGATGCCCGGTTTGGCGAATCCGTTATAGCGCAGAAACGGCGCGAAGCCGTCGATCCCGCCCGCCACTTGCTGCATCACCGTCCGTGCGACTTCGAGCGAAACTGTCTCGACGCGGGCCAGGTCACTATCGTTGGCCACGGTGACCGTCACGAGCACCGCCGTTTCCATCGCGGGCAGGTAATAGTTCGTCAGCGTCGTGCCGGCGAGCTTGGCGTTCGGGACGATGGTCAGGTTGTCCGACAGCTGCTTGATCGTGGTGTAGCGCCACGTCACGTCCTGGATGTAGCCCTCTTCGCCGCTCGCCAGACGTACGTAGTCGCCGGGGCGCACTTGGCGCGAGGAGAGGATATGAATACCCGCAAAGAAGTTGGCGAGCGTGTCCTGCAGCGCGAGCCCGATGGCCAGGCCGCCGATCCCCAGCGCCGTCAGCGCCGGAGTAACCGACACGCCGAACGTCTGCAGGATGATGAGCACGCCGAGCGTCAGAATGACCAGCCGCGCGACGTTCACCAGCAGCGTGGCCGACGCCAACGTCCCGCGTAGCGGCCGGGACAGATGACCGACTACGGCGCCGACGAGCCGCGCAAACGACCAGCTGATGGAGAGGACGACCAGCACAAACAGCGTGTGCCGCACGCCGAGCGCGAGCCGCCCTTCGATATCGAGCACTTCGAGTGCGAGGAACAGACCGGCGGCCGCGCACCACAGGACCGTGGGGCCGCGCAGCGCTGCGTACAAGACGTCCCCGAGCCAGCCGCGCGCGCGCCGCCCCCCGGGGAATATCAGATACTGCAGGAGGAACCCGAGGATGGCGCCGCCCACCGCGAACGCGGCGGGCGGAAGAACCGCCTTAACGACTGCTGCTTCGAGTATGCAACCTCCCAGCCCCGTGTGCCGACCGATCGTGCGCGAACTGCCGTACACCGGCGCTGCGCAGGCGGTCCGTCACCGAGTCTGGGCCTCGACCCCGGCGCCGAGGGCTACGTGCTGGGACCGGATTCCCACCAACGGAACCGTTGCGGCTCGAGCTTCGCGAGCCGGTACAGGTTGCGGGCAAAACGTCCGATAAACAACGCCACCATCCCCGCGAGCAGAATCCCGAGCGTCCAGTTCGCCACGAGATTCATCGATACGGGAAGCGGTGAGGGCCACCCCGCCGTGATCACCGCGGCGGTGTTGAGCAGGATCAGGAGCAGGCGAACCTCGGTGGGGCCGATGCGGCCGTACGAGATTTTGAACACCCCGAAGACGGTGGACTCGAGATAGACGTTGATCGACAGCCCGAGATACACGACGACCAGGCCAAGGGCGAGGCCGAGATCCACGTAGGGCGAGAGCCCGATGCCCAGACCGATGACCGCGGTAGAAAACGCGTCCACCACGTGATCGAGGTAGTAGCCGTACTTGGGACGTTGCGTGCCGCGCACGCGCGCGAGCGTGCCGTCGAGGCTGTCACCAATCCAGTTCAGGATCAACATGACGCTCGCGACCCACAGCCAGGCATGGCTGAAGGTGGTGAGCGCATAGGGCGCGCCCGCGCCCGCGGCGGCCATCATGCCGAGGGCGGTGAGGTGGTTGGAGCGGATGGTGCGCGGGACGCGCTGCGCCAGAAACACCAGCACCTGTTTTTCTGCGCCCGCGAGGAGGAACGTCATTTCTCGCTGTCCGGTCATCGGTACGCCTCGGTTTTCACGTCCGCCAGGACCGATTCGAGCGGATTCAGTTGCATCGATCGCGGCTCGTTGGGGAGGCGCAGCGTCGCCTCGGTGGTAGGGCCGCGCACCAGCATGCGGATGATCGCTTCACCCTCGGCAAACTTTATCAGTACCGGGACATACATCCCGAAGTTATCCGGAACGTCACTCTGCCGCACGCGCAATTGCGCGGTATACCCTCCGCCGTCGCGCGACGCGGTCCAGGAGAAAAAATACGTCGGGATATCGGTCTCGTTCACCCACTCATCGAAGAACCAGTCCATCGGCTGTCCGATATGCCGCTCGACGACATGCTGGAAATCGAGCGTAGTCGCCTGTTTGCCCCGATAGGTGGTGTAAAAGTCGCGCATCATCGCCTTGAAGCGGTCTTCGCTCATATTGTGCACGTCCAGCATCATGTTGCGCAGCATATGCAGCACCCAGGCGCCCTTCGAGTACGTCATGAGCGCGTACTGGCCGCGCCGGTTCTCGGTCGCGCGCAGGCCGAGGCCGATGGGGGCGGCCTTGCCGCGCTGGTGCCGAATCGCATCGCGGGCCAGACGCAGTTTCTCGAAGTACCGCGCGTTGTCATTCAGGATGGTCTGCATGTACCACAGCCCGCCAAACTCCGCAAATCCTTCGGACAGCCACCAGTCGCGATAACTTGCCGGCTCAACGCCGATGCCCCACCACTGATGCGCCATTTCGTGCGCGCGAAAGCTTTCTGCGTTTCCCGTCTGGGAGCGTCCCATAAAGGACCACCACGACAGCTGGATCAGGCCCGGAAAGGCGTAGCCATCGCCGAAGTACGGAATTTCCGTGGCATAATAATGATCGAAGAGCGGGGGCCCGAACACCTGCGAAAAAAACGCCAGGCTGTTGGCCACGTCTGCTCCTACGTCCACTTCCGGACTCTTGGCACCGGGAATCAGCCCGTTGATGATGCGATGCGCCGCCGTATTGACGTGCACGGTAACCGGCGGGATACGGGGATCGCGAATGTCGAGCTGTTCGAAGTTCCCGATGTTGAACGCGACGAATCGCGTTGGGGCTTCACTCACCCAGCGCGTTGTCGTGACGTCGCCGGTGGTGCTCGAGTCGATGAGCCGGCCGATCGTTGCGAACTTGAATCGCGACGGTGTATGGAACGTCAACGCGATCGGCGCGCTCTTTTCCATGGCGTAGCGCGGATACCAGTCGGTCAGCGACTTGATGAACGCCCATCCGTCCAGCACCGGCGCCAACTGGCGCCGCAGCGGGTCCCACCACGGAGGCAGAAACTCATCGATGGCGGATCCAAATCCGATGAGGCCGCCGTGGTAGACGACGCGCACACTTACGATGTCACCAGCGTTGACGGGCTGCGCGAACCGGATCCACAGGCGCGCCTCCCGGTCATGCCGGTAATACGCGAGCGGCGCCCCCGCTCCGGTCGTGACGGAGTCCACGTCCAGCTCGTCAAAGAGCGAGAACTGCCCCCAGCGGATCGCGTTGTGTTGGCCGGTCAATCGGAGGGTGGCGCGCGCCGAGAACTTGTAACCGCCGTCCACCGTAGCGTCGACCTCGGATCCATCGAGGCGCAACGGCTCCGGCTGTTCCGCGGTCACCGGCATTGCGCGCAACAGGTCCTCCGCGCGCTGGAACTGGCACACCGTCTCGACCCGCTGGTTCAGCATCCTGCCGCGGCGATAGAGCGATACCTCCTCCGCCACCGCGGGGTCTATCTGGATCATCACGCTCTCCCCGCGGCGCCGCTGGAAGTAGGCGGCGAAGAAGCCGTTGCGCGCGCCATTCAGCAGGGGATCGATCAAGCCGTCGTCGATGAGGTGGGTATGGCCGTCGACGAGATAATCGAGCGCCGCGGCGATCGGTGCAGCGACGGAGACGCCCACGCTCGCCTCGGGGATAAACCGCAATGCCCGCGTCAGCTCGGCCTCTGTGGAGTCGGCGAACAGAAAGACGGCCGCGGAAATCGGACCGCTCACCGTCGAGTCGCCCATGACGCGCTGCACATTCCGCTGCTCGATGGCGAGCGGCGGCGTGAACGACAACGAACCGTAACCGCTGAACGCGACGCCCACGATGCGGCCCGCGACCGGGCTGAGCAGGTGTGCGTAGCCCGAATCGAGTCGCAGCTCCATGACGTCGCGCCGCACCACCAGGCCGTGGACGCGGGCGACGGAGCGCGGCACGAGACTTTTGAGCTGGTCGTAGATAGTGTCGTACGGCGTCTGCGGTGGGGCAGCGAGGACCAGCGCCAATCCGATGACGACACTCATGCAGGGCCTCCGCGGGGGAGGGTAAACGACACGGAGGGCACAGGATTCGAACCTGTAAGGGCTGCGCCCGCCGTCAGACTGAGTTTACGAGGGAAATGCTTACGAGGGTGGACTCAGTCCGTCAAGGCTTCTTGCGCCAGAGCGTTGGCAACGCGCCGCGCGTCCCGATGATCTCGCCTCGGCTGTTCATGGCGATCGGCGAACCCTCGCCGAGGTCGGTCACTTGGCCCGCTTCCCAAATGAATATGTGGCCGTCGCGAGTTCCGACGACTTCTCCGTTGGGACCAAGGAGCGAGCCGTCGAACGGCACGATCTGCGTCTCCCCATTCTTCCAGACGAAGGTGGGCCCCCGGTCCACTGTGCCCAGGACTTGCCCGCGGTCGTTGATCGCCAGCGCGTTGGTATTCTGACCGGGGAATGGGCCCAGGTCACGCATCTCGCCATTTTCCCAGATGAACGCGCGGAGATAAGAGCTAACTGCCGTGGATTGACCGACGACCGTACCATCGATATTGATCGCCCTCGCAACACCCCCGCCGCAATCGACCGGCTCACCGCAGGGGCTCGATCCAAGAATCCCCAGATCGCGCATCACCCCGTTCTCCCACAGGAAGGGATGGGCCGGGTATCCGTTATCGCCCGCGCGGTAGATTACGGCGACCGTACTGAAACCAACGATCTGGCCGCGAGTATTCCACGCCATCGGGAGCGTTCTCTTGGCAACGGATGGGTTGAGCTGACCCAAGTCCACCACAGAGTCGCTGCGCCATAGGCGTCCCGTTTGGTACAGGGCAGTACTGGATTCCGGACCGTCCTCGCCGATACTGGCAAGAATATCGCCGCGCGCGTTCACGCCAATGATCCTGCCGCCCCAGGCCCAATGATAGGTCCCGTTACTGAGCGGCCGCGGCCCGGCGCCCGGCTCCCAGATCAAGAATTGTCCGAGGGGCTGCGTCAAATCGGTTCCGACGATCGTACCGGACGGCCCAATCGCCAACGGCACCGTATCGAGACCCGACAGCTGTCGCATCATGCCATGGCTGTAAATGAAGCCCCGCTTTTCGTACTGCCCTTCATACTGCCAACCGAGGTCAAAGTCGGGAGAGACCGTCTGCAGGGGGTGTGGGTTGAAGAACAACAGGCCGACGATGGTCCCGCTGTCATTGATCGCGACGGGACGTCCGAGAACCGCGTCCAGGACGCCAAGGTTGATCACGTCCCAGCCGGCAGGTGGGGCGGGCTCCAAAACGACCAATCTGGCAACTCCAGAGTCGACGCCGCGTCTGGCGATTACGGTCACAGTCCCGGGAGCCCGCGTCACAACATAGGCGTAGGAGCCGTAGTGCGGCCCCAGGCGTGCGAGACTCGTGTCGCTAATGACCCATTGATCGACGGAGTCCCGTACTGCGGCATCCAGCCGGACTCCAGAGCCGACCGGGATGGTGTCGAGTCCCGGCGCAACAACGAATGACACGGGCTGTCGTATGACGAGCGTTGCCTGACCTGAGTCTCCCTGGTGCCTCGCCTTGATGGTGACCGTGCCGGGACGAAGTCCCTGCAACATCGCCCGGCCACGGTCCTTCGGGATGCTCAGTCGCGCAATGCTCGAGTCACTGATGGACCATTGGTCCTCGGTCGAGTCGGCATGCTGAGCCACGAACTCGACGAGCTGGTCGATGAGGACAGTGTCGAGCGCCGGCTCGATCGCGAAGGAGGCACCCGGCGCTGGGGGCGGGGGCACTGGCGGAGGGCTCGGCGCGTTCGAATCGGTGCACGCCAACGCCCCGACGAACAGCACGGCAACAGTGTAGCGCTTCATTCTGCATCGAAACGCGCACTTTCCGTACCGCCGTTAGCCGTCGATTAATACCGGCTGTGACTTCAGGGACTGCTCGAACTAACGGAGGGCACAGGATTCGAACCTGTAAGGGCTTGCGCCCGCCGGTTTTCAAGACCGGTGCCTTAGCCATTCGGCCAGCCCTCCCAACCCTCAAACCTAGTGCGCGATCTGGTTTGCTGCGTCTTGCGAAGGGATATACTTCGGGATACCTTCGGGGCCCACTCCGAACAAGAACGGGACCGACGGACGTCGATTTTCCTCGTTCTTTTTCGACGTAGCAATAGCAAGGCGCTGGAACCGCTGTGCGAGACGACCCGTTACGTTCAGGGTCGTTCGCCCGATTCACTTCCTGGGAAAGCGTTGCGCGCATGAAACTGTCCGACATTTCCATTCGCCGGCCGGTGCTGGCCAGCATGATGAGCGCAGCGCTCGTCCTGTTCGGCGTCATCGGCTACCGGCTGCTCTCGGTCCGCGAATTCCCGGATATCGATCCGCCCGTCGTTTCCGTGTCGACCACGCTGCCGGGTGCCAACCCGCGCGTGGTCGAATCGGCGGTGACCGACATCCTGGAGGAGGAGCTGTCGACGATTCCGGGATTGCGCACGCTCACGAGCTCGAGCGCCGAGCAAGTCAGCAATATCACGCTCGAGTTTCAGCTCTCGCGCGACGTCGACGACGCGGCGCAGGACGTGCGCGACAAGGTGTCGCGCGCGCGCGGGCGGTTGCCGGAGGACATTCTCGAGCCCGTGGTGGCGAAACAGGAAGCCGACGCGTTTCCCTTCTACTTCCTGGCGTTGCGCGCCCAGAACTACGACTTGCTGCAGCTTTCGGACATCGGCGACCGCATCGTGAAGACCCGGCTCCAAAGCCTGCCCGGCGTCGGCCAGGTTTTGATCTTCGGCGAGCGGCGCCTCTCGATGCGCGTGTGGCTGTCGGCGGCGCAGATGTCGGCGCGCGGTCTCACGGTGCAGGACGTCGAGAACGCGATCGCGTCGCGTAACGTCGAGATCCCCGCGGGCCGTATCGAATCCGTGCGCCGGGAGTTCACCGTGCGGTCCCTCGGCGAGCTGAAGACGCCCGCAGAGTTTGCGGACCTGACGGTCGCCAATCAGAACGGCCGCCTCGTCAAACTGAAGGACATCGCGCGGGTGGAGCTCGGTCCCGAGGACGAGCGGGTCGCGCTGCGCTACAACACCGTGCCCGCTGTGGCGGTCGGTGTCGTGCGGCAGTCCAAAGCCAATCTGATCCAGGTGGCCACCGCGATCCGGAACGCCCTGCCGTCGGTGCAAGCGGCGCTGCCACCCGGCGTCGAGCTGATCCCCGCGTTCGACCAATCGGTTTTCGTCACGCGGTCGATCACCGAAGCGCAGGAGACGCTCATTATCGCCGCGATCCTCGTCATCCTGATCATCTTCGTGTTCCTGCGGAGCCTGCGGGCCACCATCATCCCGGGGCTCGCGATCCCGACGTCGATCATCACGACATTCGCCGTGATGTACTTCCTGGGCTTCTCGATCAACAACCTGACGCTGCTCGCGTTGATCCTGGCGATCGGCATCGTGGTGGACGACGCGATCATCGTGCTCGAGAACGCCTATCGCCATCAGGAGGAGCTCGGCGAGGATCCGGAGACCGCGGCCATCAACGGGACGCGCGAAATCGCGTTCGCGGTTATCGCGACGACCATCTCCCTGGTCGCCGTGTTCACGCCGCTGGCATTTCTGCAGGGCAATACCGGCCGCCTGTTCAACGAGTTCGGCATCGCGGTCGCGGGGGCCGTCGTGATATCGGGATTCGTCGCGCTGACACTCACCCCCATGCTGTCAGCCAAGATCCTGCGGGTCACGAAACGGCATGGGCGGATGTACCAGGCATTCGAAAACGGGTTCAACGCGCTGGCGGAGCGTTACGGCCGCGTGCTGCGCTGGACGCTGGGCCACCGGTTGATCGTGGGCGCGGCGGCGGTGCTGACGATCGTGGTCGCCGGCATCCTGTTCATGACCCTCAAGCGCGAATTCATTCCCGCCGAAGATCGCGGGTACTTCATCACGGTGATCATCGCGCCCGAGGGCGCCTCGCTGCAGTACACCGACGAGTATCAACGCCGGATCGAAGCGGTGCTGTCGAAAACGCAGGATATCGAGGGCTTCTTCAGTATCGTCGGATTCCGGGGCGTCAACTCCGGCATCATCTTCACCCGCCTCAAGGACTGGAGTGACCGCAAGCGCACCGTCCAGGACATCATCGCCGAGGTCCAGCCGCAGTTCTTCATGGTTCCCGGGATCTTTGCGTTCGCGGCGAATCCCCCCGCGATTGGCGGCGGATTCGGAGGGCAGGTGCAGTATGTCGTGCAGAACCCCGATTTCGACAAGCTGCAGGCGGCGATGGGTGCATTCTACGGGCGCGTCAGCCAGCTGAAAGGCCTCCAGAACGCCCAAATCGACCTGAAGGTTAACAAGCCGGAGCTGACGGTCAGCTTCGATCGCGACCGTGCGGAGGATCTGGGCGTTCCGGTGCGTGATGTCGCGGCGACCCTCCAGACGCTGCTCGGGGGCCGGCAGGTAAGCACGTTCACGCAGAACAACAAGCTGTACTACGTCATCGCGCGGCTCAGCCCGCAGGAGCGCGCGACGCCGACCGACATGACGGGGATCTACGTGCGCGGCCGCAACGGACAGCTCGTCCAGCTGTCGGCGATTGCGACCGTGGCCGAAGGGGTGGGACCGCAAAGCCTGCTGCACTACAACCGGGTGCGCTCATTCACGCTCTCGGCGAGCCTCGCGCCGGGCTTCACGCTGGGCGAGGCCCTCAACTCGCTCAATGTGGTGGCCGCGCAGGTGCTCCCCTCGGGCAGTACGACGGCGCTCGCCGGCGAGCTGCGCGAGTTCTCCGAAAGCGGATCGTCGCTGATTTTCGTATTCATTCTCGCGCTCGTCGTCGTGTACATGGTGCTGGCTTCGCAGTTCGAGTCGCTGATGCATCCGTTCACCGTCCTGCTCGCGGTGCCGCTCGCCGTCACGGGAGCGCTGCTGATGCTGCTCGTGGCGCGCTCGACGATTAACCTGTACAGCCAGATCGGCATGATTCTGCTGATCGGCCTGGTGAC
>JBHEMG010000041.1:0-3786 GCA_046262715.1 Gemmatimonadales bacterium
AGCTCCGCTGTTCAATCTCGCCACCGAACGCGCCCACCGGCCGGCGATTCTCGCCGTTTTGGATCCGGGGTTTCCGCTGCGGGACGGCGAGCTCGAGCAGGTTGTTCGATATGTGCGAGCGGGAGGCGCGGTACTCGCCACCGGTCGCGGGGGCGGCATCGTTCGCTGTGCCGGCTGGCGTCTGCAACCTGAGGGTGGTCGCGACGACGGTCTCACGGTGCGATCACCAGTTCCCGGGCTGCGGTTGCCGCGAGCGTTGCGCGTGCTGACGCCGCGCACGCTCGCAGCGGCCGATAGCGTCGGTCTCGACCGCCTCGTGAAGGGCGCGGACGCAGATGCGGGTGCCGGGATTTGCGCAGCGCTCGTCCCCTTCGCCATCGACACGATCGTCGCGGCGCTGAACAATCGCCCGGTGATTCTGCGGCTGCGCTATCGCGGCGGCGGCTCGGTCGTGTTGGCGGCGGACGCGAGCTGGTTCACCAACCGAGTCTGGCGTGACACGGACGTGCCCAGCATCGCACTGCCTCTGCTCACGCCGCCTCCCGAGCGGCCCGGCCGCGTCGTGTGGGATGAGTATCACCAGGGGTTCGGCGAGACAAACGGTCCCTCGCTGCCCGGACGCACCTGGGAATGGCTGCGTACCTCGCCCGCGGGCTGGGCGATCCTGCAGCTCATTGCCGTCGCCCTGGTCTGGCTGACGATGACGGCCATTCGGTTTGGTCCCGCGCGCTCGGTGATCGAACGGCGCCGCCGCTCGCCACTCGAGCACCTCGAGGCGCTCGGCGCGGGCCTCGAGAGCGCCGCGGACGCGGGGACCGCCATCCAGCGCCTCGCGCTCGGTCTCCGGCGCCGGCTGAGTCGCGCCGGCCGTCTCGGCAACGGGAATATCGTGCCGTGGCTCGAAAGCCTGGAGCTCGCCATGCGGGATTCCGCGGGCCGCGCTGCGGTCCGTCGATTGCATCATCTGCTCACCGTACGCGAACGCGATGACGAATCCGTGCGCGTGCTTCATGCCGCTCAAGCCGTGGAGGATGTGTGGGAGCAACTACGCCCGCGCTCGACGCGCAACGCATCGTAGACGCTTTGCGCCGTGTCGTGCTGGGACAGGACGCGGCGACGCGGGAGGTGCTGATTTGTCTGCTGGCGCGTGGACACATACTACTCGAAGGCGTGCCGGGCACCGCCAAAACGTTGCTCGTGCGCACGCTCGCGCTCGCGATGAAAGTGCGGTTTATGCGCATTCAGTTCACGCCCGACTTGATGCCCGCTGACATCACCGGGATTACGCTACTCAGCGGGTCGCACGAATTCACGTTCCGGCCGGGGCCCATCTTTGCCGATCTCGTGCTCGCCGATGAGATCAACCGCGCGCCCGCCAAGACGCAAGCCGCGCTGCTCGAGGCGATGCAGGAGCGCACAGTGACCGTCGATGGAACGAGCCATCCCCTCCCGCCGACGTTCACCGTCTTCGCGACGCAGAACCCGATCGAGTTCGAGGGAACGTACCCGCTCCCCGAAGCCGAGCTGGATCGCTTCATGGCGAAGGTGCAGGTCGGCTACCCGTCCGCCAGCGTAGAACAGGGAATCCTGTCGCGCTATGTCGAAGGCTTCGAGGCCGATCGCACCGACACCTACGGCGTCAGCGCGGTGGTCGATGCCGACGGGCTGGAGCAGCTACGCCAGGCCGTGGATGCGGTACGCGTCGAGCCGCGGATCACCGGATATATCACGAGCATCGTGCGTGCGACGCGCGAGGCGGCATCGCTCACCCTCGGCGCAAGCCCGCGTGCCGGCGTCGCCCTGTTCAAGGCAGCCCGCGCCGCCGCGCTTCTGGAGGCGCGAGACTACGTCATTCCCGACGATGTGAAGTTGCTCGCTCCGGCGGTGCTCCGGCACCGGGTCCGCGTCGCCCCAGAGCTGGAGCTCGAAGGCGTCACCGCTGACCAGGCGCTCAAGGCCATTCTCGATCGGATCGAGGCCCCCACCGCGTGAGCTTATTGCCGCTCCTGACGATCGGCGCGGTGATCGCCGGCTTCATCGCGCTGTGGTACACGCTCGGCAGTTCGGCCGGAATTCTCTGGACGTCGCGGGCCCTGCAAGTAGCGGCGTTGCTGGCATTGCTTGCCGCCGCGGCCTTCTGGGCGCCCTGGGGACTCGACGTCATGTTGATCGCTGACGGCGTGTTGATCGTGCTCATATGGATCGACGCGCGGCTGGCGCAGACCGTCGTGGTGGCTCGTGAGCCGTTGCCGGCGTTGTCGGTCGGCCGCACTGGTGAGGTTACCTACCGCTGGACCAATCCATCACCGCGCAGGGCCCGGCTCGAGGTGCGCGAGCTGCGGCCTGAGATTCTGGGTGGTACGCAGCCCCCACGCGCGGTGCGCATTCCTCCCGGCCAGGTGACTCGCGAAAGCGTCGCGGTCGTCCCGCTGGGCCGCGGCCGCGAAACGGGTGGGACCGGCGGCTTTGTGGTCGACAGCGTGGGCCCGTTGGGCCTGGGCCGTCATCGGCGCCGCCTGCCGCTGCCGTGGGATGTGGTCGTCTATCCGCCCCTCGTCTCCGTCCGGCTGCGTGCGTCCGTAGCCGAGGCGCTGCGACGGCGCGAGATCGGCTCCAAACCTATCCGACAGCTCGGGGAAGGGCGGTTATTCGAGTCGATGCGGGAGTGGGTGCCGGGGGACGATCTACGCCACATCGACTGGAAAGCGACCGCACGGCGCGGCAAGGTGATTACGCGCCAATACGAAGCGGAGCGGCGTCAACAGGTGCTGCTGGTGCTCGACACGGGGCGATTGATGACTGCCGACGTCGCGGCCGGCGTGGCGCGACTCGATTTCGCGGTGCAGGCCGCGCTGGAGCTGGCCTATGCCGCGGCGCAATACGACGACAATGTGGGCATCATGACATTTGCCGACGGGGTGCAGCACTTCGTCGCGCCGGAGCGCGGCCGTACGGGTGTGCGCCGCATACTCGACGTGCTGGCCGAGGTGCAGCCGAAGCTCGTCGAGCCGGATTATCCCGGCGCGTTTCGCTACCTCGCCGCACGCAACCGCAAGCGCGCGCTCACGGTGCTCTTTACCGATGTGATCGACCGGTTCGCGTCCGACGCGCTCGTCGCCAACGTTGCGACGCTCCGGCCGCGTCACCTGCCGCTTGCCGTCACGCTGCGCAATCCGGAGCTCGATGCCGTTGCGGTGCAGCGCCCCGTCACGCCGCGCGATGCGTTTCGCAAGGCGGCGGCCGAGGAGCTGTTGCATGCTCGCGAGGAAGCGCTGGGACACATGCGACGCGCGGGTGTGCTGGTGATTGACGTCACACCGGAGCGCGCCGCGCAGGCGGTGGTCGCGAAATATCTCGACCTGAAGCGACGGGGCACACTCTAGGTCGCTGTCTGGCCGGACAATCCCGCGTATAGTATGTTCGACCCTCACATCACGGATTGGATTGGATGCGCAGGCTAGGCCGAGCCATACCCATCCTGACGATCGCAGTAGGAGCGCTGTACGGCGCCGGCTGCGCGTTCCCCACGGATAAATCCGACAAGGTTTTCGTCACGCTCGACGCGCCATCGCACGTCGTGCTGCGCGGCCAGGACGTGTCGGTGTACGCCCGGGCCTGGCGCGTGATCGGGGCCGATACGCAACCGATCACCAACGTCGATTTCGCCTTTGGAAGCGGTAGTGGTTCCATCGCGCGGGTACAGAATGACGGCGGCGGCTACGCCACTGTGACGGGCGTCAACAGCGGCTCCGTCGACATTCTGGCGCGTGCGATCTCTTTTGAAGG
>JBHEMG010000042.1:0-20862 GCA_046262715.1 Gemmatimonadales bacterium
GACCCAACGGATTGGCGGCGGCCATTGTGCTCGCGCAAGCCAGCCGCTCTGTCCTCGTCGTCGAAGGCGCTGACGCGATCGGCGGGGGGACCCGCAGCGCAGCGCTGACCCTCCCCGGATTCCTGCACGACGTTTGCTCCGCCATCCATCCGCTCGGCGAAGCGTCGCCCTTGTTTCGGACGCTGCCACTGCGCGATCACGGGCTCGAGTGGATTCACCCACCCGCGCCGCTCGCGCATCCGTTCGCTGACGGCACGGCAATCACGCTCGAACGCGATCTCGCCGCGATGCGAGCGGTGTTGGGTCCCGATGCCGCGGCCTATGAGCGGCTGGTCAAGCCCTTTCTGCACGATTGGGATTCCTTGCTGTTCGACCTGCTTACTCCCTTGCATCTGCCGCATCACCCATTGCTGCTCGCGCGCTTCGGGCTCCGCGGACTGCGCTCTTCCAATAGCGTCGTGCGTTCGCGCTTTCGCAGCGACCGCACTCGCGCATTCTTCGGGGCCATCGCGGGGCATGCCATGCTCCCGCTGGATCGGGCACCGACGGCGGCATTCGGTCTCGTGCTCTCGATTTCTGCGCATGCCGGTGGCTGGCCGGTCGCGCGCGGAGGATCACAGGCGCTTGGCGACGCGCTCGCGGCGCACGTGCGATCGCTGGGTGGAGAAATCGTGACCGGCACGCCGGTGCGGCGCCTCGACGAGCTACCGTCCGCGCGGGTGGTCATGCTCGACCTCACGCCGCGGCAGGTGTTGGGCATCGCGGGCGACCGATTCCCGACTCGCTATCGCGACGCGCTGCGGCGCTACCGTTACGGTCCTGGCGTTTTCAAGATGGATTGGGCGCTGGCCGGTCCGATTCCGTGGCGTGCCGCCGCATGCGCGCGCGCCGCGACCGTCCACGTGATCGGTGACCGCGCGGACCTGGCCGTGGCGACGGACGCGCCCTGGCGCGGTGAGCACGCCGAGCGGCCGTTCGTGCTGCTGGCGCAACCGACGCTGTTCGACACAACCCGCGCGCCGGCGGGCCGGCACGTCGCCTGGGGCTACTGCCACGTGCCGCACGGATCGACCCTCGACATGAGCGGCCGCATCGAAGCACAAATTGAGCGCTTCGCGCCGGGGTTTCGCGACCTCATCCTGGCGCGCAGCGCGCTGGCTCCGGCCGACCTCGAGCGACGTAACCCCAATCTGGTTGGCGGCGACATCAACGGCGGCACGCAGGATCTCGGCCAGCTGTTCTCGCGTCCCGTACCCCGGCGCGTGCCATATGCCACACCGCTTGCGGGCGTGTACATCTGTTCGGCATCGACGCCACCGGGTGGCGGAGCGCACGGAATGTGCGGGTGTAATGCCGCGCGCGCGGCGTTGGGCCGCGAGCTCAGGTAGTATTCGCCACACAATCCTTCACCGGAGAAGCGATGGTTCTCGGTCTACGCACCGTCATCTATCATGTGCCCGATCTGCAGCGGGCCAAAGAGTGGTACAGCGCGGTATTCGGCGTGCAGCCGTATTTCGCGGAGCCGTTCTACGTGGGATTTAACATCGGCGGATTCGAGCTTGGGCTCGATCCTGATGTCAAAGGCGTGAAACCGGGTCCCGGCGGCTCCGTGGCGTTCTGGGGCGTCGCGAACGCAGACAAGGGGGTAGCGGAGTTCATTCGCGCAGGGGCGGTGCTCAAGTCTCCGGTCCAGGACGTCGGCGAAGGCATTCGGGTCGCCACGGTGTCCGATCCGTTCGGCAATCTTCTGGGGCTGATCGAGAATCCCAACTTTCAGAAGTGATCAGGCCAGCAGTACCACGCGATCGGCATTGGTGCGCGCGAATTCGGCGTCGTGGGTCGCGACCAGCAATCCGCGTCCCTGCTCGCACAGGCGCCGTAGCGTCGACCCCAGGGCGCTGCGGCGCGCCACATCGAGGGCCGCCGTTGGCTCATCCATGAGCAGCAGCGCGGGATCGGGTGCCAGCGCGCGCGCGATCGCGACGCGCTGGGCCTCGCCGCCGGACAGCTGACTCGGCCACGCGGCGGCGCGGTCGCCGACGTCCAGCGACGCCAGCAGGTGCACGGCAGACGCTTCCGCCTCGCCGCGATTCCTCCCCAGTACATGCCGCAATGCCAGCGTGACGTTGTCGAGCGCGCTGAGGTGCTCGAACAACGCGTGCCCCTGAAACACGAGCCCCACGCGCCGGCGCACGGCCGCCAGCCGCGACTCCGGGGGAACGGCCCCCGGTGTCAGCATGAATCCATCGATGACGATTCGTCCCTCATCGAACGGCTGTAGCGCGGCGACGGCACGCAGCGCGGTCGTCTTCCCCACGCCCGAAGGACCCATCAGCGCGATCATTTCGCCGCGGGCGACCTCGAGCGACAGCGATCGCAGCACGTCGCGTGTGCCGTAGCGGACGCTCAGCCGCTCGATCGCGAGCAACGCGGTCATCGGCTCCGTCCCCACCGGCGTTCCAGGCGGCGCGCCAGACGCGCCAACGGCAGCGACATCGCGAGATACACCCCGGCGCACAGCGCGCCCGGAACGACCCAGCTCCCAATGTTCGTTGCGTAAATTGCCGTCTGCTTGGTCAGTTCGACGACGGTAATGACGGACACCAGCGCAGAGTCCTTGAGCAGCGCGACGAAATCATTGGTCATCGGCGCCAAGGCGTAGCGCAGCGCCTGCGGGCCGCGCACGAGCCGTAAGATCTGCCACTCCGTGAAGCCGAGTGTCCGCGCCGCTTCCATCTGCATTCGCGGCACCGCCTCCAGCGCGCCACGATAGATCTCGGCCTCGTACGCCGCGTAATTCAGGCCGAGACCGAGCACTGCGGCGAGAAACGCCGGGAGCCGT
Organism: Gemmatimonadales bacterium; assembly: GCA_046262715.1. Classification (GTDB taxonomy): domain Bacteria; phylum Gemmatimonadota; class Gemmatimonadetes; order Gemmatimonadales; family GWC2-71-9; genus 20CM-2-65-7. Next base: position 2,843 of record JBHEMG010000042.1, read on the forward strand.
ACGACGCCCGCCAAACCATAGTAGATGACGAACAGCTGCAATAAGAGCGGTGTGCCGCGAATGACCTCGATGTACACTGTCGTGAGCGCACGCAGCCAACCCGCGCCGTACAGCCGGGCGGACGCGAGCGCGAGGCCCACGAGTACCGCCAGCATCATGGACAGTACTGATACGAGCGCGGTGACCGCGGCGGCGCGGAGCAGCGAGGGCACGTAGGCGCGAGCGTGTTGACCCGTGCCGGCATCTGCCTGTGTCGTGCCGCTCGAGCGGAGCGTACGCGTGAACAGCGCAGCCTGGCTCGGGTCCCACACGTTCCAGCCCCGCAGAATTTGCTCGAGCGATCCGTCGCGCATCGCGTCGCGAAGGACGGCATCCACGGAGTCGCGCAACGCGCTGTCCGCGTGCGCAAGCACACCCACGTAATGGCCGGTGGCGGCGGCCTGCGGCAAGATGACGAACGCCGATCCGCCCATACGGCGCAGCGCGCGTTGCGCGATGATGTGATCGAGCAGTACCGCATCGACGCGGCCGGAGATCAAATCGCCGTAGGGGTGCACGTCGTCGTCGTAGGAGACGGGGATCACGCCGCTGGAATCGCGCGCCACGATCAACATGTCATAGGCGATCGTCGCGCCAAGTGTGGCGACGCGCCGGCCGCGCAGGTCGGGGAGGCCACGGATGCGCCGCGCGTCCTCGGGCCGGACCGCGAGCACTTCACGAAATTCGAAATACGGAATGGTCACGGCGTGGCGCGCCCGGCGCGCCGGCGTATCCTCGACACCCGAGAGACCGATGTCGAAGTCTCCGCGCTCCACTGACTGATCGATGCTCGACCACTGCACCTGAACGAAATGGGCCGTGCGGCCACCGAGCCCTCGGGCGATGCGCGCCGCCACTTCGACGTCGAAGCCGCGCACCCGCGACGGCTCGGCGGGATCTGCTTCCACGAATGGGGCGCCGCCCTCAGCGTCGCCACCCCAGACAAGCGCGCGGGGAGGCCCTGTGGCGCGCTGTTGCGCGGACAGCGGGCCGGTGCACCAGAGCACGAGCCCGAGCATCGCGACAACATGAGGACGAGGAGGGAAACGGGGAGCGCTCACCGCGTATAAGGTAGGGGCAACCCTGCGCCGCAACGAGACGCGCGGTAGTATTAGGCGTGAGGAAATATTGAAAGGGTGACACACCGCGTACGACCCGTCACACCCGCGGATCGATTCGTCCAAACTCCCCTGATGCCACACAGCATGCGGCGCCGGATCATGCCGGCACTCGCACTGCTTCCCCTCCTGTTGATGGGATGCGGCTCATCGCGTTCCGCGGGTGAGCGGCTTGCCCGCGCCAATTGCGCGGTATGCCACGCATTTCCGGAGCCGCAGCTCCTCGCCAGGCAGACGTGGCAAACGGGCGTGCTGCCGCAGATGGCGCCCCACCTCGGCATCAGCACGAAATCGCTGTTCACCGAAGCGCACCGCAGCCCGGATATGACGGTGCTGAAGCGAGCGATCTCCGAGCGGGATTGGGAAAAGATCGTCGGCTACTATCTACAAAACGCGCCCGATGCGCTGCCCGCTCAATCGCTCCCCGCCACGCCCCAGCTCGACCCCGCGGCCTTCAGGACGGGGCCGTTCGTACCTCGGCTGCAGAGCAGCGCAATCATCACCTTATTGCACACCGATACGCTGCACCACCGCATCTACGTAGGTGAAGCCGCCAGCAACTGGCTGCGGCTGTTCGACTGGAATCGCCATCTGCGCGCACTCCTCACGATGGGCAGTCCCCCGACGGACGTGATTATTGAAGCCGACCGGGTCCTGGTGCTGGAGTCCGGCATCCTCGACCCCAACGATCAGCCCAAGGGGACTCTTGTGCAGTATCACCTGATCGGGGATTCCTTGCGCTTAGACCGGGTCGTAATCGATTCGCTGTTCCGGCCGGTGTTTGTACGAGAGATGGACTTCGATCATGATGGCCGCAACGATTTCCTGATCTGCGAATACGGCGATAACAAAGGACGTCTGGCGCTGTACCACGCCAACGGCACGGGATACGATCGTCAGGTGCTCGACGCGAGCCCTGGGGCGATCCGCTTCGAGCTCCACGACCTGACCGGCGACGGCGCGCCCGACATCGAGGCGCTGTTCGCGCAGGGGGACGAGCGGATCGTGTTGTTCGCCAACGACGGCACGGGAAAGTTCACCGCGCCGCCGCGCGTGCTGGCGCGCTTTCCGCCGGTGTACGGTTCCATGCACTTTTCGATGGCCGACTTCAACGGCGATGGGAAGCTAGACATCGTCTACGTCAATGGCGACAACTTCGACTTCTCGCGCGTGCTCAAGCCGTATCATGGAATCCGCATTCTGGAGAACGACGGCCAAAACAACTTCACAGAACGTTATTTCTTTCCTCTGTATGGAGCGGCGCAGACCGCGGTGGCCGACTTCGACAACGACGGGGATCCCGATATCCTGGCGACCAGCAATTTTGCGGATGAGCGCCATCCTGAGCGCGGCATCCTGTACCTGGAGAACAGCGGCCACTACCGCTTTCAGCCGTACGCTTTCAGCGCTGCCGCCGGTAATCAGTGGAACGTCATGACGACCGGCGATTTCAACGGCGACGGGCGCGTGGACGCCATCGTCGGCGCCATGTATCTACAGAACATCACCCGAGGCCAGCGCTTCAATGGCCGCATGCTGGAAATGGGGAAAGAGCCCTTGCTCTTCTTCGAGAACAGGACGAGGTAGCTTCTAGCCATGCAATTGCGCCCACTCACCGAATCCGACAATGAGCTACTCACCTCCCTGCAGCGGCAAGACGACGTTTGGGAGCATGTCGGGACGCTGCCGCAGCCCGCGGAGGCAAAGGCCCATCATCTCTTTGCGATCGTCGAAGGCCCTGTCAGTCTCGGGTTCGCGGGGCTGCTCAAATCTCCCGCGCTCGAAGGCAAAGATTTCGAGCTCGTGTGCGCGATGCGCACGGAGACACAGCAGCGCGGCATGGCCAAACAGGCCTGCCAGCTGGTGCTCGACTGGGCGTTCAAGACGGCGAAGCTGCAGCGCGTGATCGCCTGCATCGACGACAGCAACGAGGCCGCGCGCGCGATTGCGGGCAAACTCGGCATGACCGAAATGGGCCGGCAGGGTGCGAGCCGCGCCGTCTTCGTGAAGGACCGTGACTAGGACGGGCCTCGGCTGCAGCGCTCTCATGCTGCTCGCCGGGGCGGCCGCCGCGCAGGCGCCCCCGGCACGGACGTACGCCAATCCCATCGACATCGATTACCGCTACAACTTCGAACAGCAAAACGATGGCATTTCGTACCGCTCGGGCGCGGACCCCGTCATCGTCGTCCAGCACGGCGCCTACTATCTGTTCGAGACCATCGGGGACGGTTACTGGCGCTCGACCGACCTCGGCGGTTGGCAGCACATCACGCCGACGCGCTGGCCCCTGACCGACGTCGTCGCGCCCGCGGTGCTGTCGGTGCGTGACACGATTTATCTCCTGCCGAGCACCACGAGCCCGCTGCCCATCTTGATGCTGACCGACGCGGCGAACGGACGCGTCGAGTTCTATAACCGGCTGTTGCCGTGGTTGCCCATGGCGCGGGGGCGTGAAGCGGACGTGCTCGCGAAGCCCGATTCGGTCCAGCCGGGTCCTTGGGATCCGCAATTCTTTCACGATCCCGACACGGAGCGCTGGTTTCTGTATTGGAATTCATCGAACGCGTATCCCCTGCATGTGATCGAGCTCGACAAGAACAAGCGCCTCGCCTATAGCGGCACGCCGCGCTGGCTGTTCGGGCTCGATCCCGTTCGTCACGGCTGGGAACGCTTCGGGCGGGACCATCGCGACACGACCATCCATCCGTTCATCGAAGGTGCCTGGATGACGAAGCACGCGGGCCGCTACTACCTGCAGTACGGCGCGCCCGGTACGGAATACAATGTGTACGCGACCGGTACATACGTCGGCAGCGACCCGCTCGGCCCGTTTACCTACGCGCCGTACAATCCCGTGGCGTACAAGCCCGGCGGATTCGTGCAAGGCGCGGGGCACGGCAACACGTTCGCGGATCTGTACGGCAACTGGTGGAGTACGGGCACGGCATGGATCGGGGTAAACTGGAATTTCGAGCGCCGCATCGGCTTGCATCCCGCCGGCTTCGATGCCGACGGACAGATGTACGTGGACACGCGGTTTGGCGACTTCCCGCATTGGCTGCCCACCAAACCGTGGCGGACGAGTGACGAGCTGTTTACGGGATGGATGCTGCTGTCGTATCGCAAGCCGGTGACCGCGTCGTCCACGCGAGACACATTTCCTGCCGCGAACGTCACCGATGAAAACCCGCGCACCTTTTGGGTCGCCGCGCAGAATCGGCCTGGTGAGTGGCTGACGGTCGATCTACGCCGTGCGTTCGACATCAAGGCGATCCAAGTGAACTATGCCGACTACAAGTCGGGACTCTATGGAACGGATTCGAACGTGGTGACGCAATTCCGTCTCTCGGTATCACCCGACGGTCAGACATGGACCACGGTCGGCGATTTGTCGGGGGAGCGCCGCGACCGTCCCAATGCCTACATCGAGCTCGCGCCGCCAACGCGCGCTCGTTTCGTGCGTTACGAGCACATCCACGTCGGCGCCGCGAATCTCGCAATCAGCGACATCCGCGTATTTGGCGCAGGGTCTGGACGCCTGCCCGCCGTACCTGCTGGGCTCACCGCACGGCGCGATAGCGACGCGCGCAACGCGATCATCTCGTGGCGGGCAGTGCGGGGGGCGGTCGGTTACAACATCCGCTGGGGCATCTCGCCGACCAAGCTGTATCAGACCTACCAACGCTTTGCCGATCAAGGCACCACGCTCGAGCTGCGCGCGCTGACGGTGGGGCAGGCCTACTGGGCGGCGATCGAAAGCTTCGATGAAAACGGCGTGTCGCGGCTGAGCCCGGCGATTCCGATACGCTGATGCGCGCCGCCGCGCTCCTTCTTGTCTGTTTCACGGCAGCGTGCTCCGCGCGGACGTGGATGCTCGGTCCGTTCTCCAAGCCTGCACAGGTCAATCCGGTGATCCAGCCGAGCGCAGCCGCCAGTTTTCGCTCGCCAATGACCGACAGCGTCGTCGCCTGGGAGGAATATGCGACGTTCAATCCGGCGGCGGTGGTGAAAGACGGGAAGATCTTCCTGCTCTATCGCGCCGAGGATGCAAGCGGCGAGCTAGAGATTGGCGGTCACACATCGCGGCTCGGCCTGGCCGAGAGCAGCGACGGTCTGCACTTCACGCGCCGGGCGGCGCCGGTCCTGTATCCGGACACCGACGCGCAGCGGAGCAACGAATGGCCCGGTGGCGTCGAGGATCCGCGCATTGTCGAGTCGGATGACGGCGAGTATGTGCTGACCTATACGCAGTGGAACCGCGACGTGCCCAAGCTCGCGGTGGCGACCTCGCGGGATCTCATCACCTGGACCAAGCACGGACCGGCGTTCGCGCACGCCGCAGGTGGAAAGTACCTCCGCGTCGAATCCAAGTCGGGCGCTATTCTCTGCCGAGTGGAAGGCGATCGCGTCATCGCCACGCGCGTGAACGGGAAGTACTGGATGTACTTTGGTGTCCCCGACATTCATATCGCTACGTCCGACAACCTGATCGACTGGACACCGCTGGAGGACGCCAACGGTCGCCTGGTAAACGTGCTGTCGCCGCGGCCCGGCTATTTCGATTCGTGGCTCGTCGAGGGCGGTCCGCCCGCTTTGATGACGGCACACGGCATCGTGGTGCTGTACAATGCAGGAAACGACAAGACATATGGGGATTCGACGTTGCCGGCGCGCGTGTATGCGGGCGGCCAGGCGCTCTTTGATGCAGAGAATCCGCTACGACTAATCGCGCGCTCGCGCTCGCCGTTCATCCGTCCCACGGAGACTTACGAGCGCACGGGCCAGTACGTGGCGGGAACGACGTTCATCGAGGGACTCGTGCCGTTTAAGGGCCGGTGGTTTCTCTATTATGGCACCGCTGATTCTCGGGTAGGAGTCGCCGTATGGGACGCAGGGCATTGAGAACAGCAGCGCTTTGCGCGCTCCTCGCCGCGGCCGGTTGTTCGAGCTGGCCCATCAACCTGCGCGAAGTGCCCGGCACGTACGTGATGAATCGCGGCCGCGCCGCAGATACCCTGGTCATCCAGCCGCAGGGACGGTACGTCCACATGTACCGCGCGCCGGGCCAGCCGGTGGTGGTCGATGTCGGCGCGTGGTCGATCGATACGATCCACAAGCAGGCGGTCGTGACTTTGCATGGTTTCTGGCAGCGCTGGCGTACCGAAACAGAGGCGTCGGAATTGTTGCGCCATCCACTAGCCCCGGGGTTGTGGCAAGTGACGCCGCAGCGCGATGCCTTGGGCCGGCTCCGGCTCATGGTCGATGAGGATATCGAGTGGCTTTACGTACGGCGCGGGCGGGCTCGCTGAAGCGGCTCTAGATTGACCGGCATGTCCAAAGTCAAAGTCGGGATCGTGGGCTCGCGCTTCCAGGCCGACTGCATCGCGGCCGCCGTCAAAGCCGTCCCCGAGGACGCCGAGCTCGTCGCCGTTGCTTCCCCCACGAAAGGCAATGCGGCGGCATTCGCGCAGCGCCACGGCGCGGCCCGCTCCTATACCGACTACCGCGAGCTGCTGCGTGATCCTCAGGTCGAGTTGATTTCCATCACGGCCCCGAACCGTCTACACGCCGAGATCACGATTGCCGCCGCGCGTGCGGGTAAGCACGGCGTCTGCGAAAAGCCGCTGTGCATCACCCTCGAGGAAGCGGATGCGATGATCGAGGCCTGCCGCCAAGCGGGAGTCCTGTTGCTCTACGCCGAGGAGCTGTTCTTTGCCCCGAAATACCTGAAGGCCAAACAGATGGCGGATGAAGGGGCGTTCGGCAGAGTGCACCTCGTCAAGCAAAGTGAAAAACATTCCGGCCCGCATGCCGACTGGTTCTGGGACGTGACGCAGTCCGGTGGCGGCGCCGTCATGGACCTCGGCTGCCATGGCATCGCGTTCTGCTGGTGGTTTCTCGGCAAGCCCAAGGTACAGAGCGTGTACGCGCAGATGACGACCCAGGTGCACGGCGTACGAACCAAGGGGGAAGACGAGGCGGTCACGATCATCGAGTTCGACAACGGTGCCGTCGGGATGGTCGAGAGCAGCTGGAACCGGCCGGGGGGCATGGATGATTGCATCGAAGTCTTCGGCGACAAAGGGCAGACCTACGCCGATATGTTGATGGGGAACGCGCTACCGACCTACTCCGAAGCGGGGTTCGGGTATGCGGTGGAAAAGGCCGCGTCCACCAAGGGGTGGAGCTTTCCGGTGTTCGAGGAGCACTGGAACTACGGTTTTCCGCAGGAGATGCGGCACTTTGCGCGCTGCGTGCGGGGCAAGGAGTCTCCCATTTCCGACGGTGAAACCGGCCGCATGGTCCAGGAAGTACTGTATGCGGCATATGCGTCGGCGGGGCAGGGCAAGAAAATCATGCTCCCGTTCCGTCCCAGCGGCATCGCGAAACCCATCGACCTTTGGAAGGAGCGCTAATGGACTCGTCATTCAAGCGCGATCCTCAGCCCGTCAAGCTTCCCGAACCGCCCAAACCGCGACCCCCCGAGCCGTGGGAGCCGGCGAAGCTTCCGCGCGATCCGCTGCCGCCCACCGTACCCGGTCAATAGCAGGCCATGAAGTTCGATCTCGCGCAGGCGATGGAGATATTGGAGCGGACGCCCGCGGTGCTGACGGCCCTGTTGCGCGATGTCAATGCGGACTGGGAGCGTGGGACGGAAGGTCCCGAGACGTTCAGTCCCTTCGACAACGTTGGCCATCTTATCGACGGCGAGGAAACCGATTGGATGGCGCGCGCCCGGATCATTTTGGCGCAGGGCAAGAACCCTCGCTTCGAGCCGTACGATCGTTTTCGGCACCGTGCGCGCAACGTCCAGCGCACGCTCGCCTCCTTACTGGATGAGTTTGCTCGGCTTCGCGCCGAGAATCTGCGCATGTTGAGGGCGTGGTGGCTGACCGAGGAGCAGCTCGATCTTCGCGGCGCGCACCCGCGTCTGGGTTCGGTGACGTTGCGGCAACTCTTCGCCGCCTGGGTGGTGCACGATTTGGGACACATTGCGCAGGTCGCACGGGTGATGGCCAAACAGTATCGCGCCGAGGTGGGACCGTGGGTGCCGTTTCTTCCTGTTCTGACCGATCACGAAATACCGAGATCCTGAGGAGCGACATTGTTCGAGTTTGAAAGCGCCATGAAGCTTATCGTCACGTTTGGGGTCGGGGCCTTTACCCTGATGATGACCGGCATCGGCATCAAGATCCTGTTCTTCAGAAAGCGATCGTCGGCGCTTCCCATAGAGGATGAGCGTGTAGCGGAGCTCGAAGCGAAGCTCGGGGAGCTCGAGGAACGGGTGGATTTCACAGAAAGGATGCTTGCCGAGGTGCGCGCCAGGCCCCAGTTGCCGGGCAAGCCCTAGCTTCCGCTGCCCCAATCATTTATGTTCAGTTGTTCGTTTCTGGCAGTGCCATAAGCGAAGGGTCGAACCATCAGGCGGCGCCTGCGGTCCTCGGCATTGGGTCGAGGGAGCACGCACGGGCGCGCCGGCGGTGACTCGGCGACCTTCCCCACGCACCAGCCAGCCCTAATTACGGCGACATACGCCTTTACCAAGAGCCCGACGCCGCAGGCGAGCGTCGTTCACTTCCCCCGCAACGGGGACGTGCTACGAGTTCGTCCAGCCTCCGGGCAGGAACAGTTATGACACCGCAGCAAGCACACAATCATTTGCCACGCCCCGCCCACAAAGAACCACCCGCCCACGCGCCGAATGCGGCGCTCATGATCGACTTCGACAACGTGACCATGGCGATCCGCTCGGATCTACAGACCGAGCTGAAACGCCTGCTCCAATCGGAGATCATTCGTGGCAAGGTGGCCGTGCAGCGCGCCTATGCCGATTGGCGGCGCTACCCGCAGTACATCGTCCCACTGTCGGAATCGTCCATCGATCTGATCTTCGCGCCGGCCCACGGGGCGAACAAGAAGAACGCCACCGATATTCGCCTCGCGATCGACGCGCTCGAGCTCGTCTTCACCAGGCCCGAGATCGGCACGTTCATCCTGCTCTCCGGCGACTCCGACTTCTCCTCGCTCGTGCTCAAGCTGAAAGAATACGGCAAGTACGTGATCGGCGTGGGTATTCGCGAATCGTCCAGTGATCTGCTCATTCAGAATTGCGACGAGTACTACTCCTACAACGAGCTCGCCGGCTTCACCAAGACGAGCGACGTGGAGTACATCAAGCGCGATCCCTGGGAGCTGGTCGTCGAAGCGGTAAAGCAGATGACGGCGCACAACGACGTCATGCGCTCTGACCGCCTGAAGCAGGTGATGCAGGAGATCGACCCGAATTTCGACGAAAAGGACGCCGGGTTCTCGCGCTTCAGTAAGTTCGTGATCGAAGCGGCCCGACGTGGCATTATCACGCTGACCCGCCTGGACAACGGCCAATATGAGATTGCCCTCGGCCCGCAGGTCGAAGGCGCCGCCGCCCAGCCCGCGCTTGGCGCGATGACCGAGGTGACCGAGAAGCCACGCAGCCGCGGCGGACGTGGCGGGCGGGGCCGAGGACGCGGCGCGCGTGAGCGGGAAGAACAGCCGCCGGTTGTTGCCGTTGAACCCGAGCAGAGCGCAGCGGTCGAGCAGTCCGAGGCGCCCGCCGCGAAGGCCGGTTTCTCGTTCGGCGACGCGTTCGGTTTACTGAAGCAAGCAATCAGCCGCCCGGTCGACGAGAAGGGGCAGGAAGAAGAGGCCGAGGCGGAAGCACCGCAGCCCGTCTTCTCTCCGCCTCCGGCGCCCGTCTCCGCGTCCACGCCCGACGTGGAAGAAGAGGACGATATCCCCATGCCGACGTCGTCGGCACCTCCTCCGCCCTACAGCACGCAGTCGCCAGCCTCGGGCATGCCGATGCGCAGTGCGCGATTTCGGCGCGGCTCACGCGGCGCTCGACCGGGGCCCGGCGGCGCGGCGCCTTCCATTCCGAAAATCGGCGTCGTCGAGGTGGATCCAAACTTCCGCCCGCGCGGCGATGTGGCCCCCGCGGTGCCCAGCGTTCCAGTGGTCGGTGATTCGTCCGCACCCAGTGCGCCGAGCCAGCCGCGAGGCGAGCGTCCCGAGCGTGGCGAGCGCGCCCCCCGGGGTGGGGGACCGCGCGGAGCAGGCGGGGGGGGCCGTGGCGGCAGGGACCGCCCCCGCAGTGAAGAGGGTGGTGAGCGCGGCGGTCGCGGTCGTCGCGGCGGCCGGGGCGGTCGCGGGCGCGGCCCGCGTCGCTTCGAGTCCGAGTCATCGGACAACACCAGCGAGCAGCGTCCGGTGCTCGAACGCTCGCCGCGTCCCGAGCCAGTCCCCGAAGAGCATCCCGCTCCCGCACCACGCGCACCCACGCCCTCGTCCGCGCCCGCGGCAAGCGAAAACGATTCCGAATCGTTCTGGTCCAAAGTGAAGCGCGGTCTGACCGGCGGCGCATAACGGTGCAAGGTCCGGACGTTCAGGCAAAGTTCTACGCGCGACCCACAGCAGAGGTCGCGCGTAGGCTTTTGGGACGTATCCTCGTCAGCGACGTGGGTGGACGGAAGAAGCGCACCGCCGGCCGCATCGTCGAAGTCGAGGCGTACGTCGGTCCGCACGATCCCGCCTGTCACGCCTATAACCACCGGCGGACCGCACGCACCGAGCCGCTGTACGGCCCACCGGGGACTGCGTACGTCTATTTCACATACGGCATGCACTGGTGCTTGAATGCGGTGACGGAGATACCCGGTTTTCCCGCCGCCGTGCTGTTGCGCGCGCTCGAGCCGCTCGATGGCCTCGACACGATGCGCGAGCGCAGGGAAACGGTGAAAGATCGCCAGCTGTGCGCCGGCCCCGCACGACTGTGCGAGGCGCTGGGTGTGGACGGTGCACTGAACGGCGTGTCGCTGCAGCGCGGCCTGCTCCGGATTGTCGATGGGCCGGCGCCCCGGAAGGGCGCGATCGTGGCGGGCCCGCGCATCGGCATCACGCAGGCCATCGATTGGCCACTGCGCTTCTACCTCAAGGACTCTCCCTGGGTATCCCGCTAGCGCCCATCATCGTCGACGGCCACATCGATACGTCGCAACGCATGCTGGACGACCAGGCGGACATCTCCGTGCGCCTCCTCGACGGCCACGTCGATATTCCCCGCATGAAGGCCGGCGGTCTGAACGCCGCGTTCTTTTCGATCTGGGTGGATGACACGTACGGTCCGGGCACTGCCTATCAGCGTGCGCTCGCGCTGATTGCGGCCGTGCGTGGGCTCGCGGACCGTGCGGCCGATGTGGAGCTCGCCACTACCGCCGCCAACGTTCGGGCCGCCGCCGGACGCGGCCATGTCGCGGCGCTGATGGGCGTCGAGGGCGGCCACGCGATCGAGAACTCGCTCGAGAAGCTGGATACGCTGTATGCGTGCGGCGTGCGCTACATGACGTTGACCTGGAACAACGGCAACGACTGGGCCGGGTCGTCGCTCGACAACGAGCGCTGCGGCGGACTCAGCGAGTTCGGCCGGGCGGTCGTGCGGCGTATGAACGAGTTGGGGATGCTCGTCGATGTTTCCCATGCCTCTGACGCGACGTTCTTTGACGTCGTAGCCGTGACCGCACGGCCCATCATCGCCTCCCACTCATCGTGCCGGTCGCTGGCCGCCCACCCGCGCAACCTGACTGACGAACAGCTGCGTGCCATAGCACACAATGGCGGCGTCGTCGGCATCAACTTTTTCCCTGTCTTCCTCGACGCCGATTTCGCCCTCGTGTACGACGACGCCCGCCGCACGGGTGTGGATCCCGAGTCGCTGAACGTCCCGGGCCTGGAAAAGCTGATTGCCCACATCGATCATGCCGTGGAGGTCATGGGGGTGGACCACGTGGGATTTGGGAGCGACTTCGACGGGATCAGCGTGCTGCCGCGGCCCATGAAAGACGCGACGTCGCTGCCGCTCTTCGTCGCGGGATTGCGAGCCCGCGGCTACGGCGACAGCGACGTCCGGAAAATCCTCGGCGAAAACTTCCTGCGCGTCCTTAGTGCCGCTCGGTGATGCCTTCTTTCGAGGTGCCGAGGCTGTAGCGAATCCCGCCCTGCAACGTGTGCGTGTTGCCGTCGATGAGGAAGTTGGGAGCGCTCGACGTCAACAGATAGTGCGCGAACACGTTCAACTTGCTCGAGTAGTTGATCTGCAGGCCGCCCATCAGCCAGAAGAACGCGCGGCTGGAAGCGTCGTGCACCCGGTCGGAGGCTTCCACCGCTTCCGAAAGATTGCAGCCCGTGCAATCGACCGTGGGATTCAGCACCTGCATCAACGCGAATCCGCCGCCGGCAAACGGCTCGATCACCTTTTGCGACGGGAACGCCAGGACGCCGAACATGACCCGGCGCATATCGTGGAACGTCACGTCGCGAAAGCTCGCGCCGACCGAGGAGGTCGACGAATTCGGGTCGAAGATCACCGCCTGCGCGTCAGACAGGAAGATCGCCTGCTCGTACGCGACGTAGAGCGCCGTGCGCCGCGAGGTGATCAGCCAGTGGCCGCCGACGATCGGGTCGTACACGAGCGGCTGGGTATTGGTCTTGGAGATGAACGCGCCGCCTTGCGCGCCCCAATACCACTGGAAGTTCGTGTTCCAGCCGCGGCCCTGCTGCGGCGGGATGAAAAAGTAGGAGGCGCCCACCGAGCCCTGTACCTGCCCGACGAACGCGTTGCTGAAATACGGATTGTCGGGCCGGTAATGGACGCGCACGTCGCCGCGTACCGCGACATGCTTGCTGGCGAAGGCGCGGAAGCCAAGGCCGCCGTTGACCATATGCTGCGTGATGTCGTACGGCGGATCGGGGCCGAACACCATCCGGGAGTAACCGCCCGACGCGAGCAGCGTCAGTCGATCGCTCATCGGGAAGTTCAGCACCAGGCTGCCACTGATCGTGGAGACGGTGACGTCCTGCGTGGCCGCGAGGTTCTGCGTGGCGACGTAATCGCCCGTGACCTCGAGACCAACGCGGTCGGATAGGTTGTACCCGATGCGCGCGCCGCCACCGAACCTGTTTTCAAGCAGGAACGAGCGGTCGAACCGCCACCAGGACCCGAAGCCGCCGAACTCGATGTTCTGCGACTTTTGCGCCGCAGCGCGAGAGGGATTCGCCACCAAGGTTACGAACCCCACCAGGAGAACCAGCCGCTTCATCGGGACTCCTCCCACGGCCCCGTCTAGGGGGCCGCCAACAGGACCGCATTGAAGAGCAGCTTGAAGGTGCCGTGCGTCTGGCCCCGGAACTGAGGCCGGAACCCGAACAGGATCACCCGTCCGCTGCCTACCGGTGCCTCCACCAGCGCCGCTTTCCCTTCGAGCCGCTCCGGGAACCGGACATAGCCGGACCGCAGAGGCTGGGCGGGATACGTCGCCAAGGCCCGCGCAGGGCCAGAAACGGTGAAGGCGGCGCTATTCTCGAAATAGACTTGGAAGGAGTCCGGCACCCCGACTGTGACAGGGCTCCCCACCCCCCCCAAAACCACACCGAAAATAGAACCCGGGGCGTAAAACTGCAAAACTTTGGGACCGGATGCCTCCCCACCTAGAGCGTTTACCACCGGGAGGTTAAGGCGTTCAATCGCGAAATTACTTGAACCATCGAGGCAAACGAGGGTGCCCCCTCCCCGAACAAATGCCGAAATAGCCTCCGCGCCCGCGTCCCCCAACCCACCCGCGTACTGCAGCGGAATGCGGGTCGAATCGATGCCGCGCAGCAGCGATGACCCCTCCACATCCGGCAACACGACCACGTCAAAGCGCTGCCGTAACGCGCCTTTTTTCACATCGTTGTCGTGAACTGTCGTATAGCTGATCCCATACTGTTCGAATAACCAGCGCGTCCACCCTTCGTCGATGTTCGCAGTCCATGGTTGATACAGCGCGATGCGCGGCAGCCGGTTTTTCGTGACGCCGGTGCCGCGCGGCAACGTCATTGTCACGGCGCTGACGGAAAATCCATGACGCGCCGCGGCTTCGCTGAGCATCGCGCGCGCCCGCGGTCCCCGCACGAGCAGACTGTCACCCGCAATCGTTACCGACTGCCTCGCGGCGAGCAGCTCCGCCACGGCACGCGACTCCGCGTTGCTGCGATTGCGTAGCACGAACGTCTCGCCCGTTCCGTCGATGCGTCCCGGCGGAGGAAAGACGCTATCCGCGCGAGTCAGGTTGGCGGTGAACGGCGCGCGTACGACGTCAGCGCGCACGCCCATCGTGAAGGGCAACGTCCACCCCGCGACGTCGTATGGCGGACGATCGTTCACGGGCGTGTACACTTGCGGCTCGAGCAGATCCTTGGCGTGTGCCCGATATGGCTGGGCCATCGGGACGACCAGCGACCCCGCGGCGTACCGTCTGCCGTCCGCCGTAAATGGCTCGGCGGCGCGCCACACCTCTACGCCACTCACCGTCAGGACATTGGCGAGCGCGGTCCAGGCTTCGGGGTCGCGCTGCTCCGGTGGTAGCACGTAGGCGAACGGATCGCCGGCGAGTCCTGCCTCGACGGCGCGCCGCCCTAATCCGACGAATCGATCGATCACGCGCCGGCGGTCGCGCGCGGCGAGATGCACCAATGCCTCCGACGCGACGAGCTCGTAGCGGACGATGTCGCCGAGTCGCCACGTGCCGCCAGGCCATGGCGCGGGATAATTCACGCCGCGCGCAGGTTGCCGGATCGAGCCGAGCGGTAGCGTGATCGGTGAGCCGAGTCGGCTGCTCGCGGCTTCGGTGAGAATGCCCACCATGTTGTGCCGAGTCGGGGTCGAGCGGAATCCGCCGTGCCACCACAGGTCGTACGTCTGCTGATGGGCGACGCCGGTCAAGCCGGCGTCGTACAATGCCGACGCCATGTCCGCGCCCACGAGGTTGATCGCCGCGACAAGCGCCGGGTCGAGATTGGGGTTGACCGGATCCTGGAACGGCGGCACGAACAGCCGCACGCCGTCGGTACCCTGCTGATGCACGTCGTACACGATTTCCGGAAACCATTCCTGATACAACATCCGCGTCACGAGCCGTGTCTCGACCTGCGTCAACATGAACCAGTCGCGATTGTTGTCGTGACCGATGTACTTGTGATAGAGCCACGGCAGCGGCCCCGCTTCATAACGCGTGCCTTTGTACCGCCGATACCAGCTGACCACCGTATCGAGGCCGTCTGGATTCATGGAGGGAATCATCAACACGACCACTGAGTCGAGCAGCGACCGCAACGCCGGCTCGGTCGCCAGCCGATAGGCGAGCGTCATGCCCATCTGACTCGAGGCGACTTCAGTCGAGTGGATGTTGTTGCTGATGAGAATGACGGCCGGCTGCGTCCGGCGAATCTCCGCCAGCGCGGCGTCGCTCAAGCGGCGTGGATCGGCGAGCAGCCCCTGCGCGCGCTTGATCTCCGCCAGGCGCGATTGATTGGCGGGCGAGGTGATCGTCAGCAGCTGGAACGGTCGGCCTTCCGTGGTCCGACCCAACGTGTCGGCACGAACGTACGGGCTTTGCCGCGCGAGCGCGTTCAGGTAACCCGAGACCTGCTTCCAATCGGCGAGGAGTGAGTCGGCACCGGGCTCGAAACTCAGATAGTCGGTTGGACGGATGGGCGGTTGGGCGGTTTGCAGCAACGCGAGCACGAGCAGCGATGTCATCAGATCAGCCCCAATTTTGACCCCACCTTTTTGAAAGCCGCGAGTGCGAACTCGAGGTCGTCACGCGTGTGGGCGGCCGAAAGCTGGCAGCGTACACGCGCATGTCCTTGCGGCACAACAGGATAGCCGAAGCCCGTGACGAACACCCGCTCGGCCAGCAGCAGTTCGCTCATGTGAATCGCCTTGGCGGTTTCGCCCAGGATCACCGGCACGATCGGCGTCTCGCCCGGGACCGGCTTGAAGCCCAGCGCCAGCAGGCGCTCGCGGAAGTAGCGGGTGTTTTGGTGCAGCGTGGTGACGAGCTCGGGATGGGCCTCGACGTGGCGGACCGCCGCGAGCGCGCTGGCGGCGACTGTGGGAGGGAGCGCGTTGCTGAACAGCTGCGGGCGCGAGCGCTGCGTGAGATAGTCGGTGAGCGCCGCCGGTCCGGCGGTAAAGCCACCGGCCGCGCCCCCCAACGCCTTGCCGAGCGTCGAGGTGATGATGTCGATCTGTCCCCTCATGCCGTAGTGCTCGGCGGTGCCGCGTCCTGTTTTTCCGAGTACGCCCGTCGCATGCGAATCGTCCACGGCGAGTACGGCGTCGTATTTGCGCGCCAAATCCGCGAGCTCGGGCAGGTTGGCGATGTCGCCTTCCATCGAGAAGATGCCATCGGTGAAGATCACTTTGCGGCGTGCGGTGGACGCGGCTTTGAGCTTCGCCTCGAGATCCCCCATGTCGGAGTGCTTGTACACGGCGGTCTGGCACTTGGTAATCGCTTTGGCGAGGCGGATGGAATCGATGATCGAGGCGTGGTTCAGCTGGTCGGAAATTACCAGGTCGGGCTCGCTCAAGATCGTAGGGCAGAGTCCCTCATTGGCGTTCCAGCAGCTCACATAGGTCAGCGCCGATTCGCATCCCACGAATCTCGCGAGCGCGTCCTCGAGCTCGCGATGGACCGTGAAGGTGCCGCAGATGAACCGTACCGACGCGGTGCCCGCGCCCCAGCGCTCGAGCGCGTCTTTCCCCGCCCGCACGATCTCGGGAACGTCGCAAAGCCCCAAATAATTGTTTGAGGACAGAATCACGACTTCGCCGCGGCCTTCCATCTGCACGCGGGGGTCCTGGGGCGAATCAAGATAATTGAGCCGCTTGTAGACGCCTTGCTTCTTGAATTCCGCCAGCTCGTCCTGCAGCTGTGCCATGAAGCTCATGCCATCTCCAGAATGACTTTGCCGGCGTCACCCGAGCGGATCGCCGCGAGTGCGTCGTCGATTTTGGCGAGCGGGAACTTGTGCGTGATGACGGGCCGTGGATCGAACTGCCCGGCCATGAGGTAGCGGCGCATCTGGTGCCATGTCTGATACATCTTCCGACCGATCACACCATATAGTGTGATCCCTTTGAAGATGACTTCGTCGGCGAAGTTGATCGGTACGTCGCCCTTGGGGATGCCCAGCAGCTGGACCCGGCCGCCCATGCGCACGGCGGCGAACGCTTGATGCAGCGCCGACGGGACACCCGACATCTCGCACACGACGTCGGCCCCCTCGCCCAGCGTCTCTTCGATCACGGTTTTCACGACGTCGGCCTTGGTCGCGTTGATCACCACATGCGCACCCATCTTCTCGGCGAGCGCCAGCCGCTTCGGATTGACGTCGGACGCGATGACTTTGGTGGCGCCGGCGGCCCGCGCGATCCCGACCGCGAAACAGCCGATTGGCCCGCACCCCACGATCAAAACAGTGCTGCCGGGAATTTCCGCGGTCAGCACCGTGTGAAACGCATTGCCCATCGGATCCATGATCGCGCCGACCTCCGTGGGAATCCCCGAGAGCGTCAGCACGTTCGTCGTCGGCATCGTGATGTATTCGGCGAAGGCGCCGTGTCGATCGACCCCGATAATGCGGGTGTTCTTGCAGATGTGGCTGTTACCCGTGCGGCACTGCAGGCAATGCCCGCACACGATGTGGCCCTCAGCGGTCACAAGCTGCCCGCTGCGCAGCCCCGTCACGCCATCGCCGAGCGAAACGATCTCACCGGCGAATTCGTGGCCGATCACGATCGGCGGCTTGATCCGTCCCTGCGCCCAGGCGTCCCAGTCCGCGATATGCAGATCGGTCCCACACACGCCGGCATGCCGCACGGCGATCAATACCTCTCCGGGGCCCGGCTCCGGTTTGGGAACCGACTTCACGGTCAGACCGGCGGCGCGCTGCTCTTTGACGATGGCTTGCATGAACTCGGGGAACGGGGAGGGGGAGGGGGGA
>JBHEMG010000043.1:0-2817 GCA_046262715.1 Gemmatimonadales bacterium
GGCAATCTCCCCGCGGCGACAGGAGCGCGTGGACCGCGCATCCTGGGCCACATCACGCCGGCATGACCCGGGCGCGCCTCGTCTGTCCGGCAATTCGGTGGCGGCGCGGCTCATTCAATTCAGAACGATCCAAGATCGCGCAGGCGCTATCCGCCGGTGTGGGCGGCTTCATTTTGTTTGGCGGCACGCGGGCCACTGTTACCGCGCTCACCACGGCGCTGCGGGGGAAAGCCGGCCGGGCGCTGCTGCTCGGCGCCGATCTCGAGCGTGGACCGGGGCAGCAAATCCGCGGGCTTACCGAGCTGCCGCCGCCCGCGGCGCTCGGCTTTCTCAACGATCTCGATGCCGCCTATCAGGCGGGAGTAATAACGGCGACCGAAGCGCGCGCGGTGGGAATCAACTGGATTTTCGCGCCGGTGTGCGACTTGGACCTCGAGCCGAAGAATCCCATCGTGCAAACCCGCTCGTTTGGTGCGGACCCCGCGCGCGTCGGCGCGCTTGCGGCGGCCTGGATTCGCGGCTGTCAGGATCACGGCGTGATGGCGTGTGCGAAACACTACCCAGGGCACGGCCGCACCACCACCGATTCGCACGAGGGCTTGGCCGTGGTCGACGCCGCCGCGGCCGAGCTGCAACAGACCGACGTCACGCCGTTCGTGGAGGCGGTCAAGGCCGGCGTGGGAAGCGTCATGCCGGCGTTCGTTGCCTATCCCAAGTGGGAGCCGTCCGGTGCTGCGGCCACTTTCTCGCCTGTGCTGCTCGATTATCTGCGCGGTGCGATCGGATTTTCGGGGCTCGTCGTCACCGACGCATTTATCATGGGCGGGGCGACGGCGGCCGCGCCGGAGGGTGCCGCGGCGGTGGCGGCGGTGAATGCCGGCTGCGACATGCTGCTCTATCCCACCGACTGGGCCGGCGTGGTGCATGCGCTGGAAAGTGTCGCGCCGCAGCGAGCCGACGAAGCACTCGCGCGGTATGAGACCAGCCAGAGATGGGGGACGGGGGACGGGGGCAGGGTGGAAGACGCGACGCTCGCCGAGCATCAGAAGTTTGCCGACGGGCTTGCCGACCGGGCGCTGCATCTCATTCGTGGTGAGCCGGCGCCGCTCGGCCGGGCGCTCAGTGTGTCGATCGTGGATGACGACGTGGGCGGACCGTACGCGATTGCCTCGCGGGACGTGTTCGGGAGGAGCTTGGTGGCGAGCGGCCTGAGCGTGCCACGCTATGCCGAGCCGGGGACGCGCCACGTCGTGCTGGTCTACGCGGAGCCGCGCTCGTGGAAGGGGCGCGGCGACCTGGGCGCGCGGTCGGTGGCGCGGCTCGAGCGCCTCTCCGCGAGTGCGTCGCTCGTCATTCTGTTCGCGCATCCGCGTCTGGCGAGTCAAATCCCTGGGGATGTGCCGGTGCTGTGCGCGTGGCATGGGCAAGCGTTGATGCAGCGGGCTGCGGCG
Organism: Gemmatimonadales bacterium; assembly: GCA_046262715.1. Taxonomy (GTDB): domain Bacteria; phylum Gemmatimonadota; class Gemmatimonadetes; order Gemmatimonadales; family GWC2-71-9; genus 20CM-2-65-7. The sequence continues at coordinate 1,452 of JBHEMG010000043.1, forward strand.
CGATGGGTGGTGACGCGAATTTGATTAGATTCGCTGGTCAACGTTCATGGAGGCCACTCGTGTAGCGCACCACCCGCCCTCGGAGGTTGGATGAAGCGAGTCACTGGTATTGGCGGGATTTTCTTCAAAGCCAAAGACGCGCCGGCATTGCAGGCGTGGTACAAGCGGCACCTCGGAATCGATGTCCAGTCTTGGGGTGGCGCGTCGTTTCCCTGGACTGACGATGCAGGGAAGCCGGTTGCCGGAACCACCGCATGGCTGATTGCTTCGGCAAAAAGCGACCAGTTTGCGCCCAGCACCGCACCGTTCATGGTCGATTACCGGGTTGAGGATCTCCACGCACTCCTGAAGGTCTTACGCCAAGAAGGCTGCAACGTTCTGGAAAAGATCGACGATTCCGAGTATGGAAAGTTTGGCTGGGTCATCGACCCAGAAGGAAACAAGGTAGAACTGTGGCAGCCGCCCGCCGGCCAATGACCAGTGCTAGAGGAGTAGCGTAGACGCGGATGTCGCTTCTCGCGGTTCGCGTCGGTGCGGGCGTCCTCGCGCTCCTCGCCCTTATCGCCCTGCGCGGTAAGCCCTGGGCATATCTGGCGTTCGTAGTGCTCGGTCTCCTCTCCTTTCCCGCGCAATCGGGCTTCCACGTGCACGCCCCCAAGTGCGACCAGTTGATCCCCGCGATGCACGTCCTCGTGCTGTCGCTGCAGAACTACGCGTACATCGCCTTGTTCGCCGGTTTCTACTGGATGTCCTGGGTTCAGGTCCGGCGGACGGAGGCGCGCTTCGTCTTCGTCTGGGCGCTGCTTGCGACGCTACTCTTGGCGGCCCTCGTCGAGGTTGCCCAAGGAATGACGGGGCGGGGCGGTTGCCGGGTGCGGGATCTCGTGCCAGATGCCGCCGGGGCGTTGGGCGCGGCGCTGCTGCTTGCCATCTGGTCCCGGGTGCGCCGGAAACCTGCGTATGTCAGACTCGTCAAGCCACGCTCCGCGATCGCTCCGCCCCCGCCAGTCCCTGCGCCCCGTGCTGTCGTTCCGCCTCGCGGTGTCGTTGCACCGCCGCCTGACTTTTCTCCAAGCCCCCACCCGAGCGCTGGCACTCCACCGGAGGTTGTCGCTCCGGAGCCTAGTGCCAGCACAACGGTCACTCAACGTCTTCAGCCGGTCGTGCATCGGCTCTGGGCAATGTTGCAGCGTGGCTGGACGATCATACGTGCGCGTCGGCGAACAATCATCGCTGGCGTTGTCCTCCTCGTGCTCGTGGGTGCCGCGGCGTTCGTGCTACTGCAACGCCCGGCAGCGGCACCCGTGGTCATCGCGCAACCGGCGGCGGCACCACCAGTACAGCCACGGCCGCTCCAGTCTGACGC
>JBHEMG010000044.1:0-3341 GCA_046262715.1 Gemmatimonadales bacterium
CTCGAGCAGCTCCGGCATGACCGCTCCGCCCGCGCCTCGGACCGTGTCGAGCGCAACGCGAAAGCGGCGTCGCTTGATCGCCCGGACATCGACTCCCGGAAGCGCGAGCACGGCGGCGAGATGGCGGGAAATCGCGTCCGAATCCGCCTCCACACCGCCGATCGCATTGTATTTGGCTCGTGGCAGGGAATCCCCGGCCGCCATTTCGCGTACCCGCGTGCCTGCTACGATATCAAGAAAGATGCCATCAGGGCCGACGAACTTGAGCGCATTCCATTCGATGGGATTGTGACTTGCGGTCAGAATGATGCCGCCCGCTGCACGATGATGCTCGACGGCGAGCTGCACGGTGGGCGTCGCGACGAGCCCGACATCGATGACGTCACAACCCACCGAAACGAGGCCGGACGTTGCCGCAGCAGTGAACATCGGGCCCGATGTTCTCGCATCGCGTCCGAGTACCACACGCGCCGCTCTCCGCCTCCCCCTGCCCCGTCCCCCCTCCGCCATCCCCTCTTGTGCCCACGTGCCAAACGCCGCCGCCCAGCGGGCGACGATTTCGGGAGTGAGGTCGGTCCCGACAAGACCACGAACCCCCGACACACTCACCATCAGAGTGTCGGACATGGTCGTCAATCTAATGGGTCAGTTAGACGCGACGGGCTTCCATCGCCCGCGTGGGCAGACGCAGGGGCTGGAGCTGCGGAGTGGGAATAGGAAGTGCGACGTCCTGGGCGAAAGCCCGCCGGAAGGCGTCGACAATCTGGGGGTCGAACTGGACGCCTTTGCCCTCCTCGAGCTCGCGCATGGCGCGCTGCACCGACAGCGACGGCCGGTAGGGACGCTCGCTGGTCATCGCGTCGAATGCGTCGGCGACGCTCACCAGCCGCGCCTCGAGCGGAATCACGTCGCCTTTGAGCCCGTCAGGGAATCCCTTGCCGTCGAGCCGTTCGTGGTGCGAGCGCACGATCGCCAGGGCGCCGGGGGCATCCCGCATCAAGGGACCGAGAATGCGCGCCCCGATCACGGTGTGCTCCATGATGTGGCGATACTCGGCGTCCGTCAGCTTCCCCGCTTTGTTCAGAACCGCCTCGCTCACGCCGATCTTGCCGACGTCGTGCAGCTCGGCACCGAGGGCGATCGTGTCGAGCAGGTCCTTATCGACGCCCAGCGAGCGCGCGATCTCGACCGCATAGTGCGCGACGCGTATCGAGTGGCCCCGCGTGTAGGCGTCCTTTGCTTCGAGCGCGTACACCAGCGCGTGCACGCCTTCCAAAAACAGCTCTTCGATGCGCCGCGCCTGCGCCTCGACCCGGTCCTCGAGGCGCTGCTGGTAGTTTTCGTTTTCGATGATGAGTCGCCGCTTGTCGAGCGCCTGCGAGACACGCGCGCGGACTTCGTCCAGGTGAAAGGGTTTGGCGACATAATCGAGCGCGCCCATCTGCAGACAGGCGACCGCGCTCTCGACTTCCGCCACGGCGGTCACGACGATGACCGCGGTGTGCGGCCAGCGCGCGATGATTTCTCGCAGCAGCGTGACCCCGTCCATTTCCGGCATGCGCAGATCCGAAATGACGAGCGGCGCCGGCACCTTCTTGAGCTCCGCCAGCGCCTCGACGCCAGAGCCGGCCTCCGCGCACGCGAAGCCTTCGCCTTCAAGCAGACGCACCAGCACGCGGCGCAATCGCGGCTCGTCGTCGACGACAAGGCATCGCATTCCGGTGAATGGTGGCATGGTCGCTAACGTATAGGTCGCTTGCCCAAGGCGGAAGCGGCCCTTACGTTCCGGCCATGACGCGCGTCGCCGAGCACGATCTTGCAAATCGCTTCGCCACCCGGGCGGTACACGCGGGGCATGTAGGCGATCCCCTTAGCGGGGCCGTCATGACGCCCATCTATCAGACGTCTACCTATATCCAGGACGGCTTGGGCCGGCACAAAGGCTACGAGTACGCGCGCACACGCAACCCCACGCGCGAAGCGCTGGAGCGCAACGTCGCCGCGCTCGAAGGGGGCGTGCACGGCTTCGCGTTCGGCTCGGGGCTGGCGGCGCTCGATGCGGTGATGAAGCTGCTCTCGGCGGGCGACCACGTGGTGAGCGGCGAGAACGTGTACGGCGGGTCCCACCGTCAGATGACGCACATCTGGTCTCGCATGGGACTGACGTTCACCTTCGTCGACGGCGGCGATACCGCCGCCGTGGCCGCCGCGGTCACGCCGCAGACCAAGATCGTATATGCCGAAACGCCGACCAATCCGATGATGCGGCTGTGCGATCTCGCGGCGACGGCGGAGATCGCGCGCAAAGCCAAAGCGCTGCTCGTCGTGGATAACACCTTCGCGACACCGTTTTTTCAGCAACCGCTGCAGGTCGGCGCCGACGTCGTCCTGCACTCGACGACCAAGTACTTGAACGGCCATTCCGACATGATCGGCGGCATGCTGGTGACGGGCCGCGATGACGTCGCAGAGCGGCTCGGCTTTCTGCAAAACTCGTCGGGCGCCGTCCCCGGCCCCTTCGATTGCTGGCTGGCGCTGCGGGGCACCAAGACGCTGGCGCTGCGCATGCGGCAGCACGATGCGAGCGGCCGCCGTATCGCCGAATGGCTGGAGAAGCACCCGCGGATTCAGCGCGTCTATTATCCCGGCCTCACGTCCCACCCGCAGCACGAGCTCGCGGCGCGGCAGATGAAGGGGTTCGGCGGGATGATCAGCATCGAGCTCGGCGAGACGGCATTCGCGCGCCGCTTCGTCGAGCGCACCAAGATCTTCGCGCTGGCGGAGTCGTTGGGCGGCGTGGAGAGCCTGATCGGCCATCCCGCCTCGATGACGCATGCCAGCGTGCCGGCCGAGATGCGCCGGCGCATGGGCTTGACCGACAGTCTGGTGCGCCTTTCCGTGGGAATCGAAGACGTCGAGGACCTGATCGCCGATTTGGATCAGGCATTGGCCGACGATTAGGAACGAAACACGGGATTCTCGCCTGCGTACGTGTGGGAATCCACTCAGGAGACCGGCATGACCGAGCCAACGAACAACCTTCCCGCGGCGCGTCCGCGGAAGGTGCTGACGCAAATCGCCCCCTTGTCGTGGGAGCACCCGGCCGATCGTGCCGCGCTCCAATCGCTGCGATCCATTCCCGGCTTCGATCAGGTGGTGAAGAAGATTTACGGATTTATCGGCGAGCGCGGCGTCCGCCTGCTCTTTCAGGCGGACGCGGTGCGGGTCGGCCCCAAGCAGTTCCCCCGCCTCAACGAGCTTTTCACGGATGTGCTGACGACGATGGATTGGGAGCCGCGTCCCGAGCTCTTCGTCTCGCAAACGCCCTTCGTCAATGCCGG
>JBHEMG010000045.1:0-65561 GCA_046262715.1 Gemmatimonadales bacterium
CCTGGGGACTAGCCGACCCAGAGGCGGCAGGGGTGATCCCGAAGCGCCGATCTCCTGCGAGAACATCCGCCAGCATCCGCCGATACCGCGCCTCGAAGATGTGCAGCGGCAGGGGATTCCCGGGAAAGAGCACGACCGCAAGTGGAAAGAGGGGCAGCCGGAAAGGCATTCTGGAAAGTAAGCAGTGAGCGGTGAGAAGTGAGCGGGGGGCTCCGGCGAACCGAAACCCCCCGCTTCCCGCTTACCGCTCACCTTCGACTATAGTCAGGCGGCTCCCCAGAAGCCGCGGAGCGCCCTCACGTCGGGAGAATCGCGCAGCTTCTCGAAGGCGCGCTCCCGGATTTGGCGGATTCGCTCCCGGGTGACTCCGAGCAAGGCGCCGATCTTTTCGAGCGTCAGGGCTTCGGAGCCTTCTTCCAGACCGTAGTACAGGGAAAGGATCTTCCGTTCGCGGGGGGTCAAGTGGCGCTGAAAGATCCGGTCGATGAACTCCCGCTGGAGCCGGACGTCGGTCATCTCCTCGATCTCGACGCCGCCGGTTCCGGCGACCCGCTCGCCGAAGGTGCTCGCGCCGCGGTCCTGCCGCTCGACCGGAGCGTCGAGGGAGACCTCGGTGGACGTCATCCGGTGGGCCGATCGAATGTTGTCCACCGTGTCGTTGAGTGCGGTGGCGATCTCTTCATCGGTCGGCTCGCGGCCCAGCTCCTGCGCGAGAAAACTTTTCGCCCGCGACATCCGAACCAGAGCGGAATTCTGGTTGAGCGGTATGCGGACGCTTCGGGTCTGTTCGGCGAGCGCCTTGAGGACGGCCTGCCGAACCCACCAGACCGCATAGGAAATGAACTTTACGCCATGGTCGGGATCGAACTTCTTGACGGCCTTGAGCAGGCCTTCGTTCCCGATTGCGACGAGCTCTGAGAGATCGAGTCCGTGGCCCTGATATTTTTTGACGTAGGAAATGACGAAGCGAAGGTTGGCGGTGACTAAACGCTCGGCAGCTTTTTCATCGCCGCGTTGGACACGGCGTGCGAGCCGGCGTTCTTCAGCGGGATCTTTTATGAGAGGGAGTTTTTGTATGTCTTGCAGGTACTGGTCGAATGCTCCGGAAGGGGTGGTGCGGAAAAAGGCCTTCGCCTTGCCGCCATTCGACCTCGCCATGCGCGACTCCCCGGTGAAACGCGAGTTGTGTGTGGAAACGGCGGGCGACGCCGCCATTTAGGCCACCTAAACCACGCGCCAATATAGGGTTTCCTGTCAAGAGGTGCAAATCTACGCACTTATCCACATCACAAATTGTGAAACGAAACTGAATTCCGGCGTTTGTCCACTATCCACACACCCTGTGGAAAAATGGTCCACCAGAGGGATGATGGGCCTCCTGTCTAGGTCAATCCGAAGGATGAGTTACGCAGTGTGGAGAGGTGGAAAGTGTGTGGGCTACGTGTTGACCAGGACCTGACGTAGCGCGCTTTCGTCTACCGCGACCGTCCATCCCAACTTGTCATCACCGTGCGCGCGGCCGATCGCCCGCGGCAGCGCGAGACGAATCTTACCGTCCCGGACCTTCTTATCGCTGCGCATCGCCTCGATCAGGTCGTCCACCTGGCTCGCATCGGGCCGCTCGACCGGCAAGTTGAGACGTTCGAGCGCCGTCGCGATGCGTTGTGCGACGCCCGGTGCTGCAATGCCGATGGTTTCGGCGAGACGCGCCTCGTACACCATCCCGATCGCCACCGCTTCGCCGTGTAACACCTCGTAGTGCGACGTCGTCTCGATCGCGTGACCGATCGTGTGACCGAAATTCAGAATGGCGCGTTTACCCTTTTCGCGCTCATCCTCGGCGACGACGCGCGCCTTGATTTCTACGGAGCGCCGGACCAGCCGCTCCAATGCCGGCGCGTGTTTCGCAAAAATCGCCGCGTACTCTCGTTCCAAAAAGGCGAAGTAGTCCGCGTCGGCGACCACGCCGTGTTTCAGCGCTTCCGCGAGCCCGGTGGCGAGCTGTGCGCTGGTCAGCGAGCCGAGCAGCTCCGGATCGGCGACGACGACGCGCGGCTGGTGAAACGCACCCAGCAAGTTCTTGCCCGCGGGGACATCGACGCCGGTTTTCCCGCCGATCGACGAATCGATCATGGCGAGCAGCGAGGTCGGCACCTGCACCAGGTTCACACCGCGCAGATAGGTTGCCGCGACAAACCCGCCCACGTCGTTCACGACGCCACCGCCGAGCGCGATCACCGCGCAATCGCGTCCCAGGTGCGCCGCGAGCATCTGATCGGAAAGAGACGCCCAGGTATCGCGCGTCTTGTTCCACTCGCCCGTGGGAAATGTGAAGAGGTGGGCGTTGAGGCCCGCGCCCTGCAACGCTGCGTTGAGCGGTTCGCCGTAGGCCGCGCCGACGTGCGCGTCCGAAATGATCGCATACGCAGCTGCGGGGCAGTAGCGCGGCAGGATGGTGTCCAGCTGCCGCACGAGTCCCGGTCCGATCAGAATGTCATACGAAGCATCCCGCTGCTCGAGGAGTGGAACGCGAACGGTTACCACGCGATATCGGGCCGGTCGGCCTGTTTGTTCACCGCGCGGGCGAGAACGAAGAGGAGATCGGACAGGCGGTTCAAGTAATGAATGATGGACAGATTGATCGGTTGATGACGCGACAGTGTGACGACCGAGCGCTCTGCCCGCCGGCAGGTCGTGCGGGCGAGGTGGAGCGCGGCGGCCTTTGGCGCGCCGCCAGGTAGAATGAAATTCTTCAGCGGCTCGAGCGTCGCCTCGTGCTTATCGATCACGTCTTCGAGCGCGCCCACCTCGGCGGCGCCAACCGGGGCGCCACTGCGGGCCAGCACCTTCTCCAGCTTCACGGGATCGGGCGTTGCAAGCTCCGCGCCGATCGTGAACAAATCGCGTTGTATCGACTGCAGCGTCGCGGCTTCGAAGGCCGCGGGGTCGAGTGCCGCGACGAAGCCGATGGCGGCGTTCAGCTCGTCCACGTCGCCGTAGGCGCGGACCCGAGGATCGTCCTTCGGTACGCGCCCGCCGCCGAACAACCCCGTCTCACCGGCATCGCCGGTTTTCGTATAGATCTTCACAGTGCGAACCTATGCTCAGGGGCAATGGAGCGCGAGCGGTTGCGTCGCGATCACGCGCCGTGTGTCGAGATCGATTACTGTGGCGCGCGATTCGCGCGCCGACACATCCGCGATTTCATCTACCAGGATCAGCCCGCCGTTAACGGCAACGCCGCCCCGCAACGAGTAGCGCACCGCGGTTGCCGTGCGTGGGATCATACCGGCGGTGAGCCGCACCTGGCGCGGACGAATGACCCATCGCAGCCGGCGCAGCTCCCGGTCCGTCGCCGCCACGCCGGTGACCAATACCGTGTCGGCGCCGTTTTTCAGCACGCGCGCGCGAAACCCCACGCCGTAGCCCGATGCGAGCGCTACCACTTCACCGGCATCCGCGGCCTGGTCTGCGTCTACAACCAGGGGACGCAGCAGCGGCGCGCCGCTCTCGACGCGTGCGACGACACGGTTCAACAGATCGAGGGCGTCATGCCGCGTGAGGGCAGGCAGCACCGTGCCGCCCGCACCGATAGACATCCCGCCGTCGAATATGGCGACGACCGGTTTGTGTGGGGGCGGAGTGCCCTGGTTTGCGGTCGGCCGGAACGCGAGCACAAGCTCGGTGATGACGCCGTCGTATCCACACGCGCCGGGCGCATGGAAGCGCGCGAGGGTAACGGTGGCCGGCGCCGCTCCGTTCGCGGAGAAAACCTTCGCGCTGCGTTGATGGCGAGGCTGGATGGCGACGAGCGGACGTCGCGTCAGCGTGTCCGACAGATGACTACTGCCCGTCACGGAGCGGTAATAATCCCGCGCAAAGCGATCTCCAGGATAAAACACATGCGCTTCACCGCCCAGACTCCAGCCCAGCGCCGCGGGCTCCCTGCGCGCGGCGCATGCCAGTAGACCGAGGACCAGAAGCACGCTAGCGTTGGGCCGATGCAAGAGCGGAAAGATATCACGATCATCGGAGCGGGCCCGACGGGGCTGTTCGCCGCGTTCTACGCGGGCATGCGCGGCGCGTCGCACTGCCTGATCGACAATCTCGACCAAGTCGGCGGCCAGCTGACCGCCCTGTATCCCGAGAAATACATCTTCGACGTTGCCGGCTTTCCCAAGATCCTCGCCAAGGATCTGGTCAAGGGAATGGCAGAGCAGGGACTACAATGGAAAGGGCCGGTCCATCTGGCCCAGAAGGTGATCGGTCTCAAGCGCACCGAGGAAAACGGCACGCCGCTCTTCACGATCGTCACCGACAAAAACGAATTCCCCGGCCGCACGGTGCTGATCGCCGGCGGGATCGGGGCGTTCACGCCGCGCAAACTGCCGCTCAAGGACGTGGACCAGTGGAATGAGAAGGGGCTGCACGACCGGGTACTGAATCCGCAGACATTCGCGGGCAAGCGCGTGCTGATCGTGGGAGGCGGTGACTCGGCGTTCGACTGGGCGGTGAACCTCCAGCCCATCGCCAAGTCCCTCGTCATGATTCACCGTCGCGATGGTTTCCGCGCGCATCAAGCGACCGTGGACCAGGTGCAGGCGATGGCGCCCGGCGGCACGATGCAGCTGCGCACCTTCTGGGAGCTGAAGCAGATCGCGGGGGAGCACGGGATCGAGCGCGTGACGATCTTCAATAACAAGACAAAGGAAGAAGAGACGCTGCCGATGGATTGCGTGATCCCGCAGCTCGGCTTCGTGTCGTCGCTAGGCGCAATCGCTGAGTGGGGACTGGAGATCGAAAAGGGCGACATCAAGGTCGCGCAGACCATGGAGACCAACATTCCCGGGATCTATGCCGCGGGTGACATCACGACCTATCCGGGGAAGCTCAAGCTGATCGCCACCGGCGTCGCCGAGGCCTGTATTGCGGTCAACCACGCGGTGCACTTCCTGAATCCGTCAGCCAAGTTCATGCCCGGGCATAGCTCGAACATGGCGCTCTTCGGACAGAAGGACGACTAGCGCGCCAGCTGCACCACCACGGAGTCGATCTGCGCCAGCATCTGCCGAGTTGGGACATCGTGGGCGTTGGCCTGAATCGAGAAGGTGATCACCCGTCCATCCGCACGCTCGACGTATCCCGACAGCGTATTCACCCGCGAGATCGATCCGGTTTTGGCGAGCACGCGTCCTTCGAGCCGCGTTCCCGCAAAGCGGTGCAGCAACGAGCCGCGCTGCTGCGCGCGCGGCAGGCCCGCGAGAAACGGCGCCCGCTTGGGATGGTGGTACATGTAGCCGAGGAGCTGCACGAAGGCGTGCGGGGTCACGAGATTGCCCGCGGACAGCCCCGAACCGTCCTCGAGCGCGAACGCGGTCGAGTCGATCTTGACCGAATCGATCAGGAACCGCTTCTCGACCTCGAGACCCTGCTCCCAGCTCCCCGCTCCCTCTATTTCCCGCCCCAGCGTCTTGAGTAGCATCTCCGCGAACCAGTTCTGACTCGTGTTGAGGATCGGGAAAACAATGTCTGGCAGGGGCCGCCCTCGGTACTCCACGAGCGGATTGCCGCAGCATCGCAGGGCGCGGTAGGCCATTGAATCGGTCGTGCTCGCGGTCCCACCACCGACGGCGATGCCTTTTTTTTGCAGCGATGCTTCCAGGGCCCGCGCGGCGAACAGGTTGGGATCGGGGAGGGCAAAGCTCTCGATCCATGGCGAACGCGTGATCGCCACTGTGCCTTCGGCCCAGATGTCGAGCGTGCCGGGCGTACGGAAAAAGTTATCGCCGATCGTCGTGGCCGAATCGGCAGGCACGGTGCGGGCGCGGTTCTCGAACGTGAACAGATGCAAATCGGGATTCCAGGTGATCAGCGGCGGCTGATCGACGGCGATGCCGGGCGTAATCTGGAAGTCCACGCTGTTGTCGTGAAAGCCGAGGCCGGACACCGGCGCGGCGTACCACCAGTTAAGGTCGTACGCGTTCCAGCTCCAATGCGTCAACGTCGGCTCGAAGTAAGAGCCGTCGCCGACGATCTTGCCGGTGATCCGCCGAATGCCGCGCGTTCGCAGCGACTCCGCGATCGCATCGACCACCGTCCACGTCGAGTCGCATCCGCCGGGCGCAAGCGTGTCGACGCTATAGCAGCGCTCCGACCACGACGGATCGCCGCGGCCGTAGAGCACCAGGTCCCCCTGCAGGATGCCGTTACTGACGGCGCCGCTCGCGTAGAGCGATGTTCGCGGCCGGAAGTCCGCCGGCAGCAGCACGGTCGCGGCAGCCGACACGACCAGCTTGGTATTGCTCGCCGGCACCGAAAATCGATCCCCGTTGCGATTGAGCAGGACCCGGCCACGATCGTCCTGCGCATAGATGTTCCACGTCGCCCGATTGAACGGCGCCTGCTCGAGCAGGCGATTCACGCGCTGCTGGAGGGACTGCGCCTTGAGCGGCGCGAAGGCGCCGCTAATCGTAAGCGACGCGAGGATCAGCTTTCGCATAGAGCACGTCAGTCAGAAGGTTCACCAACACGAACACCACCGACAAAAACAGAATGCTGCCCTGAACCGCCGGCAGATCGCGTTTCTGAATCGCGAGCAGGACGTAGCGGCCCACACCGGGCCAGGAAAATATCGTCTCGGTGAGAATGCTGCCGGTCAGATAGTTGCCCACATCGAGTCCGATGACCGTGATGATCGGCAGCAACGCGTTACGCAGCGCATGCCTGCCAATCACACGCCGCTCGCGCAGCCCCTTGGCGCGCGCCGTGCGGACGAAATCGGCGGGGAGGATCTCGAGCATCGCGCCGCGCGTCATGCGCGCCAGAAACGCAATCGACCGCGTGCCGAGGGTGAGCGCCGGCAAGACGAGAAACGCGATGCCGCCATATCCCGACGGCGGGAGCCAGCGCAATGCCACTGCAAACAGCAGAATCAGCAGCAAGCCCACCCAATAGACCGGAAACGAGACGCCGACGTAGGCGATGAGCATGCTAACGCGGTCCATCGCGCCGCCCGGCCGTATGGCGGCGATCACACCGAGCAGGATGCCGCACGAGACGGCGAGCAACATGGCCGCGCCGGCGAGCTGCAGCGTTTTGGGAAACCGCTCCACCAAATCGCCCAGGACGGGACGCTGGGTGATGTAGGAGCGGCCCAGGTCACCGCGCACGACGCCCCAGAGATAGTGCCCGAACTGCACCGGAATGGGATCGTCGAGGTGCAGCTCCGCGCGCAGCCGGATGATCGTAGCGGAATCCGCTCGCTCGCCAACCATCTCTGCGACGGGGTCTCCGGGAACGACGTTGAGCAGCAGGAAGGCCACTACCAACACACCGAACAGCGTGGGGATTGTCGCTAGCAGCCGCTTAGCGACGAGCTGCAACATGCACTTTGGTCCAGCGCTGGCCGTTGAAAATTACCGGTACGTCCCAGCCCGTGATGGAGGGGTGCTCGGCCCACAGGTCGACCGGAAACCAGAGATAGATCCAGGGCGCCGCGTCGTACACGCGGGCGTCGATGCGGCGATAGAGCGCTTCGCGACTCCGCTGATCCACGGTGCGGCGCGCGACCAGCAGCAGCGAGTCGGTCGCCGCATCGCTGTAAAACGCATAGTTGCCACCGGGACCGAAGCTCGCGCTGTGAAACAAAGGATAGAGGAAGTTGTCGGCATCCGGATAGTCGGCCCACCAGTCGAGCACCGCCATGTCCGTGTCGCCCTTACGGACCGCCTCGCGCATGCTCGAAGCATCGCGGGATACGATCTCGACCCGTACGCCGATCGCGGCCAGCTGCGCCTGGATCGCCTGGGCGACCCGGCCCAACTCCACGTTCGTTCCCGACCGCCACAGCTGTACGGCGAACCCATTCGCGAACCCGGCGGCGCGCAGTAACCTGCGCGCTTCGGTGGTGTCGTACCCGTAGGGACGTCGCGCGGGATCGTTGCCGCCGAGCGCCGGTGGGATCGCCCCCGCCGCGGCGAGGCCACGGCCGTTCCAGACCGTCCGCAGGATTTCAGGGACGTTGACGGCGTGATTCAGCGCGCGCCGCACGTTCGGATCGCGCAGCGGGCCGCGGCGGTTGTTGAGCGCGACGTACACCGCGCGCAGCGCCGGCTTCCGGCGTAGCCAGTCCGGGTGCTCGCGCTGCCATTTGCCGGTCTCACCGAAGGGGATCTCGGCAACGGAGAGCCGTCCCGCGAGAAACTCGGCGGCCCGCGTCAGCGGCTCGGGGACAACGCGCACGGTCAGCGTATCGCCGAGTGTGGCCCCGCCCCAATAGCGGGGATTGCGGGCGAAGCGCAGATAGTCGTCGTGCTCCCACGCCACGAAGCGCCATGGTCCTGTGCCGACCGGATGCTGGCCGAAGTCGTCGGGCAGCGACGACGGCACGACCGACGCGACGGGCATCGCGAGAAACTTCGGAAAGACGGCGAGCGGCTCGGTCAGCGTGAATGCGACCGCCGTGTCGCCCAGCAGCTGGATACCGCTGACGTCGCGCGCGCGCCCGTCGGCGAAATCCGCGGCTCCCGCAATCGGCAGGAGCGGCCACACGCGGCCGCCATGCGAGGCGGGACTGAGCACCCGTAAGAACGAGCGCTTCACGTCGCCGGCGACGAGCGGGCGGCCGTCGTGGAATGTCACGCCGGACCGGAGATGGAAGACGTAACGCTGGGCTTTGCGGTCTGCTGTCCAACGATCGGACAGTCCCGGGAGCAGCTTGCCGTCGGGATCGAACTGGGTGAGGCCGTCGAATAGGAGGGTGACCATTTCGCCGGTCGGCACATCGGTCGAGAGGGCCGGGTCGAGCGAGCGCGGATCGTACGTTTCGTAGTACACGAGGCCCCGTGCCTGCTGCTCGCCCGCCGACCGACTGCTGCAGGCGGCGATAATACAGAGGAACAGGACGCTCTTCGCGGTGTCGAAAAGGTTGACAGTGCGGAGCAAGTGTCGCAACATAGCCAGCATTGCCAAACTACGTCAATTGCGCGTCCTACCCTGCCTGGTGCTCGTCGCGGTCGCGGCGACAACCGCCCTCCCCGCTCAAGAACAGGAGCGGGTAGTTCGGGCTCTGTCGTTTGTCGGTAACAGCGCGATCGACGACCTGACGCTCGAAAGCGCGATCGCCACAACCAAATCGAGTGCATGGGCACGGTACGGCTTCGTCCGCTGGCTGGGTCTCGGCGAAAAGCGCTACTTCAACGAGATCGAATTCCGGCGGGACGTCGTCCGGCTGATTCTTCTTTACAGGCAAAGCGGCTACATGAACGCGGTCGTGGACACGCTCGTGCGCCGCACTCCGCGCGACGTGTACGTCACATTCCGGATTCATGAGGGAGAGCCGGTGCGAGTGGCCCGGCTCGACATCACGGGTCTCGATCAGATTCTCAGCGTCGCAAAGTTGAAGCGCGACCTGCCGCTGCAGGTAGGCGATCCATTCAACCGCTTCCTCATGCAGGCCTCCGCCGACACCATCATCGCCCGGCTGCGCAACGGTGGGTATCCGTACGCCGAGGTGCTCCGGAATTTCGACTCGGAAGCCGGGGTGCTGCGCGCCGAGGTGACGCTGGACGCGGAGCCCGGGCCGCGCATGCGCATCGGAGCCGTAGAGATTCGCGGCTTGCGCGACGTAGACACCGGGACAGTGTGGCGCGTCATGTCGGTGCGACCGGGCCAGCGATTCAAGCAGGACGCGCTCTATCAGACGCAGCGCGATCTCTACGGCATGGGCGTGTTCAGCTCGGTCAACGTCGCGCTGGTGGACTCCATCGCGCCGCAGGGACCGATCGCGAGTGATTCGGTACGAATCGTGGTGCATCTCGTGGAGGGCCCCCGGCATCAGGTGCTGCTCGGCGGAGGGTACGGGAGCGTCGAGTGCTTTCGCGTGCAGAGCGGGTGGTCGGCGCACGACTTCCTGGGCGGGGCGCGTACGCTCGACGTCTCCGGACGGGTGTCGAAGTTGGGCGGTGTGCCCAAGGGTTCGACCGGTTTCGATCAGCTCTGCAATCCCTTCGGCGGTCGCTGGTCGCTCGACACGGTCAACTACAGTCTCGGTCTGACGATCCGGCAGCCGGCGTTTTTGTCGCGCTCGCACGTCGGGTCGCTGGGCTTTCTCGCGGAGCGGCATTCGGAATTCTCGGTGTACACGCGGGAAGCGATCGGCGGGAACGCGGATGTCACCTTGAACGCGCGGGGACGCTTGCCGGTAACGGTCGGTTACGGCTACTCCCTGGGGCGCACCAAGGCGAGCGCCGGCGTCTATTGCTTCCTGTTTCGCCTTTGTGATGCGGGGAGCCAGGACTTTCTGCGCAAGCGGCGCAGCTTCGGCGCGGTCACGGTGACGCTGGTGCGCGACCGCGTGAACAACATTCTCGATCCCACCGAGGGCAGTCTGCTGACCGCCTCGCTGCTGCACGCCTCGCGACTGGTGGGTTCGGACTCGACCTACGAGTTCAACCGCGGCGAGCTGGAGATAGCGAAGTACTATCCGATCGGGCGGCGCAGCGCCTTCGCCTGGCGGATCCGCGGCGGCACCATCCTTCCCCGGAAGATCACGTTATCGGGTCAGAATGTCGGCTACGTACCGCCGGACCAGCGATTCTACGGTGGCGGGCCGAACTCGGTCCGTGGCTACGGCCGTAACGAGCTGGGCCCGCAGGTCTACCTCTTTATCGGCGACACCCTCGCGGCCGGCGCAATCGACTCCGCCGCCACGGCGCGGGCCGGCGGTGAAAAGGTGTTCCGCAACGTGCAGACGCGACCGACGGGCGGGAACACCGCCATCATCCTGAATGCCGAGCTGCGGCTGCCCTCGCCGATCCTGGCGTCGCGCATGCGCCTCGGCGTGTTTGTCGATGCGGGTCAGGTGTGGGAGCGCGGTGAAGAGATCGTGTCGCTCAGCGGCATGCGGGTCACGCCGGGCGCCGGCGTACGCTTCACCACACCGCTCGGGCCCGTGCGCATCGACGTTGCCTATAACGGATATCCAGCGGAGCGGGGGCCGTTGCTGTTTCAGGAGAACGAAACCGCCGCTACGGTGACGCAGATCCGCCCGTCGTATCCACCGGTGCGCGCCGATAAGACGTTCTGGCAAAAGCTCGTCGTGCAGTTTGCCGTGGGACAGGCGTTCTAAATGCGCCGCTCGCTCGGCGTCGCGCTCTGGTCGCTGGTCGGCCTGCTCGCCTGCTTCCTCGGCGCCATGAACGCGCTTGTCGGCACGCATGCGGGCCGCATGCTGCTCGCCCGCGTCGCGAGCGCGGCGGTGCAGAGCGCGGTCGCGGGGACGATTACCGTGGGCGAGGTCCGCGGATCCCTGCTGACGGGGGTCGTGCTCACCAACGTACGCCTGCTCGATCCCGATTCGACGCTCGTTGCGTGGCTGCCGCGCGCCGAGCTGGGCTACAACCCAATCGACTTCGCTGCGGGCCGGATCGTGTTCATGGAAGTGCGGCTCGACCGGCCGATCATCAATATCGTCCAGCACGCCAACGGCAAGACGAACTTCGTCGAGCCGCTGCGGCTCGGTGAAAAAGACACGGTCAAGGTGAAGCCGCTCGGTCCCGCCGGGCCGCGCTCGCTGATTCTGCTGCGCAATGTGCAGATCATGGACGGCTCGCTGACGCTGCGGCTGCAAAAGCACGGCCAGGTGTCGAGCGCGAACGAGGAGATCGAGTACTCGGGCGAAGACGGACGCTATCGCCTGCGCCGCTTCGAGCACCTCAATGCAAGTCTTGCGGCGCTGCGGATTCAGGCCCCACGGGAACGCGGGGTTCGCATCGACATCTTGCGCCTCGCGACCGAAAGCAGCGATCCGCGGCTCTCGATCGCCGACGTGTTGGGCCGGATCACCATCGATGGCACCACGTTGGACGTCGATTTGCAGCGCGTGCGTTTCCCCGGCACGCAGTTCAGCGCCCGCGGGACGGTGCAGTGGCCGCGCGACACGCTGCTGTGGAATCTCGCAATGCGCGCGGACTCCGCCACGCTGACCGACATCCGGTTCCTCGATCCGCGGTTCCCGGAGCACGCGGTATTGCGCGGCGGAGTAACGCTCGCGTCGCATGGCGGGCGCGTGCTCGAGATTCAGCTGCGGCCGCTCGATCTCACGTTCGGTCAAGGCCGGCTCACGGGGCATGTGACGGCGTACAGCGCGGTCGATTCCGGTCTGGTGGCCCTGCGCCAGGGTGATCTCGTGGCTCGCGATCTCTCGCTCGACTTTGCGCGAGTGTACATCGACTCGCTGCCATTCTACGGGCGACTGACCGGTCAGACGATCGTGGACGGCCCGATGAGCGCGCTGAAGATCGAGACCGCATGGTCCTTCCGGGACTCGCTCGTGCCGGGGTGGCCCGAGACGCAAATCCAGGGAAAAGGGGAAGTGGATCTGGGCGGCCGCGATCTGGGCTTCCAACCGTTCGAGGTGCAAGCCGCCCGCGTCGATCTGGGGACCGTCCGACGCCTCGTGCCGGCCGTCGATCTACAGGGCGAATTGGACGCGGCGGGAACGCTGACGGGCACGCTCAAGAACACGATGTTCAGTGGCACACTGCGCCACCATGACGCCGACCGGCCGGTGAGCGTGATTCGGGGTGTCGTCGGGCTCGATTCGCGCACCGACATCCTGGGCGTATTCGCCGACGTGCACGCCGATTCGCTCGCGCTCGAAGGCCTCACGGCCCGGATCAGCAACTTTCCGCTGCGCGGCACCCTGGCCGGCACGATTCGTATGAGCGGCGATCTGGCCGGACTCGAAACGCACGCCGACCTGGGAATGCTGGGCGGCGGGGGCGCGGTGCGCGGCGACGGCGTGCTGCGCCTCGGCGCGCGCGACGCACATCCAGGGTACGGGGCGCGCCAGTTCACGCTGCGCGCGACCGACCTGAACCTGCAGCGCTGGATGGCGCGCGGTGGCCCTCCATCACGGCTCAGCTTTACGGCCACGGGCACGGTGGAAGGAGACAGCGTCACCGCGCCCACGGGCGAGCTCGCGGCGACGCTCGCACCATCGCTGTTCGTCGGCACCATCATCGACTCCGGCGCCGCGAAGCTGCGCTTCGGTGATGGGAGGATCTACGTCGATTCGCTGCGCGTGCAGCAGCCGGGGCTGCTCACGCGAGGCAGCGGCGGGCTGGGGTGGAGACGGCCCGATCGCGGCACGCTGGCACTCGATTTCGACGCCGACAGCCTGAGCGTCCTCGACTCGCTCGTCACCTGGCTCGCCGGTCCCGCGCTGACGGGTGCGTCGCGCGAAGACGCGCTGCGCGGCTCCGCACAGGTGCACGTCACGCTCGACGGCGCGCTCGACTCGCTCTCGCTCGGCGGCGATGCACGGGTCGCCGACCTGTCGTGGCGCGGGTGGCGACTGCCCAAAGGCCGGGGCCGGATCGCCTACGAGCCCGGTCCCACGCCGCGCTTCGACATGCAGGCCGACATCGATTCGCTGGGATACGGGCGCCTGGGATTCGGCGCTGTCGCGGCGCGCGCGCACGGCACGCGCGATTCGCTCACCTGGTTTGCGCGCTCGCGGGTGGGCGACCTGGGCGCGTTTCTCGCCGGTGGCCGATACGCGCGCCCCACTGGTGCCGGTGGTCTGCAGAACGTCGCGCTGGATTCGCTTGCAGTACTGCTGCCCAGCGGCGTGTGGTTCCTCGAGCGTCCGACGGCGCTTGCGTTCAGCGAGTCGGTCCTGCACGTCGATTCGGCCGCACTCAGAAATGCCGGAGGCTCCGGACGGTTCGCCGTCGCGGGTGACTTGCCCGCACGCGGCCCCATCAATGCGCAGGTGTCGTTGGACAGCTTCCCGCTGACGGGGATCTACGCACTGCTGCAGCACGACACGCTGGGTGTGGCGGGCGCGGTCACGGCGACGATGGCAGCCCGGGGCACGCGCGCCAACCCGGCGTATGCCGGATCGTTCGCGTTCTCAAACGCCGCGTTCGGCTCTTTTCGCGCGCCGTTCATGGACGGCAACATCGATTACGCCAACCGGCGGTTGAACGGTCAAGTGCATCTATGGCGCTCGGGCCAGCAGATCCTCAACGTCAGCGCCCATCTACCGCTCGATCTCGCGCTCGTGCCGGTGGCGCGGCGCTCGTTGCCCGACACGCTGTCGGTCCCGGCGCGCGCCGACAGCGTGGATCTAGGCGTCCTTGCGGCGGTCACCACAACGCTGCGCCAGGTCGAGGGTGTGTTCAACGCGGATCTGGGGATCGGGGGCACCTGGGAATCGCCGGTGCTCCGCGGCGGACTGCAAATCGGCAATGCGGCGGCGACGATCCCGACGTTGAATGTGCGCTATACGAATCTCAACGGCAGCCTCACGCTGCGCGGCGACACCATCAGGGTGGACAGCATTACCGCCACGAGCGAGCGCGGTCGGGCCGAGCTGACGGGATATCTCCGGTTGGAGCGCCTCACCAAACCGCTGCTGGCGCTGAACATCACGACGTCCGAATTCAAAGCGCTAGACCTGCGCGGTTACCTGGCGCTCACGGCGAGCGGCCGCGTGGCGCTCACCGGCCCCGTTTTTGGGGCGGCGCTCACCGGCCGCGGCACGGTGACGTCGGGCGTGCTGCACTTCGCCGACCTCGTGAACAAGCGGGTCGTAAATCTCGACGAGCCGTGGGTGCAGGATCTGATCGACACGTCGCTGATCCGCACGCAACGGCTGGGACCCGAATTCCAGAGTCTCTTTTTCGACAGCCTGCAGATTCAAAACCTGCAGCTGACGATGGGCGAAGACGTCTGGATGCGCTCCAACGAAGCCAACATCCAGTTGACCGGCTCCGTCACGGTGAACAAGGCCAAGAGCGTCTATCTCCTGAGCGGCACGTTGCAGGCGCCGCGCGGGACCTATCGCCTGGTCATCGGTCCCGTCACGCGCGAATTCATCGTCACGCAGGGGACGGTGCAGTACTTCGGCACGCCCGATCTCGATGCCGCGCTCGACATCTCGGCAAAGCACGTGGTGCACCCACTCCCCGGCCCGGGGACGGAGAGCCGGGACATTCCCGTCATCGCGCACATCCAGGGCACGCTGCGCGTGCCGAAACTGACGCTCGAGTCCGAGCAGGGCGACAAGTCGCAGACCGAGCTGATTTCCTACCTCATGTTCGGGAAACCGACGTTCGAGCTGGGCAGCGGGGAGGGGGGATTCGTGCGCGCCACGGCGGCGTCGCTGCTGGCGGGCGAGCTCGAGCGCACGTTCATATCCGACCTCGGATTGCCGCTCGACTATTTCGAGATCCGGCCGGGCGATCCCACGAACCCCTTTTCCGGAGCGCAGGTCGCCGCCGGGTGGGCTATCGGGTCGAAGACCTTCCTGGTCGTGAACGCAGGCTTCTGCCAGCAGGTACAGAGTCAGAACCAGTCGCGGCTGGCACAGGCGCTCGGCGCGAGCTTCCAGTTCCGATTCAGTCCGGAGTGGCGCACCGAAGCCAGCTTCGAGCCGGTGCGCGCGTGCGGACTGGGGAGCCTGTTGCAGGCGCCGGTCTCGCGCCAGATCGGCCTGGACGTCTTTTGGGAGCGCCGGTACTAGCGTGACCCGCACCCGCGCGCTGCTGATCACCAACCCCTTCGCAGCGCGCGCCCACGCTCGGGCGGTCACGGTCATTCAGGACATTCTGCAGGGCGGAGGTTGGAGCGTCGACGTGCGCTCGACCGCCGGCCCCGGCGACGCCCGGCGCATCGCCGAACAGGCGCGCGGCGAAGGATTCGACGTCGTCGTGAGCCATGGCGGCGACGGCACCGCCATGCAGGTGGCGGCGGGTATCGCGGGAAGCGGTATTTCGCTCGGGCTCATTCCCGGCGGGACGGGCAATGTGCTCGCCGGCAATTTGCGGCTGCCGCGCTCCACGGCTCGCGCGGCGCGCGCGCTGCTGCGTGCTCGGCGCCACCCGATCGACCTCGGCGTCATCCAACGTCCCGACGGACCGCACTACTTCGCGGTCGCCGCCGGTACCGGCTTCGACGCGCAGCTCATGGCCGACACGGGCCTGCAAGCCAAGCGACGCTGGAAGTTGGGCGCGTATGTCGCGCGCGCGGCGTTCACGCTGACGTCCGTGCGCAGTGCCGTGCACCGGGTGTCCGTGGACGGAGTCTCGCACGAGGTGCGCGCCGCGATGTTGTTGGTCCTGAATTGCGGCCAACTCCCGCCCGGGTTCTTGAAGCTCCGCGCAAACCTCGCTCCCGACGACGGCTGGCTCGATGTCGTCGCGCTCGATGCCGACGGCGTGTTGCAGAGCGCGAGCGCGGTGTTCGAGCTGCTGCTCGGCAACGGCGCGGCCAAGGGCCGGCGTGTGTGGTGGGGTCGTGGGAAGACCGTTCGCGTCGAAGTGCCGGACGGATCGCCGCGTCCCGTGCAGCTCGACGGGGAGGTGACCGGGACAACGCCGTTCGAGGCAACCCTGCTTCCCGGTGCACTCGCCGTGCTCGTCGGCTCGCGCTTCAAGGCCCACCATGGCTGACACGCTGCTGCTGGTGGATGATGACGCGAGCGTGTTGCGCATCATCGGCCAATACTTCGAGCGGATCGGCTACGACGTGTCGCGTGAGAGCACGGGCGAGCAGGCGGTAGAAACGTTCCAGCGGGAGCGTCCCGACGTCGTCCTGCTGGACTTGCACCTCCCCGACGCGAACGGGCTCGTGATACTGGAGCGGCTGCGACGTGATGGCGCGGCCGTAATTCTGCTGACCGGCCAGGGCGATATCGAGACGGCGGTCAAAGCAATGCAGCTCGGCGCCGAAAACTTCCTCACCAAGCCGGTCGACATGACGCACCTGGCGGCGGCGATCGCGCGCGTCGCCGAAAAGGTGCGGCTGACGCGCCAGAATGCGCGGCTGCGTGCGCTCGATCACGAGGACGAAGGCGTGCTCTCGCTGGGCGTGTCGCAGCCCATGCAGGCCCTCGCGCGCCAGATCGAGCTGCTCGCGGCAAGCGAACGCTCCACCGTCCTGCTGCAGGGCGAGAGCGGGACGGGGAAGGGGTGGGTCGCGCGCATCATTCATAATCTTTCGGCGCGCTCCAAGGGGCCGTTCGTCGAGGTCAACTGCGCCGGTCTCTCGGCGACCTTTCTCGATTCCGAGCTGTTCGGCCATGAGAAGGGCGCGTACACCGACGCCAAGGAGCGAAAGGTCGGTCTGTTCGAGCTGGCCGACCACGGCACGATCTTCCTCGACGAGATCGGAGAGCTGGCGCTCGAGCTGCAGCCGAAATTGCTGAGCGTGCTCGAGA
Organism: Gemmatimonadales bacterium; assembly: GCA_046262715.1. Classification (GTDB taxonomy): domain Bacteria; phylum Gemmatimonadota; class Gemmatimonadetes; order Gemmatimonadales; family GWC2-71-9; genus 20CM-2-65-7. Next base: position 17,228 of record JBHEMG010000045.1, read on the forward strand.
CGAAGAAATTCCGCCGGCTCGGCGGCACGCGCGAGCTCACGGTGGACGTACGATTGATCACCGCGACCAATCGCGACCTGGTGCGGGAAGTGGAAGCGGGAAATTTTCGCGAGGATCTGTATTACCGGCTCAACGTCATGCCGCTCGTGCTGCCACCCGTGCGCGAGCGCTCGCGGGAAGATCGCCTCGATCTGATCACCAGGATGATCACGGATCTCAAATCGCAGCTTCCCGGCTGTCCCAGCGAATGCACGACCGAGGTGCTGGACCGGCTGTTAACGGCTGCGTGGCCCGGCAACGTGCGCGAGATGCGCAACGTGCTGGAACGCGCGATGATTCTGAGCCGTGGCCAGCCGACGATCGGGCTCGACCAGCTGCCGCCCGACCTCAAGCAGCGGGCGTCGACGGACCGGCGCTATCAGGCGCAATCGCTCGCGGAGATCGAGCGGCAGCATATCGAGCGCACCCTGCGTCACCACGGCGGGAATCGCACACGGGCCGCGCTCGAGCTCGGGATTTCGCGCGCGACGTTAATTAATAAGATTAAGGCTTACAGCCTGAACCTTTGAGGCGCATGGACAAACCGAAGCTGAAGGAACACGACGGGATGGTGTGCCGGTCCTGCGGCAACGAGGAGCGGGCATCGGAGGGTTATCCCTGCTCGGATTGCGGGACCTTCATTTGTCTCATCTGCACCTTCCGCGGCGTGACGCGCTGCAAAGCCTGCGAAGAAAAAGCCAAGGCCGCGAAAGCCTAGGCTCCCGCCCGCCGCCGCCGCAGCTCCTCCGCCAGCTCCTCGCGCGGCGCCCCCAGCTCTTTGGCCAGTCTGCTCAACGCGTCTTCCGTCCCCGGCCAATCCTTGGCCGCCGCCAGCGCCTCCAACGCGACTTCCTCGATGGCCGCCGACCGCTCCTCCAGGTCGCGGGTGCGCACCGCCACCTCGCGCGCCAGCCACTGCTCCAGCTCGCGGCGATCCACTTCGAGCTGACGCTGGCGGAGCGCGTGCTGCAGCGACAATTCCAGCTCCTCGAGGTCCACCGGTTTGATGAGGTAGTCGAACGCGCCAAGTTTGAGGCATTCGACGGCGGTTCGCGGCTCGTCGATGGCGGTCAACATCAGGACGGCGAGATCCGGGTCCTGCGCGAGCACCTTCGGCAACAGCTCCACGCCGCTGGTTTCCGGCATGCGGATATCGCACAGCATCGCGTGCGGATGATGTTCCGCGAGTTTCGCAAGCGCTTCGGTGGCATTGGCGGCGGCCTGGACCTGATAGCCGAGCCGGGTGAGAAAGCGGGTCAGCGCCTGGCGGATGCCGTCTTCATCGTCCACCACAAGCACGGTCGTACTGCCGGGAGACGTCTTGGGGGGAGTCATGGCCGTCAACGTTGCCGACGTTATCTTGGCGCGTCAATGAGCACATCGCTGATGAATCTCGCAGCCGTGCCCGGCATCACCGTCGGGCACACGACCATCGACGCGCACGGCACCGGTTGTACGGTGGTGCTCGCGCCTGAGGTGGGGATGCGAGCCGCTGTCTGTCTGCGCGGCCGGGCCACCGGCACACGGGAGCTCGACGTGCTCGATCCCCGCCACCTCGTCGAGCGCATCGACGCGATCCTGCTCACGGGCGGGTCCGCGCTCGGCCTGGGCGCGGCGGACGGCGTGATGCGTTGGCTGCGGGAGCGTCACCGCGGCCTTCCGGTCGGGGACACGGGGACGATTCCGATCGTGCCCTCGGCAGTCATCTTCGACCTCGGCAACGCCGGAAAGCCGCTGGGATGGCCGAGTGCGGACGATGCCTATCACGCCTGCGACAACGCGAGCGCTGACTACGTTGACGGTCCCGTCGGCGCCGGGCGTGGCGCCACCTGCGGCAAGGCCGCGGGACTGGAGAACATGGTTCCCACCGGTCTGGGCTCCTGGGCGATGCGCGCGAGCGACGTGATCGTAGCCGCGCTGGTGGTCGTCAACGCCGTGGGCGACGTCAGAGACGCGCGCGGGGAGATCATCGCCGGAACGGTGGACAGCCTGCGATACCTCGCGGACGGCGGCGCGCCGCTCGGTGATCCCGATCGATTGACCCGCAACACCACGCTCGCGGTCGTCGCCACGAATGCCGCGATGGACCGTGTGCAGCTGCAGGCATTGGCGCACTCCGCCAGCGACGCGCTCGCCCGCCGCATCACGCCCTATGGCACGCTGTTCGATGGCGACGTCATTTTCGCGGTGAGCACCGCCGCGGTGCAGGCGAAGTCGCCGCTTCAGGTCGAAGCGCTCGCGGCACTCGTGGTGCCGGAAGCGGTCGAACGCGCGGTTCGCCGTGGATAAGCTCGAGCGGGCCATCGACGATCTGCGCCGCAAATGGGTTCCCGACAGGCGCCGGGACGTGTTCGAGATTTCGTTGCTGCCAAAACAGGTCGCCGGCGCGACGTCGAACCGTGAGGCGCGCGACGCGTTGCGGCGTCTGGCGGGGGAGGCGGGACTGAGCGAACAGGTGCGGCTGCTCCCGGATGAATCGGTAGTGGATGCCGCGGCCCTCGTGACAGCGGCACTCGCGCCACTGCTCGCGGAGCCGCAGGTCTCCTCGCCGCGCGTCAGCGAGGCGCTGCACGGCGAGCCACTTCAGATTCTCGAGCAGCGCGACAACTGGCTGCGCGTGCGCGCCGTCGATGACTACGTTGCGTGGATTCATTCCGGCTACGTCATGACGGGGCCCGCGGACTGGGCGGAGGACTGGCGCGAGCGCGCTACCGCCCGCTCGCTCAGCGCCGACATTCTGACATCGGACGGACGGCGCCGCCTGCCGACGGGAGCGCGCGTCGCCCTGCGCCGCGGGGTGGTAGAGCTCGCCGACGGTCAGCGTGGCGCGGTCGCGGCAGGTAACGTGCGTAGGGAGCAGGAGCTGCGTGTCGAAGCGCGCTACCTCGCATTGCCCGAGCTCGCTCAGAAATGGTATGCCGGCGCGCCGTATCTGTGGGGTGGGCGCACGGAGTGGGGAATCGATTGCTCGGGTCTCGTGCAAGCGGTATACGGCGCGCGCGGCATCGATCTGCCGCGCGATAGCGATCAGCAGTTCGCCGCGGGACACGAGGTCGCCATGTCGGCGACGGGCGCCGCCTACGAAGCGGGCGATCTGCTGTTCTTTACAGAACGGGGTCGGGTGTCGCACGTGGCGCTGTGGGCCGGCGCGGGTCGGATCGTACACTCGGCGCTGTCGCGCGGCGGTGTGGGCGGCGATCACCTGTTTGGCGACGAGCCGCGGATGGTGCGGATGCGGGAGCATTTGGTAGGTGTCAGGCGGTTAGGCGCCTAGGCGCCTATTTTCTCTCCATGCGTCTCATTCTCTTCGACATCGACGGCACGCTGTTGTGGACCGACGGCGCGGGCCGGCGCGCGATCCATCGCGCCTTGCTCGACGAGATGGGCACTGCCGGCCCCATCGACGGCTATCGTTTCGACGGAAAAACCGATCCGCAAATCGTGCGCGAGCTGATGGAGATGGCTGGCCACCCCGAATCTAAATCGGTCGATCGCATTATGGCGGTGTGCCGGCGCTACGTCGAGCTGCTCACCGCCGAGCTCGCCAAGCCGACGCAAACGACCAAGGTCTATCCCGGCATCACCGATCTATTGACCGCGCTCGAGCCGTATGAGGCCGACGGCCGAGCCCTCGTCGGGCTGTTGACGGGCAATGTCGAGGGCGGCGCGGCGCTGAAGCTCCGTTCGGCGGGCCTCGAGTTCTCGCGGTTTGTCGTCGGCGCCTTCGGATCCGATTCGCATCACCGGCCCGACCTTCCTGCCATTGCCGCCGAGCGGGCGGCGCAGCGGACCGGCCGCCGCTTCAGCGGCGCCGATATCGTCATCGTCGGCGACACGCCCGACGACGTCGCCTGCTGCAAACCCATCGGCGCGCGGTCCGTCGGGGTCGCGACCGGCTTCTACGACGTCGCTGCCCTGCGTGCCGCGGGCGCGGCGCACGTATTCCCCGACCTCGAAGACACGCACGCCGTGCTGCACGCGTTGCTGTCGTGACGTATTCGGCGGATGAACTCGAGCTGAAAGCGCGGGTGGACGATCCCGCCGCGCTGGAAATGGCGCTGCGGGATGCCGGCGCCGACCTCGTGTTTCGCGGAGAAATGATCGATCGCCGCTACGACAGGAGCGGGAAGCTGGCGGAGCGCGACGAAGTGTTGCGGCTGCGGATCTATCGGCCAGACGCCGGCGCTGCGGAGTTTGGTGTGCTGGGTTGGAAGGGCCCCAACAGCGTGCGGGATGGTTACAAGCATCGCGAAGAGCACGAAGCACAGGTGGTACAACCCGAATCTGCGCGCGTCATCCTAGAGCGACTGGGCTACGAGGTCGTGCTGCGCATCGATCGCAAGATTGCCGAGTACCGTTTGGCGGGCGCGATGGTCCGACTGGAATGGTACCCGGCGATGGATGTCCTCGTGGAAATCGAAGGAGAGCCGGAGGCGATCGAGCGCGCGGTGCGCGCTACCGGGTTGCCGCGCGAGCGCTTTCTCCCCGAGCCCCTCCCGCACTTTGTGCGCGCGTATGAAGACCGCACCGGACAGAGCGCGCGGCTCGCCCTGTGAAGCTTCTCATGCCGCTGCGTGTGCCCGAACTCGCGCCCTCGCTGGGACGCATCATCGTGCCGCGCCGCCAGCAGTCGCCCTGGGTGCCGCTCGACGACGTGCGCGAAGAGCTCGCGACGCGCGTCCTGGAGCTCGGCGGGGAAGGACGGGCGGCCGCCGCGCGCGAAGCGGAAGGTGACGAGCGCGCGCGCATTCTGGAAACGACCGGACGGCGTGCCTGGACGTCCGCGTGGGACAACGCTGTGCGCCGCACCGGCGCGCGCGTTGCCGACGCGCTCGATGCGGAAATCCGGCGGACCGCGCGCCAGGTCCGTTTGCCGCGGCGCAGACTGCGGCGCCATCTCCTCACGACTGCGGAGAAGCGTGCGATCGTGGCGCGGCTGGGAACCGGCGGAGGAACGTTCGTCGCCGCACTCGACGCGCTCGACGCGGCCGCGGCGCGCGCCGCCGATGCTTCGGTGCTCGAGAAGGACGCGCACGCCGAATGGCAAGAAGCACTGCGGACCGTTGCGCGCCGGCTCGAAGTGGCGTGGCTCGCCCTCGAGACTGAAGTCGAGGAGGAGCGCGCGCGCTGGAGTCCCGAGATCGACGCGCTCGCCGCGTGGCGTCCCTCGTTATGGCCCATCTTCCTCGTCTGGACCCCCCTCTCCGTCATGCTGATTTGGCTTGGCCTCGTCCTCGGCGGATACCTCGCGGCTCCGGCATGGCTCGCGGCGCGACTGGGCTTTTAGTCCTATTGCTGTGCGGCGCGACAGTCGCGCCGGCGCAGCTGCGGATCGTCGAGGTACCGATTTCCGGGCGTGCCAGCCTTGACTCGTTGGCACGCCTCGGATTCGAGGTCGCCGACGTACGCACGATCGGCGGCATGCAGCGGGCCGTGATCGTCGTTTCGCCACAAACCACCGGTCTGTTGATGCAGCGCGGATTCCAGGTGTCGCCACTCAGCGACGCGCGTGTCGCAACAGGCGCGGCGGGCGACACCTTTCGGATGTTTCATTCGTTCGACGACCCGGTGAACGGCATTCGCGCAACGCTCGAGACCTGGGCCGCCGCCGACACGCTGCTGCATCTGGATTCGGCCGGTGCGTCATACGAGGGGCGGCCTATCCTCGCCGTGAAGATCGGGGCGGGGGACGACGCGCCTGGCCGCCCCAACGTTCTGTTCATGGCGACCCATCACGCGCGAGAGTGGATCTCGACTGCCGTCGCGATGAAGCTCATTCGCTGGCTCGCTGACTCGGGCGGAGCGGCGGTCGCCTCACACGACGTGTGGGTCATTCCTGTCGAAAATCCGGACGGCTACCAGTACACGTTCACGACCGATCGGTATTGGAGAAAGAATCGCCGCCCGAATTCGGGGGGCAGCTACGGCGTCGACCCGAACCGCAACTATCCCACGTTCTGGGGAGTCGACAATGTCGGATCGAACGGACTCGAAATCGCCGAGACGTATCGCGGCACGAGCCCCGCATCAGAGCCCGAGACGCAGGCGATTATGGCGTTTCACGCGGTCCACACGCCGGTTGTGTCGCTGTCGTATCACAGTTACAGCGGGCTGGTGCTGTACCCGTGGGGATTCCGCGCCGGCGAGCTGCCCGCCGATCTCTCGCGCTTTCAGGCGCTCGCGGGAACCGATCTGGTGCCGGCGGTGATGGACAGCGTGCCCGGCTCTTCCAACGACCGCTATCATCCCGGTCCCGGCTGGAATCTGTATGTGACGAACGGCGAGTACACCGACTGGGCGTACAACGCACACGGCACCATCGCCTTCACCACAGAGCTGACCAGTGGCTGCTGCGTGGAGGGTCAGTACTACGGCTTCGAGTTTCCGGACGACAGCGCATGGGTGGAGCGGGTCTTCCGCGACAACCTGCCATTCGCGCTATCGCTGATCTCGGCGTCCAGCGACCTGGCGCGCTCTCCCGGCGTGACGGGGGCCGTTCCCGGTGCGCCGCGGTTCTCGTCGCTTTGGCCCGACTCGTGGTTGGCGCTCGACGCGTCGGCACCTCGGCCCTCGTCACTGACGCTGCGTACCAACACCGGGGCCCTCACAACGCGTAACACGCAAACCGACTCGTTGCGCCGTGGCACACTGCGCACGGTGTGGCGCAGCGACCTCCACCTGGATGCGGTGCGCGCGTTGCGCGCGGAGGGTGCCGGCGTGACGGGGGAGCTCGTGACTCTCGCCGGCGCCGAGCCGCTCGACGCCGGCTGGAAGGGATGGAGGCGCGACACCGTGCGGGTGGCTGGCCAGTACGCGTGGGCGACGGGCGGGACCGACACGCTGATGTCTCCTATCATCGATCTGCGCGGCCGCACTGATGTGTGGCTGCAGCTGTGGACTCGGCACTACGGCTCGACGTTCACGCCGCAGCAGCGCGGCATCATCCAGTTCTCGAGCGACTCAGGTGCGCGCTGGTCGGACGTCGCCGTGATCGTCGGCGATGGGCCCAATTGGTATCCGATGCGCGTGGACCTGCCCGGCGCCGCGGGGCGCCGCGGCGCCCGCGTGCGCTTCATATCCCGGCAATTCGCCTGGTGGGTGGATGCGGTCGGCATCGCCACTGATGCGAGCGTGGCGTTCGACCAGATGGTCGCGGCCGTCGGCGCCGAAGTCTCCGAAAACCCGGTGCGCGGCGATCACGTGGTGATCTCCTGGCCGGCAGGGACGGGCGACGCCCACATCACGGTGTTCGGCTTCACCGGAGAGCAGCTGCACAAAGCCACCGTATCGGCGCCCAGCAACGAATATGTCTGGGATCTCACCATCGGAGGAACGCGACGCGTGGTCAATGGCGCATACATCGTCGTCGTGGAAGTGGACGGGCATCGTTACCGGCGGCGGCTCTTCGTCGCGCGTCCAGCTCCATGAGCGCGATCGGCGTGGGAGTCGACCTCGTCGAGGTGTCACGCGCGCGCGCGATGCTCGCGGACAAAGGCGCGCAAGTCTTCGAGCGGCTGCTCACCCCATCCGAGGCCGAGTATTGCCGCTCCCGGCCCGACCCGGCCGAGCACGTCGCGGTACGCCTCGCGGCGAAGGAGGCAGTGTACAAAGCGCTGCAGGGGAGTGACCAGGCGCGCGGGATCGGGTGGCGCGACATCGAAGTCATCCGCGCCGCCGATGGCCGTCCCGACGTCTCCCTCAGCGGGCTAGCCGCCAGCCGCGCGCAGGAGCTACGGGTGACGCGCGTCCTGCTGTCGCTTTCGCATACGCACGAGGCCGCCATCGCAATTGCTGTGCTGTCAACGGATTGAATTCCCGACAAAATTACTCTAGTATTTCCCCATGCGGTTTTTGGTCGGCATTCTCCTTGCCGCCTGCCTTGCACAGCCACTCGCAGGGCAGGCGTCTGATTCTTTGGCCCTGTCGCGCCGGGTCGTAGCGGCCGCGTCGCTTGCCGCTAAGGAGTACCGGCTCGGTGTCACACCCAAGGGTGGCCAGATCGTCCAGCCCGAAGAGGTGGACGAAGCCAAGCTCTTCATTCAGCAGGCGCAGTTCGATGTCCCGGGCCTCCCCGACGCCGCGCGGGTCGCGTCGGGCCACGCCCTGACCCGCATCGCCGAGATGCTGGACCGGCTCGCGCCTCCCGATTCGGTGGCCATGGTGACCGACGTTTTGGTCGGGCGGATCACCGCCGCGGCCGGCGGGCCCAATGCCGTCGAGCAGCTGCCGGCGCGGCCGCCGTCGCTCGAGCGCGGGGCCGCGGTGTTCCGCGAACAGTGCGCGTCCTGCCACGGCGAAACGGGACGTGGGGACGGACCCAAAGCGAAAACGCTCAAGGGGCCCCCACCCGCCAATTTGACCGATCCCGCGGTGATGGGAGGAACCACGCTGCTCGAGATCTTTCGCCGCATCGCGATCGGCGTACCCGGCACCGCGATGCCCGAGTTCGCCGATGATCTCTCCGAAGAAGACCGCTGGGCCGTGGCTGCCTACGTCGGCGCGATGCAGTACGGTGGCTCGGCCACCGCCGCGACGTTCGCCGCGGTCAGGCGCCAAGTGGACTCCGCAATCGCGCTGCATTCGGAAAAAATCGGCTTCGACGCCTACCTCACGTTCGAGCAGGTCGAAACGGAAGTCCGCGCCAAGAACCCCGGCCTCGCGAGCGAGCTCGAGACCACGTTTGCATGGCTGCGCACGCGCGCGGCGCGCGCCGATCAATCCGAGCGTCACGCGATTCGTGAGCGGCTGCTGGCGGGATTGGAGCGCGCCGAGCGTGTGGTGGCCGACCGGCCGTCCGGCACGAGTCTGTTCGTCGCGTCCTTTTTCCTGCTGGTGCGTGAGGGCTTCGAGGCGATTCTCATCGTCGCCGCGCTGATGACGTTTCTCGCTAAGGCACATGCTACGGAGCGTCGCCGCGACGTGGCGCGCGGGGCATGGCTCGCGGTCGCCGCGAGTCTGCTCACCTGGGTACTCGTCGAGCTGCTGGTGAAGGTGACGCCGGGCCAGCGCGAAACGATCGAAGGCGGCACGATGCTGCTCGCGGCGGCGGTGCTGTTTTACGTGAGCTACTGGCTGCTCTCGAAGATCGAAGCCGCGAAGTGGACGGCGTTCGTGCACGGAAAGATGCGTAGCGCGTTGTCGTCCGGGTCCGGTCTCGCGCTGACCGCGGTGGCGTTCCTCGCCGTCTATCGCGAAGGGTTCGAAACCATCCTGTTCTACAAGGCACTGTTCACATCCGCGGGCGCTACCAGCGTTCCAGTCGTGGCGGGCATTGCCGCGGGGTCGGTCGGTCTCGTGGCGGTCTACCTGGTGATCAATCAGCTGGGCCTGCGCGTCGCCATGAAGCCGTTCTTCGCGGTCACGGGCGTGATGCTGTACTACATGGCGTTCGTCTTTGCGGGGAAGGGCATCGCGGAGCTGCAGGAGGCGCGGATCATTCCGTTGACCGTGATCGAAGGTGCTCCACGCATTCCCGTGCTCGGGATCTATCCCACTCTGGAGTCGCTCGCGGTGCAGGGACTGCTACTGGTGCTCGCGCTGGTCGCCGCGGTCTGGGCGATGCGGCCGCTGCGCCCCAAGCCCTCAGGCGCGGAGGGCGACCTGCTTCGGTCGCAGTGATTCTGGCAGCGGCTGCGGGCCTGCCGGCTCGCGCCACATGTACAGCAGCGCCCCGCCGACCACCATCAGCAACACGCTCGTTCCCTGCGCCAGCGTAAAGGGTCCAAGTAGCCGGTCGTCTTTGGCGCGCAGGAACTCCACCAGAAACCGCTCCGCTCCGCCCAGCAGCAGATACCACGCGAACAGCCAGCCGGTCGCGTGTCCGTGATCGCGCCGGCGCCATAGCCACCAGAATAGCAGCAGCATCGTCACGGTCTCGTAGATCTGCGTGGGATGCACGGCGACGAGCAGCGACGGATCGGTATTGGGCGGGAAATGAACGCCCATCGATTGGAGATTGGCGACGGTGGTCGCGGGTAAGCCGCTGGGAAATTTCATCGCCCAGGGCAGGTTGGAGGGAATGCCGTAGTCGTCGTTGACCAGGAAGCATCCGACGCGACCAAGCGCGTACCCGAGCACGAGCGGTGCCGCGCAGATCTCCGCCGTAAACCGGGCCGGCACGCGCCGGCGCCAGCCGTTCAGCAGGATGCCGATGGTTGCGCCCAGGAACCCGCCGTACCAGACGAAGCCGCCGCGCCGCAGCAGCGCGTCCACTTCACCAGTCAACAAGACGTACCACAGCTTGGCGCCGACCAATCCCCCGATCACACCCGCGATGACGATATCGGCCGCATAGTCTTCATCGAGGCCGCGTTGACGCAGATAAAGCTGAATGGCCCACCCCGCCATGAGAAACGCGACCATCATCATCAACCCGTAGCCCGTCAGCTGCAGGGGCCCGAGTTGCACAACAAAGGGATACACGATCATGTCGTAATCTCGGCGGTTTCGAGACCGGGAAGGGGCAGATCGGCGCGCGCGTCGAGCGTCCAATCGCTGCGCTCGCCTAAACGCAACCGATGCCAGCCGCAGCGCGCAATCATCGCGGCGTTGTCAGTGTTCAGTCGGGGGCTTGCGACCGCCACGCGCGCCGTTCCGGCGAGGCGCTCTGCGGCGCGGATTGCCAGCGCTTTGCTGCACGCCACGCCGCCGCCCAGCACCGCGGTCGGGTACCCGGTGGCGCGCACCGCGCGTTCGAGCTTGGTGACGAGCACATCGATCACGGCGTCCTGGAACGCCCGCGCGATATCCGCGCGATCGCGAGCCACATCGGTGGACGCACGCACGGCGTATAACACCGCCGTCTTCAGGCCGGAGAACGAGAACTCGTAGCTTTCATTAATCATGGGGCGCGGAAAGGTGAACCGCCCCGGGGTGCCTTCGCGCGCCAGGCGCTCGATGGCCGGACCGCCGGGATATCCCAGTCCCAGGAGTGTCGCGACTTTGTCGAACGCTTCGCCGGCCGCGTCGTCGCGTGTTTCACCCAGGAGGCGATAGCGGCCCCACTCAGAAACGTCGAGCAGCAGCGTATGTCCACCCGAAACGAGCAGTGCTACGAACGGCGGCGCGAGATCGCGGTCCTCGATGGCCGGCGCGAACAGATGTCCTTCCATATGATGCACGCCGATGAGCGCCCGATCGCCCGCGTACGCAAATGCCTTGGCGAACACGACGCCGACCAGTAGTGCGCCGGCTAGTCCGGGTCCGGCGGTCACCGCCACCGCGTCGATCGCGGACGGCGCGAGGCCCGCTTCGGCAAGGGCGCGATCGACCACCGCGGGCAGCGCGGCAAGGTGCGCGCGGCTGGCCAGCTCCGGCACCACGCCGCCGAAAATCTTGTGCACGTCCTGCGACAGGATCACGAGACTCGCGAGCTCGCCCGAGACGAGCACCGCCGCCGACGTCTCGTCGCACGAAGTCTCGATGCCGAGGACGGCGTCAGCCACGGCGGGTCGGCGCGCCGCGCCGCCGGACGATGACGGAATCGGGGATGGCCCGCGCGGTGATGCCGCGGGGCGCGATCACGGTGATGCGCGCGGCGCCCCCGGCGGTGCCGGTGATATGCGCGATGACCCGCACCGAATCGCGTGTGAGGGCGTGTACCCGTTCTGCGGGTCCGCGCACCGAGACAGACACACGCGGCGGAGTCACGATGAAGTTGGTGATCGCCCCAGCGCCCGTCTCCACGGCGATCCCCGCGAACGAGCGCTCGGCAATCGCACCCATGTCACCCGTGATGGTCACCTGCTTGGGCAGCAGCCGCACGATGCCGAGCGGCATCGTGTCGATGGGCACGGTACGTGTGAAGGCGCCCGAGACGCTCGTGAGCTCCACCGGAATCGTGGTGACGGACTCCATCGTTGCCAGGATCTTCTCCGGCCCCACGAGGCGCGCGGTGGTGGGTGTCATCGATAGCCCACCATGCAGCACCTGCGCTGAGTCCGGGGTGACGGTGACGAGCGAAACAATGCGCACGTCCTTGTGGGCCACGCTGTCGAGCACGAGTGTGATGTCACTCGGCCGCACCTCCATCACGCGCACGTCGGCGCCCTTCGGCAGCTCCAACTCGACCTCGTTGGGCTCCAGGTGGATCGCGAAGGTCGTGGCGGTGAGGGTATCGGGGACCCGGCGCGTGATGTCTCCGGCGAGCGAGCGGAGCTTGAGGATCTGGCTGCCCTTGCCGGAGATTTGCACGCGTACCTTGGGCGCCTTTTGAACCAGGGCCCGCCCGGGCGGGAGCTGCACGTTGAGTGTGACGTCAAAGCTGGTCGTCACGGGCTGTTGCAGCTGCACCGCCACGTAGAGCATCAACGCGAGAAAGATCGCCGCCCCCTTGATGGGCCAGTTGCGGGTGATCAACTGCAGCAGGTTAGCGCGCATCGAGCAGCCGGCGAATCAGCATCTCGTTAACGGGCGCGTTCCAGTCCGCCGCACCGATGACTTTTTTTACGATGACGCCGTCGCGATCGATCACGAAGCTCTCCGGCACCCCGGTCGTCTGATAGATGCGGCGAATCGAGCCGTCGCGGTTGTGAAGAATCTCGAACGTGAGCCCCATGTCCTTCACGAATTTGTCCACCACCGTCGAATCGTCTTCGTCCACGCTGACCGCGACGAGCCGGAAGTCGGTGCCGGCGAGCTTGCGGTGCAAACTCTCCATCGAGGGCATCTCGACCTTGCAGGGCGGACACCAGGTGGCCCAAATGTTGAGCAGAACGACTTTGCCGCGATAGTCCTCGATCTCTGCCGCCCGGCCCGTAGGCAGCTGTACCGCGGCGAACTCCGGTGCGGTCGATCCCACTTCGATCAGGTTGAGCTGGGGCCGCAGCTTGATGGCGAGCGCGACGCCGAACACGGCCGTCATCACGACGCTCGCGATCAACGTCCATTGCTGGCGGTTCGTCATACCGTCACCATGCAGCGGCGCCGCAATTCCCGCACTTCGCGGGCAGGATCGGCGCTGGCAAAAATCGCGTTCCCCGCGACGAACGTGTCGGCACCGGCATGATACGCGTCCGCAATGGTTCGTCCCGTAATGCCACCGTCGACCTCGAGAAAACATTGGGCACGCTGCGCAGCGAGCAGTGCCCGGGCACGCTGGATCTTCTCATTCGAACCGGGAAGGTAACTCTGTCCACCAAATCCTGGGTTCACCGTCATGATCAGCAACAAATCGAGATCGCGGACGACTTCTTCCGCGTGGGCGAGCGGTGTGCCCGGATTGAGCACGAGTCCCGCCATCATGCCCGCTTTTTTTACGGCGGCGAGCTGGCGCTGGACGTGGACGGTGGCCTCGGGATGAAACGAAAACGCCGACGCGCCCGCGGCGGCGAACGACTCGATGTAGTGCTCCGGCTCGACCACCATCAGGTGCACGTCGATCGGCTTGTCCGTCAACTTGCGAAGTGTGGCGATCATGTTCGCGCCGAAGGTGATGTTCGGGACGAAGCGGCCGTCCATCACATCGACGTGCAGCCAGTCGGCGCCGGCCTCGAGCACCTGCGCGACCTGCTCGGGCAGGCGGGCCAGGTCGGCCGACAGCACGCTCGGCGCGATGCGAATCTCGTTTTTCATTGCGGGCTGCGCGCCACGACGATGTCCACCACCGTCCCGGGGGCCGCGAGCGTGCCGGCCGCCGGTCGCTGACCCACGACCGTGCCGGGCGAGGCGTCTGCGGTTCGGCGCCGGGTGACCGTGCCAAGCTGCAGCCCTTCCATCTCGAGGCGGGTGCGGGCGTCCCCGGACGCCATGCCGAGCAGATCGGGGATCGGAATCGTTGGCGCCCCGCGACTGACGACCACGGCCACCCCGGCTCCGGGGGTGAGCGCCGTGCCCGCCGGCGGCCGCGTCAACATTGCGAGTCCGGCCAGCGAGTCCGCCTGGACCGATTCCACCTGACTGACGACCAATCCCGCGGACTGAATGAGCGATTGCGCGAGTCCGCCGTCGAGCTTCGCGACGTCCGGGACCGGAATCTTGGGCGGGCCGGCGCTCGAGATCAGAGTCACCTTCGTGCCTTCAGGCGCGATCACGCCCGGCGGTGGATCCTGCCAGATCACCTGGCCTTGCGTCGCCGTGGGATGCGGCTCGGCGCCACCATCGGTCACCTGCAACTTTGCGTTCTGAATCTCCGACTGCGCTTCCTGAAGTGTCAGGCCGAGGACCCGGGGCACGGATTGGTGACCAGGGAGCAGCGGCGCAGGGAACAGGATGAGATAGGCGGTGAGATATCCCGCGAGGACGGCGCCGAGCGCCGCGCCGATCCACCGGAGCACGCGGCGATTAAGCTTTATATCCTGCCACGGCGCGAAATGGCGGCGAACGCGCATTACACCGCCCGCACGAGGCGCGCGGCGTAGGCGCCGTCGATGCCGTGGCGCTGCGGCAGCGATTGGAAATCGCCGGCGGGCGTGATCAGCTCGGCCGGCACCGCGTCGCTGCGCGGCGACGAGCGCGTGAATTCCGGATGACTGTTCAGAAAGCTCTCCACGACCTGTTCATTCTCCTCGGGCTCGAGCGAGCAGGTTGCGTAAATCAGGAGCCCTTCCGGCCGCACGAGCGGTGCGGCGGCGGCGAGCAGCCGCTTTTGCCGGGCGGCGGCTCGCGTAAAGATCGCCGGCTCGAGACGCCAGCGCGCGTCGGGATGCCGCCGCATGGTCCCCGTGGCGCTGCACGGTGCGTCGACGAGGACCGCATCGAGGCTCCCGGCGCGCAGCGGCGCAGCTTCAAGATTGGCAGCAACGCAGCGGATTGCCACTCCTGCGCGACGCGCGGTATCGGCGAGGCGGCCGATGCGGTCGTGACGCGCATCGCCGGCGAGTACTCGCGCTCCGGCCGTTTCGAGCGCCACTGCCTTCCCACCGGGTGCGGCGCAGGCATCGTACACCAGGGCCCGGGGCGGGATTTGGGCGAACCGAGCAACCAACGCGTGAGCGGGGTCCTGTACGATGAAGGCGCCTGCGGTGAAACCAGGCAGGTCCTTCACGATCCCGGTCACGCGTATTCCGGCGCCAAAGGGTGCCTCCGCGGCCTCGATCCCGCGTTCCCGAAACTGACATATCAACGATTGTGGATATGAGCGCGCCGGCTGCACGATCAGGTCGGGCCTCGCGTCGTTCCACTCGAGCAGTCGTTTCGTCTCGCCTTCACCGAATCGACCCACCCATCGCGCAACCAGCCACTCGGGATGGGTGTTGAGGGAGGTTCGCGACCTCTGGGCTGCGATTTTTCGCAACGCCTGATTCACAAAACCGGCGACGCGCTCACCCACGGTCGCTCTCGCAAGTTCGACGGAGGTTGATACGGCTGCATGCGCAGGTACGCGGCTCAGGAAGCGGAGCTGGTATGCCCCCAACCGCAGCACGTCGTGCAGCCGGGGATCGGCATGACCCAGATCGAGCGCCGTGTCGAGCTCGCGTTGGCGGCGCAGCACGCCGGCGGACAGCTCGTAGGCCAGCCGGCGGTCACGCTCGGCCAGACCAGCGAGGTGGCGGTCGCGGGCATCGGTCAGGGGTGCGCCGGCACGTACGTCGCGGAGGATCTCCAAGGCCGCCCGGCGCGCGGCAGGTGCTTCTTTAATCCAGCATCCCCTTCGGCGGCGAGGACGGCATGGCAACTTCCCGCCGTGGCATGCGGCCCGCGAGATAGGCGGCGCGCCCGGCAATCGTCGCGAGACGCATCGCCGTCGCCATGGCCACCGGATCCTGCGCCGCCGCGATGGCCGTGTTCATGAGAATCCCGTCCACGCCTTGCTCCATCGTTAGGCACGCGTCGGACGCGGTCCCGACGCCGGCATCCACGATCACCGGCACGTGCAAGCGCCGCTTGATCGTCCGGACGCTGAACGGATTGAGCAGGCCGAGTCCCGAGCCAATGGGCGAGGCGAGCGGCATGACCGCGGCGCAGCCCATGTCTTCGAGCCGCAGCGCCGTGACGAGGTCTTCATTGGTATAGGCGAGGACCTTAAAGCCTTCCTGCACGAGCACCTTCGCGGCTTCGAGCAGGCCGGCGACGTCGGGAAGCAGCGTTTCCTCGTCGCCGATTACCTCGAGCTTCACGAAGTCGTTGAACCCCGCCTCGCGCGCGAGCCGGGCGTAGCGGATCGCATCGGCCGCGGTGTAGCAGCCGGCGGTGTTGGCGAGCAGAAAGATTTTCGTCGCGTCGAGGAAATGCAGGACGCTCGATTCCTTCGAGCGATCGAGATTGACCCGGCGCACCGCGACGGTCACGACCTCGGCGCCGGAGGCGTCGATCGCGCGCACCATCGTGTCCATGTCGGGATACTTCCCCGTGCCAACCATCAGGCGCGACTGGAAGGTGCGCCCGCCGATTTCGAGCGGCGTATCCCGGATTGCCTCAACTGCGGTCGTCATCTGTCTCATCCCCCGCCTACGAAATGCACCAGCTCGATCGCATCCCCGGCGGAGACCGTGACCTCGCCCAGCGCCGGCCGCCGAACGATATGGCGGTTGTGCTCGACCACCACCGCGCGCGGGTCGAGCTCCAGCTCGCTGAGCAGCTCGAGCAGCGTCCCAGAGCCGACCCGCTTGCGCTCTCCATTTATCACGACGTCAACCCACTGTGTCATGCCAGCAGCTCCTCCCGCATTCTGCGCGCAGCCGCGAGCGGCTCCGCATCATCCCATAATGCCCGGATCGCTGCGACGCCGTAGGCGCCGCTACGGCGCACCTCGCGCACGCGTTCGATAGTGATGCCGCCAATCGCGATCACCGGCAGATCGCCGGTGGCCGCGTTGATGGCGGCGAGTCCGTCGAGACCCAGCGGCGCGCGATCCGGATGTGAAGCCGTCGCGAATACCGGCCCAACCACAAGATAATCGGCACCTTCCGTCTTTGCGGTTTCCGCCCCCGCCAAGTCGTGTATCGACTTACCGATCCACCACACCGGATTGAGCGCGCGCGCGGCACTGACCGGGAGGCTTTCGTGGCCGAGCTGAACGCCTGCCGAGGGAACGGCGAGCGCGATATCGAGGCGGTCGTTGACAAACAGGAACGATGGGGAATGGGAGAGTTGGAGAGACAAGGTGTAGTGCTCGAGCCCGGACAGTGCACGGCCGCGGGCGTGAAACGCCAGCTCCGAGCCGCCTCCGCGCCCAAGCTCGCGTGCCACATCCTCGAGATCCGCGCGCCGGGCAATGCGCTCGTCAGTGATCGCATGCAGCCGCGGCAGCGGCGCTCTCATGTGAATCGCGTGCCGGGCTTGAGTCGCGCGCCGCGCAGCCATTGCTCCGTGGTCATCCGACCTTTGCCGGCGGGCTGCACTTCAAAGATTTCGACCGAGCCGCCCGCGGTGTCTTTGAACGGTCCCGTGGCGATGACGAGCGTGATATCGGCCGACACCACTTCCCCCGGCGCGCCGGTCCCGGGAAAGGGCGTTTCCATGACCCGCGGCGCGAACAGCTTGATCTCCGCGCCATGCACTTCCGTCCACGCACCGGGGCGCGGGTCGAGCCCGCGGATGAGGCAGGCGACCGCGCGCGCGTCTTTGGACCAATCGATGCGCGCGCTCTCACGCGTCAGCTTCGGCGCGAACGTCGCGCGACTGTCGTTCTGCGGCACCGGTTGGGGCGGGGGATCGCTCTGCTCCAACATCGCGAGCGTCTCGACGAGCGCCTGCGCTCCCACCTCGGCGAGATGCGCCGACAGCTCGCCCCCAGTGACCTCAGTTCCGATGCGATGCGGGATTTGGTGGAGGATCGGTCCGGAATCCATGCCGGCGTCGAGCTGCATGATCGTGACGCCCGTCGTCTCATGACCGCGGATAATGGCCCATTCGATAGGCGCGGCGCCCCGCAATCCCGGCAACAGCGACGGATGCACGTTCAGCATACCGCGTGGCGGTAGCTCCAGCAGCGCCGGCTTCAGAATGTGGCCGTACGCGACGACCACGCCGACGTCCGGACGCAGGTCCCGCAGCGTCTGCAGAAATTCGCTGTTGGTCGGCTTGTTGGGCTGCAGGATCGTGAGCTCTTCCGCCTCGGCGGCAACCTTGACCGGCGGTGGAATCAACGTCGAGCGCGAGCGCCCCTGCGCGGCATCGGGTTGTGTGACAACGGCGACGACGTCGAAGCCTTCTCCGACGAGGGCGCGCAGTGAGGGGACCGCGAATTCGGGTGTCCCGAAGAAGGCCACGCGCACTTAGAGCTCACCCGCCGGCTCCGGCGTAACCTCCTTGAGGTATCCCTTCAGCCCTTTGCGCGATTTTTTCCATTTGGCGACCAGCAGGCTCCGCTTCACCGCGCTCAGATGATCGAGAAACAGAATGCCGTCGAGATGGTCGATCTCGTGTTGAATCGCGCGCGCCTTGTAGCCTTGGGCTGTGATCTGAAACGACCGCCCCTCCCGGTCCAGCGCTGTTACCACGACGCGGGCAGAGCGAGTGACGTCGCCGAAGATGTCGGGAATCGAGAGGCAGCCTTCTTCGGCATCCTCGATCTCGTCGCCGCGCTCCAGGATGACGGGATTGATGAGGGCGAGCGGCGGCGGATCCTCGTCACCGATATCGACCACGGCGACGCGGCGCGCGACGCCGATCTGGTTCGCGGCGAGGCCCACGCCTTTGGCGGCGCGCATCGTTTCGAACAGGTCGTCGACCAGCTGGCGCACCTCGTCATCCACGGCGGCGACCGGCGCCGCCTGCTGGCGCAGCACCGGCGAGCCGAGCAGATGCAGGGTGCGAACGGTCACGCCGGCTTCGCCGCCTCCACCGCGGTGCGGTTGGTGATGCTGGCGATGCCGCTGCGCATGATCTCAAACTTCGCCTCGCCGCTGCGGACCGTGACGACGTCCTCCTTGATGTGCACGACTTCACCCACGATCCCGCTCGAGGTCACGACGCGGTCGCCGCGTTGCAGCGATGCGAGCAGCTCCTTGTGCTGCGCCTGCTGGCGGCGTTGCGGCCGAATCAGCAGGAAGTAAAAGATTCCGATGAACAGGCCGATCTGGAGCACGAAGGCGCTGATGCCCGGGCCACCCTGGCCCGAGGGAGCGAACAGCAGCGGCAACAGTGATGCGGTGGTCATGCGACTCCTGTGTGGTGATAGCGGCGGCGCCAGTCGTCGGCCCAGGTCGTGAACGCGTCGCCACCCCGCTGAATGGAGGCGCGCATTTCCGCCGCGAGGCGGATCAGATAACGAACGTTGTGCAGCGACATCAGCCGCAGCCCCAGCAGTTCACCCGCGACAAAAAGATGGCGCAAGTAGCCGCGTGAGTAGGTCGTGCACGTCTCACAATCACAGCTCGCATCGAGCGGCCGGTCGTCGGTGCGAAACCCGGCGTTGCGGATGTTCAACGTGCCCTCGGGCGTGAACGCCGAGCCGTTGCGGCCGCTGCGCGTCGGCGCAACGCAGTCGAACAGATCGACACCGCGCTCCACTGCCGCAACGAGGTCTTCCGGAAACCCGACGCCCATAAGATAACGGGGCAGGGCATCGGGCAGACGCGCCTCCAGCACGTCGATGGTGGCGTACATCTTTTCTTTGGCTTCCCCCACCGACAGCCCCCCGATCGCTATACCGGTCCAGGGGCCTAACGCCAGAATGCGATCGAGACTCTCGGTGCGCAGGGCCGGCAGCGTGCCGCCCTGGACAATGGGCCACAGCGTTTGCTCGTTGGTCTTCAGCTCGTCGTGGCGCCGCTTGCACCGTTCCAGCCACCGCAGCGTCCGCTCCAAAGCATCCCGAGCCGTCGCCTCGTCCGCGCCGCCCGCAATGACATGATCGAACGCCATCGAGATGTCGGAGCCGAGCTGCCATTGAATCTCGATGGCCTTTTCGGGCGTGAGCTTGCGGCGGGCGCCGTCAATGTGGCTCTGAAACTCCACACCGTCCTCGTCGACCTTGCGGAAGCCCTCGAGCGAGAAGACCTGGAACCCACCGGAATCGGTCAGCAGCGGCCGCTCCCACGCCATGAACTTGTGCAGCCCGCCGAGCTGGCTGATCACGTCTTCGCCCGGACGCACGTGGAGATGGTAGGTGTTGGCGAGCACGATCTGAGCGCCGACGGCTTTGAGGTCGGCGGGCGACAGCGTGCGCACCGTGGCCTGCGTGCCGACCGGCATGAAGACGGGCGTCTCGACCGTGCCGTGGGGCAGGGTCAGCGAGCCGGCGCGCGCGGCGCCGGACGTGGCGTCGATCCAGAAATCAAACATTGGGCGATTGCGGATTGGGGATTTCGGATTGCGGATTGTGCTGACACGTGGTCAATCCGCAATTCGCAATCGACAATCCGCAATTACAGGATGAGCATCGCATCCCCATAAGAATAGAACCGATACCCTTTCTGTACCGCTTCTCGATACGCGGCCATCACGGGCTCGTACCCGCCAAACGCGCAGACGAGCATGAGCAGCGTCGAGCGCGGCAGGTGAAAATTGGTGATCAAGCGACCGACGATCTTGAAATCGTACGGCGGCCGGATGAAGAGCGCGGTTTCACCGCTGCTCGGTTGTATCCGGCCGTCCGCGTTGGCGGCGCTCTCCAGCGCGCGCACGACGGTGGTGCCCACAGCCCATACCTTCCGATCGCGGTCGAGCGCGTGATTGATCCACTCCGCCGCACCGGGAGAAATCTCGAACGCCTCCGCATGCATCGGATGCGCCGAGATCTCTTCGGTCTCGACCGGCTTGAACGTGCCGGGCCCGACATGCAGATCGAGCGAGGCGACGCGTACCTGGCGGGTGTAGAGATTCGCGAGGAGCTCGGGCGTGAAGTGCAGGCCGGCGGTGGGCGCTGCGACACTTCCCTCGTGGGCGGCGTAGACGGTCTGATATCGCTTGCGGTCCGCGTCGTCCGGGGCGCGGCGAATGTACGGGGGCAGCGGCACTGCGCCGTATTTGGCGAGCGTCGCGCGGGCGTCGAGCGCGCCGCAAAACCGCACCCGGCGCAACCCGCCGCCCAGCACCTCCAGAATATCCGCGGCGCTGTCGTCGCCGAAGGTCACGCGGCGTCCCGGTTTGAGCTTCCCGCCGGGATGCCCCATCGCCAGCCACGTCCCATCCGCCTGCTCGCGCACGAGGAGCAGCTCGGCGGGATTTCCGCTGTCGCGCGTGCCGTGCAGGCGAGCGGGGATGACCCGCGATGTGTTGATGACGAGGACGTCCCGGGCCGGGATCAGCTCGGGAAGGTCCGAGAAGTGCAGATGGCGCATCGTGCCGTTCGCGCGCTCGAGCACGAGCAACCGGCTCGCCGATCGGTCAGGGAGCGGATGCTGCGCGATCTGCGCGCTGGGGAGGTCGTAGTCGAAATCGGAGAGACGGTGCACTAATTCTCGAAGATACTCGCCTGCTCCGCCGATTTGGGAGGGACGAACCCGAAGTGGCGATACGCTGCCGGCGTCGCCACGCGGCCACGCGGGGTGCGCGCGAGAAAGCCCTGCTGCATCAGGAACGGCTCGTACACTTCTTCCAGCGTGCCCGGATCCTCGCCCACCGCCGCGGCGACCGTTTGCACGCCCACGGGACCGCCGTCGAACATCTCGATGATCGCTTTGAGAATGCGCGCGTCCATGTCGTCGAGCCCGAACTCATCGACGTCGAGCCGCTTCAACGCTTCGGCGGCGACCGCCGCTGTGATCTTCCCCCCCGCTCGCACCTGCGCGTAATCGCGCACGCGCTTGAGCAGGCGGTTGGCCACGCGCGGAGTGCCGCGGCTGCGGCGCGCGATCTCCGCCACGCCCGCGGCATCGGCGGCAACGTCGAGAATGCCCGCGGAGCGCGTGATGATCTGCACGAGGTCGTCAGCCGGGTAATAGTGCAGCCGTTCCACCAGGCCGAAGCGCGCGCGCAGCGGCGGCGTGAGCAGTCCGAAACGCGTGGTCGCGCCGATCAGCGTGAAACGCTCGAGCTGCATCGGAATCGTCTGCGCGTGCGGCCCGTCGGCGATGCGCACGTCGACGCGAAATTCCTCCATGGCGGGATAAAGAAACTCTTCCAGCGCCGGTCGCAGGCGATGCACTTCATCGATGAACAGGATATCGCCGGCGTTGAGCGCCGTGAGCATGCCGACGAGATCGCCGGGCCGCTCCAGCACCGGGCCGGACGTCGTCCGTATGTCCACGCCAAGCTCTTTCGCCATCAGCAGCGCCAGCGTGGTCTTGCCCAGGCCGGGCGGCCCGAAGAACAGCACGTGATCGATCGGCTCTTTGCGCTGCTTGGCGGCATCGATCGCGATCTGCAGCGATTCCTTGACCTTCGACTGACCGACGAACTCGTCCAGCCGCGATGGTCGCAGCGCGGCGTCGGTGAGGCGCTCGTTCTCGAGCGCTTCGGGGGTGGTTATTTCCGCGCGAGCCACGAATCAGACCCTCGGCTCTTCGGCAGCGCGCGCCAGCGTACCGGACGCGCTTCCGGCTCGATGATGTGCAGCGTGTGACAGCGCAGGCAGGTATCCTCGGCGCGCGTCGTGCCCACGGGCACGAGCCGGCGATTGGTCGACCCGCAGCGGCTGCAGATCCACTCCGCGGTGATGTCGCCCGGAAGGGACGTCATCGCGTGGTCAGGATTTGAAGGGCGCGCCGCACCAGCACCTCGGTTTCCTCGGTGCCGTTGCCCGTCAACGCCTGGCGAACGGCGCGGTCGGCTTCCGGCGCGCCGTATCCCAGTCGCTCGAGCGCGCGCAGCGCCGCCTCCGCTCCGACGGGGGGAGCGGCAGCGGCGGGCTCCGTGAAGTTTTCGACTTTGTCCCCCAGTTCCAGCGCCAGGCGCTCGGCGGTTTTGCGGCCGATACCGCTGACCGATGAAAGCAGCGCGATGTTTTTCTCGCGCAGCGCGCGCGCGCCGCGCTCGACGCCCAGCGCCGACAGCACGGCGATGCCGATCTTCGGCCCCACGCCGGTGACGCTGGTAAGGCGCTGGAAGAAGCGGCGCTCCACGTCGTCCAGAAAGCCGTAGAGCGACCACCCGTCTTCGCGGACCACGAGCTCGGTCGCGAGCGTCACTTCCGAGCCGGGGGCAGGCAGCCGCTCCATCACGCCCAGGGGCACGATGACCTCGTAGCCGACGCCGCCCGCCGTCTCGACGATGACGCGGTCGGCCGTCTTCGCGGCGAGTCGTCCGCGCACGTGCGCGATCATGAGCGAATGATGTAGGTCAGCGCGGCCGCCACGCCATCGGCCGCATCGGACGGCTCGGGCGCGCTCTTGAGCCGTAGGAGATGGGCGACCATCGCTCCAACCTGATGCTTACGCGCCCCCCCAGCGCCGGCGACCGTCTTCTTGATCATCGCCGGTGCGTACTGCGCGATATCGAGCCCCTCCTGCTGCGCCGCGAGCAGAATCACTCCCCGGGCATGGCCCAGCACGAGCGTCGTGCGCACGTTCTTATGATAGAAGGCGTCCTCCAGTGCGAGGACGGAGGGGTGGTGGCGCTTGATCAGCGTCGCGATTTCTGTGTGCAGCTCGGCGAGGCGGTGGGGGAGCGGATTGCCGCGGTCAAACCGGAAGACGCCGCATTCAACGAGACGCCCCATCCCGGGAGTGCCGTTCCCCGTTTCGATCACGCCATAACCGGTGATCGCGGTGCCGGGGTCGACGCCCAGGACCCTCACGTCATTCCGTCACCGCCGCCATCGCCTCGGCGTCGATGTCGAAGTTGGAAAAGACCTTCGCCACGTCGTCCATTTCCTCGAGGCCTTCGACGAGGTGCAGCAGGCGCTTGGCGTCGTTGCCCTCGACTTTTACGGTGTTCTTGGGAACCATCGCGATTTCGGCACTCTGCACCGGCAGCTTCTTTTTCTTCAGCGCTTCGTGGATCGCATGCAGCTGCGTGGGGGGCGTGGTGATCAGGTAGATGTCGCCCTCTTTCTCCATGTCGTCGGCGCCCGCGTCGAGGGCGGCTTCCATCGTCGCGTCCTCGTTCGCTTTCGCATCTACCACGATCTGGCCTTTGCGGTCGAACATCCACGCCACCGCGTTCGTCGCGGCCATGTTGGCGCCGTGACGCTGGAACACGTTGCGGATCTCGGCGACCGTGCGGTTGGGATTGTCGGTCGTCGCTTGAATGAGCAGGGCGGCGCCGCCGGGACCATATCCCTCGTAGGTGACCTCGTCGTAGGTCACGCCTTCGAGCTCGCCGGTGCCCTTTTTGATCGCGCGGTCGATGTTGTCGGCCGGCATGTTCTCGGCCTTGGCGGCGTCGATCGCCGTGCGCAGACGCGCATTGCCGCCTGGGTCGCCGCCTCCCTGCTTGGCGGCAATCGTGATTTCACGGATCAGGCGGGTAAATACAGCGCCCCGCTTCTGATCCGTCACGGCCTTCTTCCGTTTGATTTGTTTCCATTTGCTGTGACCGGCCACTGGCAGCTCCCTGCGTGCAACTACTTACAACTTGACGGCTTGGCGACTCCTCCGACTCTCGCAGCCTCCAACTTACAGCTTGACCGTACGCGCGCGCCACAGGTAGCATTCCCGCCCATGCCGCGCGCGTATTCATCCCTCGTCATCGCCCTGGTATTGGCCGCCGCCTGCGAGCGCGGCGCCGATCCGGAACAGACGCGGCACGCTGCCGGCCAAGCCCTGCGCGGCGCGCTGACCTATCCGCGGTCGTCCCTCGTCAGCGTGACATCGGGCGAGGAAGCGGCACAGATCGTCATGACGTCGCCCGATTCGGTGGCGGCGGTTGCGGCGTGGTTCCAGCAATCGTTGCGGCTGAACAAATGGGACGTGAAGCGGACGGTGGATGATCACCGCGGCACCGTTACGATTTACGCGGAGCAGGGCAAACGGCCGCTGTGGCTGACGTTGCGACCCAATGTGGGCGGCGCGGGGACGACCTACACGATGGTCGGAGTGATCCCGATGGACTCGACGGTGGGCCGACCCTAGCGGTCGGGGTCCAGCATGTCTTCGAAGCGCATCCAGCGGCGATAGAAGTACAAGTCCACAAATCCGGTCGGGCCATTGCGATTCTTGGCGACGAGCAGCTCCGTCGCCCCCTCCACGCCGCCGCCGGGGTTGTACATCTCCTCGCGGAAAATCGAAAGCACCACATCGGCGTGCTGCTTCGGGGCGCCGAGTACGCCATAGTCGTCGAGCGTGGGACGGGCGTCGTCGCGGTCGGCCTGAAATCCCGGCAGCTGCGCCACGACGAGCAGCGCGACCTGCCGCGCCAGCGCCAGCGCCTTGAGGTGGCGTAGCACGAGCGCCGTGTCTTCGTCCTGCGTCGTGCGGGTCTTCGGCGGAGGCACGAGCTGCAGATAGTCCACCACGACGAGCCCGATCTGTCGCAGCGGATCCAGGCGCTCGAAGGTCGCCTCGAAGTTTTCGCCCGCGAGCGGGAGGAGGGACAACGGCAGGCCGCGTAGCCGCACCGCTGCGCCGCCAACCCCGGCACGGGTCTGATCGGTTAGCTTAGCGGCGCGGAGCTCGTCGATCGCGACTTTTCCTTCGATCGCCAGCGCGCGCTCCATCAGTCGCTCTTCATTCATCTCCCCCGACAGATACGCGACGCCCAGCGACTGCTGCGCCACGCGCAGCGCGATGCCGAGGGCGAGGGCCGATTTGCCGCTGCCGATATCGCCGCCCAGCAGAATGAGATCGCGTCTACGCAAACCACCGCCGAGTAGCTTGTCGAGCGAGCCGAAGCCGGTGGGGATCGTGTCGCCCGTGACCTCGCCGGGACGCTGCGCGTCTACGCGCTCGACGAGATTATCGAGCGAGGGGCGCTTTTCGAAACGACGGGCCGGGGAGGGCATGGTCTATAGATGCAATCTGGCGCTGCGCGCGGCAACGGTGACCGCGTCGCCGGCCTCGGCACCAAGCACATCGCGGGCCGGCGCGGTCAGCTGGCTGAGCACGAGGGCGGCGGCGTCCGGCGTAGCGGTCTCGAGGTGCTGGCGGGCCGCCGCGAGCGCCCGCTTGAGGGGCGCGGGAAGCGCGAGGCTGCCGATGCGCGTCTCGAGCGCCTGCAGGCGCCGCCGGTGGTTTTTGGCGCTCACCGGCGCGGGTGGAAGCAGCGCCTCGGCGGCGCGGACCATCAGCCACAGCGCGAACAGCCCTTCGCGTTGTGGCCCGCGCGAGGACTCCGCGATGAGTGTCACGAGCCGTTCCTCGGCAGGCGTACTCACGCGACGAGCGCCTGCACGGCTGACGCGACCTGATCGGGCAGAATGTCGTCGAGACAGCGATGGTGGCCGAGCGGGCAACGCTCGCTGCCCATCGCGGAGCAGGGCCGGCACGGGAGATCCCGCTCCAGCACCGCGGCCGGCCTCGCATACGGAAAAAATCCGAACGATTCCACCGTCGGCCCGAACAGCGCGAGCACCCGCGTGCCCACGCCGGTCGCCATGTGCATCACGCCGGTGTCGCCGGAGATGAGGACCGCGGCGCGGGCCAGGCATGCCCCGGTCTCCTGCAGGGTGAGCTCGCCGGCCGCGTTCGCCACGCCGGCACCGAGGGCGTCAGCCAGGGTGCGATCTCCCGGTCCGCCGACCGCGACGACGCCGTACCCGAGCTTCTGCAAGCGCGCCGTCAGAACGCGCCAATGGTCGAGCGGCCAGCGCTTCGTCGCGTGCGCCGCGCCGGGCGCGATTGCCGCGAACGGTTTCTGCTCGAATCCCCGCTCGCCCAGCCAATGCGCCATGCGCTCGCGCGCCGCGGGCGAGAGAAAGAATTCCGGCGGACCGCCGTCGGGCGTTACGTCGAGCGGCCGCGCCGCTTCGAAATAGCGCTCCGGGACCGGCACGTGTTTTCCGTAAAGGTTGATCTTGGTCGAGATCAGCGTGGTGCGCGCGAATTTGCGTTTGGAGTATCCGGACCATTTGCATGGCACGAGCAGCCGGAGTGCGGCGCTGCGGAGGCTGCCGTGTAAGTCCAGACCATGCGTCGGCCCCAGCGGCCGCAATCGCCGCGCGAGATCGGTGATGCGCTCGCTCGCCTCGAGCGCAATCACACCCGTGAGGTGCGGGTTCTCGATGACGAGCGGCGCCATCGCGCGCTTGGTCACGAAATAGACTTCGGCTTCGGGGTGGCGGTGATGCAGTGCGCGCACGAGGGGAGTAGTGAGTAACACATCGCCGATGGAGCTGAAACGGACGCAGAGGACGCGCAACACGCGGCCAATGTAGTCGCGCGTTGCCCGGCTTCGCCAGCGGGACTAGCTTCCCTCGCACGATGCAGCGTCCGAAGAGCATTCTCTGGATCGACGACGAAGTCGACGGCCTGGCCGCGCACCGGCGCTTTCTCGAGCAGCAGGGATTCGCGGTGGCGCAGGCCGCGCACGGCGACGATGCGCTCGCGATGCTGCGTCGCCAGCCCTACAGCGTGGTGCTGCTCGACGAGCAGATGCCCGGACGGCGCGGGCTCGACCTGCTGCCGGAGATCCGCGCCATCGATCCCGCCATGTCCGTCGTCATGGTGACGCAGAGCGAGGACGACGGCCTGCTGCGCGACGCGATCGGCATCGAGATCGACGACTATCTCGTGAAGCCGGTGCATCCGCGCCAGGTGTTGTCGGTCGTGACGCGACTGTTGGAAGGCGACCGGATCCGCCAGCAGCGCCTCGCGCGCGACTTCGTCACGCGCTTCCGCGAGCTGGAGGGACGCCGTGGCGCGACGCTGGCGTGGCGCGAGTGGATCGAGCTCGTTGCGGAGCTGGCGCGCTGGGAGGTGCGCCTCGCCGCGGGGGACGAGCCCGGCCTCTCCGAAGCGCTGCGCACCTTGAAAGAAAGCCTGCGCAAGGACTTTCAGACATTCATCGTCAAGCACTATCCGCGCTGGCTCGCCGATCCCGAGCGCGACCGGCCGCCGCTGTCGGTGGACGTGGGCGCCGAGTTCCTCGTACCCGCGCTGAAGCGCACGGGGCGCGTCGTCTTCATCGTGATCGACTGCCTGCGGCTCGATCAGTGGGAAATGCTGCGCGACCTCATCACGCCGATGTTCGACCTCGAGGAATCGCATTACTACAGCATCTTGCCGACGGCGACGCCGTTCTCTCGCAATGCGATTTTCAGCGGCATGTTTCCGATGGAAATCGCGGCCCGCCACCCCGAGTGGTGGGGCGCGCCGACTGACGACGAGAGTCTCAACGCGCACGAGGGCGAGCTGCTCGCCGAGCAGCTGAAAGAGCTGGTCGGCGAAACCATCCCGGTCCGTTACGAAAAGCTGTTCACTGCCGCCGACGGCACCGACCTGCTGCGCCGCCTGCCGGCGCATTTGGCGCAGCCCGGCGTGACCGCGCTCGTGTTCAACTTCATCGATCAGCTGACGCACGGTCGCTCAGAGAATGCGATTTTGTACGAAGTTGCGCGCGATGCCGACGCGCTGCGCGGGCTCACCCGCACCTGGTTCGAGCGCTCGCCGGTGCTCGCGGCGCTGCAGGAAGCGGAGCGGCGCAACGTCCCCGTGCTGCTCACCACCGATCACGGCTCGATCCACTGTGAGACCCCCGCGACGGTGTTCGCCAAACGCGACGCCACGGCCAACCTGCGGTACAAGTTCGGCGAGGACCTGCGCGCCGAAGATCCCGAAGCCGCGATCATGGTCGAAGATCTCAAGTCGTACGGCTTGCCGGGGAAGGGACTGGGCGTGCGGCTGCTGCTCGCGACCGGTGATCGCTTCTTTGTCTATCCGACCAAGCTGCGCGAATACCAGGCGCGCTATCGCGGCGCCTTTCTTCACGGCGGCGCGACGCCCGAGGAAATGATCCTTCCCGTCGCGCTGTTGACCCCCCGCCGATCCAAATAATGGGACGCGGCGCCCGGCTGTTGACGCTGCTGCGGCCCTACTCCGTGCTGTTCGCCGCGACGATCGGGGCGACGGTGATCTCGTCGGTGCTCGACGGCTTCACCTTCGTGCTGCTGATCCCGTTCCTGCGCACGCTGTTCGGCAACGCCGCGCTGCCGGCCCAGGGCGGCTCGCAGGTCGAAGCGGTCCTCAACACGATCGCCGGACCGTTCCTGCAGGCTGGCAATCCCGAAGTAGCCCTGCGCAACGTCGTTGTCGTGCTGTTGTTCGCGCTGTTCCTCAAGAATCTCACGTCGTACCTCTCGTCCCTCGGCAGCGTGTCGATTCAGGAAGGCGTCGTGCGTGACC
This sequence comes from Gemmatimonadales bacterium, assembly GCA_046262715.1. Classification (GTDB taxonomy): domain Bacteria; phylum Gemmatimonadota; class Gemmatimonadetes; order Gemmatimonadales; family GWC2-71-9; genus 20CM-2-65-7. The sequence continues at coordinate 46,309 of JBHEMG010000045.1, forward strand.
TGCGGGTGCGGCTGTTCCGCCATCTGCAGACCTTGCCGCTGGGCTACTTCCAGCGCACGCGCGCCGGCCAGACGATCGCACGCGTCATCAGCGACACCGATCAGGTAAAGACGGCGGTGAGCGCCGCGCTCGCGTCGCTGCTGCAGAACATCGTCGTCATCATCGTCTATGTCGTCATCCTTTTCGGGCTCTCGGTGCGGCTGGCGCTGCTGTCGCTGCTGCTCGCCCCCGTGCTGCTGCTCATCATCCGGCCCATGATCAATCGCCTGCGGCGTCGCTCGCGCGAGCTCGCCGCCGAGCGCGGCGAGGTGACAAGCCATGTGGGCGAGATGATCGCGTCGGCGAAGCTGGTGCGCGCCTACGTGGCTGAAGTGTTCGAGCTGGGGCGCTTCCGCGAGCTTGCCGAGCGGTATCGAAAGCGGGTACTGCGGGCGCAACGCTACTCGAGTCTGACGAGCCCCGTCAGCGAGGTATTCGGCGGGGTCATGATGGTGCTGATACTCGTCGTGGGCACACGGCTCGCGCTCGGCACGTCCGCGACGCTCGACCCGGCGGTGCTGATCACGTTCCTTGCCGTGAGCCTGCGGCTGATGTCGCCCATCAAGTCGGTGTCCAATTATCCCGCTATCATGGCGACGGCGGTCGCGTCGGCGGAGCGGGTCTTCGAGGTGCTCGACCTGCCGTCGGCGGAGGGCGACAAGCCGGGCGAGACGACGGCGGAGTTCAGCGAGCGGATCGAATTTCGTGGCGTGTCGTTTGAGTATGAGCCGTCCGAGGCGGTACTGCGCGATGTGGATCTCGAGGTCAACCGCGGGCAGATCGTGGCGATCGTCGGGCCGTCGGGCGCCGGGAAGACGACGCTGGTCGATCTGCTGCCGCGCTTCTACGAGCCGACGCGCGGCGAGATCCTGATGGACGGCGTGCCGCTCACGCAGTACACGCGCACGTCGCTGCGCCGCCTCATGGGCATTGTGTCGCAAGAGACGGTGCTGCTCAACGACACGGTACTTGCGAACATCGGCTACGGTTTGAAAGACGTGCCCCTCGACCAGGTACGCGCCTCCGCGCGCGCCGCGAACGCCGACGAATTCATCATGCGGCTCCCCGAAGGCTACGAGACCGTGCTCGGCGAGCGCGGCACACGGCTCAGCGGCGGACAGCGGCAGCGCATCGCCATCGCGCGGGCACTGCTGCGCGATCCACCCATCCTGATCCTCGACGAGGCGACGAGCGCGCTGGACACCGAGTCGGAGCGGCTCGTCCAGGAAGCCATCGAGCGGCTGATGGCGCATCGTACGGTGTTTGTGATCGCCCACCGGCTCGCGACGGTGCAGCACGCCGATTTCATCGTCGTGATCGCCGAGGGGCGGATCGTGGAGCGCGGCTCGCACGGCGACCTGCTCTCGAACGACGGCCTGTATCGCCGGCTGTACAATCTTCAGTTCCGGACCTGACGTGCTGTCGGGATTCACGCTGGTGCGCAACGCCGTCAAGCTCGACTTCCCGATCGTCTCCGCCATTCGATCGGTGCTGGAGGTGTGCGACGAGGTCGTCGTCAACGTCGGCAAGTCCGAAGATGACACACGCGATCTGGTCGCGTCGGTGAACGATCCGCGCGTGCGCATTCTCGACAGCGAGTGGGATTTCACCAAGAAGAACCTCATGCTGTCCATCGAGACGCAGCGCGCAATGGACGCGTGCCGCGGCTCCTGGGGGATCTATATCCAGGCCGACGAGGTGCTGCACGAGCGAGGCGCGCACATTCTGAAAGAGAAGGTCGCCGAGTGGGACGGCGACGCCGGCGTCGAAGGGCTGCTCGTCAAATATCTGCATTTCTATGGGGGGTTCGACCGCATCGCCACGAGCCGGCGCTGGTATCGCCGCGAGGTGCGCTGCGTCCGTCTGGGCAAAGACATCCGGCCCTATCAAGGTGCGCAGGGGTTCCGCGTGGGCCCCGACTACCGGAAAATTCGCGCGCGGGTGACCGACGCCGAGATGTTCCATTACGGCTGGGCGCGCCCGGCACGGGCGATCAAGGAAAAGCTGGAGATCTCCAAGACGATTTATCCCTGGGGCGGAAATCGCTTCGACAAGGAGCAGGCGCGCGGATCGCTCGAGTGGATTCCGTTGCTGCGTGACTACACCGCCAGCCACCCCGCCGCGGCGCGCGATTGGATTGCCGCCCGGGCCCACGATCCCGAGCGCGTCGTCGGCCCGAAGCGCCTCAAGCCGGCGCACCTCCGGTTTTATGTCTCGGATTGGATCGAACGGCTGAGCGGCGCGCGGGTGTTCGAATTTCGGAATTACGAGGTGGTGTAGACGATTGCGGTGCGGGCCTTGTTGTGTCGCGGATTGATCGCGTGCGCGAGGCGATCGGCGAGACTGGGCTGGATGACCGTGACGAGCGTCAAATTGCGGTGCAGAGCGGTTGCCAGAAACGCTCGGTCGGTCTCGATCGCGTCGCTGTAGAGAATGACGTAATTGATGACGGATCCGGAATCTTGCGCCCACCGCGTTGTGCGTTGCGCCTCTCCCCGCCCTTCGAAGACCATGACCGGCGGCTTCGGCCTGCCGAGATAGTAGTCTGGCACATGAAACGTCTGGTTGTACTGCGCGACGAGGACACCCGTGGCATCGTGACGCCGGTAGATGAAGAGCAGGGGATCGACGCGGTCCTGCTTGGCCGCGCTGAAGGTCACCACGAGCAGCAGCGCTCCGTTCACGATCCAGAAATACCACCACATACCGCGATACGCGGGCGCCATCCGCGCGGCAAGCCACGGCAGGCCGGCGACAATAAGAATGAAGAGCACTGGCAGGATCGGGAGCATGAAGCGCTCCTGCTTGTTGGCGATCAGGCTGTGGCTCACGAGAAACGCGAGCGTCGCGATCCCCAGCATCGAGAGCTGTTTGGCGCCTTTCACCGCCGCCGCGAGGAACAGCACTGACACGGGGGGAATCAGTACTGCGAGCAGCGTGAGCAGATAATGCCACGGCGGACTGTGGGGATAGCCCTCCGCCTCCACCGCCATCCGCCCGGGATGCAACATCGGGCCGAGGCGCTGGATGAACGAATACCACCACTCGTGATTGACCACCGAGTTGCTGTAACCCTGCAGCACGATCACGACCGCGAGTCCAACGAACAAAGCCGCCTTGTCGGCCATCGCGACCGGGCGGGGGCGCAGCAGCGCTAGCGCCGCGAACACCGCCACAAAGCCTATTAAAGGAAAGCGCAGGATCAGCGCGCCCCCGAGCGCGGCACCGGCGAGCCCCGCCCACAGGGCCGGCGGCGCGTCACGGTCCTCCGCGCGCCGCCACCACCAGCACGCCGCGAGCAGCGGCACCTGACATGCCGATTCCTCCAGCTGGTGCACGGCGGTCACCGGCAACGCGAAGAACGCCGCGGCCAACATGCCGCCGATCACGGCGCTCTGGCGGCCGAGCGCCCGCTCCAGGATGCGATAGACGAAGTACACGACGAGCAGGGAATAGGCTGCCTGGAGAAGCCGCACGATCAGCATCTCGATGCCGGGATCGTCGATCCCGATGCCGCGCGTCCCTGCCATGATCGCGCCGATGATGCCGGGGAAGAGCGCGGATCGCGCGTACGTCACGGCGAGGCCGGCTCCGTTTGCGATCTGATCGGCGGCGGCGACGACGACGTGATGGTCATCGCTCGCGAGGAAGCCGCCGCTGAAGACCGCCGCGAGCAGACGCAGCGCCGCGGCGACGGCGAGCACGCGCAGCAGCGAGCGGTCTACTTGAGGTCGCCTTTTTCGATGGCGCGTTGATACATCAGGACATAGGCTTCCGCCATCACGAGATGCGTAAAGTGCCGCTCCGCGCGCTCACGGCAGGCGCGGGGATCGAGCGTCGCGACCTTGTCGGCGGCGGAAATCAGCTCGTCGAGCGTATCGCGCAGCACGCCGACCGCTGGGGTGACGATCTCCGGCAGCGCGCCGCGTCGGGTGCCCACGACGGGCGTTCCGGAGAACAACGCTTCGATGATCGGCAGGCCGAACGGCTCGTCCCACTGCGCAGGCATCCACAGGCAGCGCGCCCGCGCCAGTAATACCGCTTTGCGCTTGCCGTCGACCTCGCCCACGTACTTCACGTCGCCGGTGAAGCTGGGGCGCCATCCACCCGCGATGATCAGCCGGCGACCACTGCGCTTCGCCGCCTCGACCGCCCACTGGTAGCCGCGGTCACTATGCAGTTTGCCGAGAAACAAATCCCACTGTTCCTTGCGGCCGCGAAAGATGTACTCCGCGGGGTCGAGCCCATTGTGCACGTAGATGGTGCTGCCGTGCCGCTTGGCGTGATCGCGCGACAGAAAAATCGTGTTGGGAGGCAGTGGCGTGCCGGGTTTCCAATTGCCATGCAGCGTCTGGACGAAGGGCAGGCCTTGCGGTGCCCGCCTCAACGGAAAATGCGCGTGCAGGACGTCGGCGTCGCCGGGAATGAACCGCTTGAGATCGCTCGAGGCATCCTTGAGAACGCGCGGCGCGACATTCACGATCTTCGAGGCTTCGGGGACTTTCGTCCCCGGCTGAGCCAGCAACGTGACGCGATGGCCGAGTGCGGCGAGTCCACGAACGAGCGCGACGACGACGCGCTGTGGTCCGCCGTAGCCTTCCACGGGGAGCCGGTGATGGGATGCGACTACGACGTGCATCGGAGTCCCAGTATAACTAGCTTCGGAACATGCCGGCGAGTCATGCAGGTGGGCGGCTCACACTGCTCCAGCTCACCCATCAGGGCGAGGGCGCCGGCTCCACGCAGTCCATTTTCAGTTTGAGCCGCGAATTGGCGCAACGCGGTCATCGCGTGCTCGTGGGATGTCCGCCCGGCACGCTGCTCGCGCGCACTGTCGCCGCGACGCCCTCACTGGAGCACGTTGCCATCGACTTCTCTTCACTGCCCCGCGCCGCGGACACTATCGCCGCAATTCTTACCGAGCGCAACGTGACCGTCGTGAACAGTCACGCGACGGGCGATCGCCGCGCCCTCACGTGGCTACGATGGCGCCGCCGTCTGTCGCAGCCCTTCGTCGTGACACGACGCACCATGCCGCTCACGTTGCCGCCGGAGCTGATCGCCGTGGGCTGGACCGCCGACCGGACCATCGCCGTAAGCGCGGCGGTGTCGCGCGCGCTGCGTGGGCGCTTGCATCCCGGCCGGCGCATTCGCGTGGTGCCGAACGGCATCGATCTCGCGCGCGTGCAGGCGGAGCCGTCGCGCCAGGACCTGGCTGACGCGCGGGCGGTGCTGGGGGATACGGGCAGGCCTGTCGTGGCCGTGGTCGCGCGCCGCAAAGACCAGCACATCCTGCTGCGCGCATTGCCGGCGTTGCGCCAGCCGGTGACGGTTGCGTTCGTGGGGATCCATCCCGACGACGAGCTGACCGCGGCGCATGCCTCGGTCCCGGACCGTCATCGCGTCGTATTCGTTCCGTTTACGGAGCGGCCCCTGGCGTTCTACCGCTTCGCGACGATCGCTGCGCTGCCCTCTCGCATCGAGGGGCTGTCGCAGTCGCTGCTCGAGGCGATGTCGCTCGGCGTTCCGGTGATCGCGTCGGCCGCGGGCGGGAATTCAGAGCTCATCTATTCGGGCGAAACGGGCCTCCTGGTGCCTCCGCTCGACCCGGCCGCGTGGACGCGCGCGCTCGAGCGCATGCTGGGCGATGCGCAGTTACGGGCGCGCACCGCGCGCACGGGCCGCGAGTTGGTGCTGCGCGAGTTCACGATCCCGCGCACCGTCCAGCGGACCGAAGTCGTCTATCGCGAAGCAATGGCGCGCCGGCAATTGCTCGCGGGGGAACGTTCCCGTTAACATTGGGAACATGCCGGGTACAGCGCCCCTCACCGTCGTCATCCCCACGCTGAACGAAGCGAGTCAAATCGGCGACTGCGTGCGCGGGCTGTCGTGGGCCAATGAAGTGATCGTCGTCGACGCCGGATCGAAAGACGGCACCACGGCTGCGGCCGCGGCGGCGGGCGCGCGGGTGCTCGACGGCTCGGCGCCGGGCATCGCGGCGCAGCGTAACGCCGGCATCGCTGCGGCCGGCAACGAGTGGGTGTTCGCGCTCGACGCCGACGAGCGCATCGGGCCCGCGCTCGCGGCCGAGCTCGCCGAGGTCGTTGCCGCGCCGCAACATCAAGCCTATCGCGTCAAGCGCCGCAATCTGTTTCATGGCGAGGTGCTGCGGCGGGGGCACTGGGGTCGCGACTGGGTGGTACGCTTGTTCCGCCGATCGCGGCGATTCGGGGGCAAGACCGCGCACCCGGGCCTCGAGATCGCCGAGAGCGAGCAGGGCGAGCTGACCAACGAGCTGGACCACACACCCTACAAAGACCTGGGACATCACCTGGACAAGATCGTCGCCTACAGCCGCATGAGCGCGGCGGATATGGCGGCGCGCGGGCGCCACGCGTCGTTCAGCGACGTCGCATTGCGGCCCGCGTTCCGGTTTTGGCGGGACTACATCCTGCACGGCAGCATTCTCGACGGGCGGCTCGGCGTCATCCACGCCGGAATGAGCGCCGCGTCGGTATTCTTCAAGTATGCGTTTCTCTGGGAGCGACGACGCGGTGGCTAAGACCTTCCTGCTGACCGACGAATTTCCGCCGATGCAGACCGGCATCGCACGCATGATGAGCGAAATCACGCGCCGCTATCCCCGTGGCGAGCTGCTCGTGTCCACCGGTCAGCATCGCGACTCCCAGGATGCCGACGTGCGCTTCAGCGGCGCGGTGGTGGACCGGTTGCCTCTGCCCAGCAAGGCGCTGCGGAATATCGCCGGTCTGCTGCTCTGGTCGCGCCGCGTCGCCACGCTGGCTCGGGCACACAAACCCCGCTTCGTCTGGTGCGACTCGATCCGGCCCTGCACGTATCCCGCGAAATGGGTGCACGAGCGCGTCGGCGCGAAGTACGGCGTGTTCGTGCACGGCGGCGATCTGCTCAAGGAGCTGCATGCCATCCATCACTCGCGCCGTGCACGCAAGACGGCGAAGGCGCTGCTTGGCTCGGCGCTGGCCGTGGTGGCCAACAGCCAATGGACGCGCGAGCAGGCGCAGACGGTGCTTCGCGAGCTGGGGCTCGACCCGCTGGCCGAGCACGTCCGGCTCGTCCCGCTCGGCACCGATCCCGAACAGTTCCGGCCCGGGATGGATACGCACGCGGTGCGCGCGCGCTATCACCTGAACGGCGAGGCGCCGTGGGTGCTGACGGTGGCGCGGCTCGAAGCGTACAAGGGCGTCGACATGGCGCTGCGCGCGGTTGCGCAGTGCCGCCAGCAGGGCGTCGACGTGAATTATCTGATCGTGGGCAACGGCAAGAAGCGGAAAACGTATCAGAAGCTTGCGCAGGAGCTGCACATCGCCGATTACGTGCGCTTCGTAGGCAACGTGCCGGAGGCGGAGCTGCCTGCGGTCTTCAATATTGCGAGCGCCTATATCGGTGTGTCGCGCCGGGCCGACGGGTCGCGAGTCGAGGGCTTTGGCGTCGCGCTCGCGGAAGCCAGCGCGTGCGGACTGCCGGTGATTGCCGGCCAATCGGGCGGGCTCGCGGAGGCGGTGCACGACGGGGAGACGGGGCTCGTCGTGGACCCGGATGATCCCGCGGCCGTCACGGCGGCGCTCAAACGGCTGCTGGGCGATCAACTGCTCGCCCGGCGGCTGGGCCAGGCGGGCCGAAAGGCGATCGAGACCTACTACAATTGGGACCGTGTGATCCGCGACCTGCGGGACATCGAATCACAAGTCTCCTCTTAGCGTTCAACTTCCCGCCGCACGGCGGCGGTATCGCCCGCATGATGGGCGAGATGGCGCTCCGCTACCCCAATCGCTCGCTTATCGTGTCGACCGGATCCTACGAGGGCAGCGCCGCAAGCGACGGGCGCTTTCCGCAGGTCATCGATCGTATCGGTACGCGCGCGACACGACTCCGGACGATGCAGGGACTCGCGCGCTGGACATGGCGTGCGGCCGCGCTGGCGAAGCAATGGCGGACCGGATTCACGTGGTGCGCCGAGCTGAAGCCCGCAGGATACCCGGCCGCGTGGCTCGCGGCGCGGCAAGGAATTCCATACGGCGTGATCCTCCACGGCACCGAGCTGCTCCTCATCCAGGAAAAGATCCGTCGCAGCGGCTTCAAGCGCCGCACCGCCGGCACGATCATCGGCCGGGCAAAGGTGTTGGTAGCAAACAGCCGCTGGACCGCCGACCTCGCGCGCGAGGTGCTGGGGACCCTCCCGCTCGACGTCCCGGTCGAAACCGTCCCCCTCGGCACGACGCCCTCGCACTTTCGGCCCGGCGTCGATCCCGCCACTGTGCGCGCGAAGTACGGATTGACGGGAGGCCCGTGGCTCTTGACGGTCGCCCGGCTCGAGTGGCACAAGGGCATCGACACGATGATGAAAGCGCTGCCGGCCGTGCGCGCGCGGCATCCGGGCGCACGCTACGCGGTCGCGGGGGTCGGTGACCGGCAGCCCCAGCTCACGCAGCTACAGGTCGAGCTGGGCTTGGGCGACGCGGTGAAATTTCTCGGCGGCGTGTCGGACGAGGAGCTGCCGGCGCTGTACAACGCCGCGGATCTGTATGTCGGGGCGTCCCGGCGCCACGACCTGCTCGTCGAAGGGTTCGGGATTTCGCTCGTCGAGGCATCGGCGTGCGGGGTGGCGGTAGTGGGCGGACGCTCGGGCGGCGTGCCCGATGCGGTGCGCGACGGCGAGACAGGCGTCCTGGTCGATCCCGACGACCCGGCCGCGGTCGCGGCGGAGATCAACGGATTATTGGCGAATGAGGATCGGCGAAAACAGCTGGGTGCGGCGGGGCGGCGCGCGGTGGAGAGTTATTACAATTGGGACCGGGTCGTGAACGATCTCATCCGGATCGACGCAGCGTACCGGTAGCCCGATCCGCGGGACGCGCGATAATCGCGTACGTGGGGCAGTGCCGGATGTACCCGCCGTCCATCGGCGACCACTCCTGATCGGGCTGCGTGACGACGGCCTTTCGCTCCGAATCCAATACGAACATCCCCTGCGGACCGTGCACGAGGCAGGCGCCGCACCCGATGCAGCGGTCGCGCTCGACGCGCACCAGCACGCTCCGCTTCGGGAAGACGCCGACGTCGTCGGGCTCGGGCCACTCCTCGGGACGGTCCAGCGCCGCGGCCGTAGCGCGATAGCCCTCCTCGACCTCCTCGCGCAGGTGGTCGAAGGAGAACATCGTGACGTGCTCGACGCGCGGCTGGATGTAGTAGACCGGCGGCGTGGTCCAGGTGCGCACGCGCTGCTCGAGCAGCGTTGTCATCAGGATCTCGGTCGCGCGCGCGAACACGCCGGCAAAGCCCTCGTCCTGCGCGTCTGCGGTCAGGACACTCGAGGCCGACACGTCCACCGCGACGATCAACTCCGGGCCGAGCGCGCGGGCCGCGACGAACGGCACATTGGCAACGACCGCGCCATCCACAAAGAAGCGGCCGCCGATCTCGTGCGGCGGGAAGTATCCGGGCAGGGCGCAGGAGGCGAAGACGGCGTCGGCGACGCGGATGTCGTCGAGCCCGGGGAGGCCCCAGAAGACTTGCATCCCCGAGTTGAGGTCGACGGTATTCACGACGACGGGCGGATCGAGCTGTTGGAAGGTGAGATCGCCGACGGTACGCGCGATGAGGTGTTCCAGCGGCTCGCGTTTGAACAGCGCCGGCGAGCGCATGCGCTTGAACGCCATGTCGGCGTGCGCGACGGCGAACACCTCTTTGCGGTTCAGGCTCAGGGCGATCTCGCGAAGCTTTGCGATTCCCATGCCGCCGGCCCAGGCGGCGCCGACGAGCGCGCCGACACTCGACCCGATGATCCGGGTCGGCCGGTGGCCGCGCTCGAGCAGCGCCTGGAGCACGCCCACATGGGCGAGCCCCTTCATCCCGCCGCCGCCCAGCACCAGGGTGAACGGTGTATCACGCTTCACGTCAGTATCCGCTTGCCCGGGGGGTTGAGTCCCGAGTAACGTAGTCGAGACCCCCATGGCGGCGCCACTCTTTTGGACTCGACTCGCGCGCGATCCCTGGGCCCGCTTCGGCATGGGATTAGTCGGGATCCTCGCCCTGCTGGCTCTGCTCGCTCCATGGCTCGCTCCCGGGGACCCGTTTCGCGGCGACCTGTCTGCAAGTTTGCATCCACCATCGGGCGCCTTTCTCCTCGGCAGCGATGCGCAGGGACGCGACGTTCTCTCACGCGTTTTGTACGGCGCCCGGCTCTCGCTCGCCGTGGGACTCATCAGCCAGAGCATCGCCATGGCGCTCGGCGTGACGTTAGGACTCGTGTCGGGTTACTACGGCCGCTGGACCGATAGCATGATCATGCGCGTCGCGGACGTGACGCTCGCCTTCCCCTCGCTGCTGCTGCTCATCGCCATCGCCGCCGCCGTGAAGCCGTCCCTGCCCGTGGTGTTCGTGGTGATCGGCATCGTCGGCTGGGCGGGTATGGCGCGCATCGTCCGCGGTCAGGTGCTGCTCGCGCGCGGGCTCGAATACGTCCACGCGGCCCGCGCGCTCGGCGCCTCCGATGCGCGTATCATCGCGCGGCACCTGCTGCCCAACGTGATCGCCCCGGTGATTGTTGCGGCGACGCTGGGCATCGGCGGCGCGATCATGGCGGAGGCGGCGCTGTCGTTCATCGGACTCGGCGCGCAGCCGCCCACGCCGTCCTGGGGCGCGATGGTCGCGGAGGGCCGCGATCTGCTGCGCGTGGCACCGTGGGTCTCGATCGCCCCGGGCGTCGCGATCGGTCTCGCGGTGCTCGGACTCAATCTGGTGGGCGACGGCTTGCGCGACGCGCTCGACGTTCGTGGTTTCGGGCGGCTCGCGTGACCGAAATCGCCTATCACCCGACGCATGTCCGCGCGTTGCGCGAGACCTTCAAGGCGCTCCGTACCTCGGAATTCCCGTGGACCGCCGATACGACGTATCTGAACAACGCGTCGATTGGTCCGATCCCCGAGCGAACGCGACGCGCGCTCGATGAGTTCACGGCGAAGCGCACAGCGCCCCATCTGCTGCCCGACCGCGAGCTCATGGCCGGCCTCGCCGCCGCGCGGCTCGGCCTCGCCCAGCTGATCAACGCCGAGCCTGCAGAGATCGCGCTCGCCACCAACACCGGTTTCGGATTGCACCTCGCGGCGCGTGCCCTGCCGCTCAAGGCGGGCGACGTGGTGTTGCTCTCGGACAAGGAATTCCCAGCCAACGTCTACCCCTGGCTGCTGCTGCGCGAACAGAGCGTCACCGTCGAGATCGCGCGCTGCACGCAGCAGGGATGGCCAGACGAAGAGTATCTGCTCGAGCGGCTGCGCGACCCGCGAGTGCGCGTGCTCGCCGTTTCCTTCGTGCAGTTCTCTAACGGGTATCGCGCCGACCTCAAGAAACTCGGCGCCGCATGCCGCGCCAACGGGACGTATCTCGTGGTGGACGGCATTCAGGGCGTCGGTAACTCGGTGCTCGACGTGCAGGACACGCCGGTCGACATCATGGCGTGCGGTGGGCAGAAGTGGCTGCTCTCGCCGTGGGGATCGGGCTTCGTCTACGTGCGCAAGGCGCTGGTGACTGAGCTGGAGCCTGCGGTCACGGGATGGATGGCGTTCGAGGGAACGGACGACTTCTCACGGCTCACCGAGTACAACCCGACGTTCAGGGCGGACGCGCGCCGCTTCGAAATGATCACATTGCCGTATCAGGACTTCGTCGGAATGACGGCATCGCTTGGCCTGCTGCTCGAGATCGGCGTGCGCGACGTCGCCGAGGTCACGCGCGCGGTGCAGCAGCCGGTGGTGAAGTGGGCGCATGAGAATGGTGTGCGCATCACCTCGCCGGTCGAGAACGGACACCGCTCGGCGATTCTCTGCGTCGCGCCCGCGAAGCCGGTGGAGGCCTACCACAGTCTGAAGCGCGCCCGCGTGGTATGCAGCCTGCGCGAAGGTGCAATACGGCTCTCGCCGCATTGCTACAACACGATGGAAGAGATGGAGAAGGTTATAGAAGTGCTGGACGACTTGATGTAGCGTCGCGGTGACGGTCCACCCACCATGCCACCAGGACGAACACCGCTTCGAAGATCAGGCCGCCGATCGCCAGCGCTTGTGTATCGGTCGGTGTAGGGCTGAACAGCGAGCCGTAGTAGGACGCCGCCAGCAGCAGGACCAGCCCCCAGATCCCCCATCGCCCGATACCATCGCGCGCGCGCGTCACGCGCAGGTAGACCGCGACGCCGGCGAGCAGCATCACGCTTTCGACGATCACCGTCCCCGTCACGGAGTTCCAGAGTCCCAGTCCCACTTCGGGCCCGCCCGGATAGAGCGGCGCATCCGGCCGGTGCGTGATGACGTCGAGGACCCAGTGGCTCACGACGAGGAGCGCGATCACGATGGCGGCGCGCTGATCGCCGCGGCGCATCCGATACAGATAGCCGAACAGCGCACCCCAGACCATCAGCGTGAAGAGGCTGTGCGAGATCGGATAGTCGTCGAGCCACAGATTCAAAAATGGGTTCGGGCCAGGGACGACGTGCGCGTGCTCCCAGCCCAGCAGTAGGAAGACCGGCCATAATAGCTCCGCGAGCGTGGGCGCCACGAAGAGAGTGCCGAGGCTGGTGTGCGGCGCTGCGCGCTTCGCGGCCAGACCCAGGGCATAATGACCGATGAACATAGGCTAGCGCTCGCGTCTCAGAAGCGCGTAGTCCTTCTTTCCCTTGCGCAACAGCAGATTGCGGCCGCCGATCCAGTCGCCCTCCGCGATCGTCCGCGCGACGTCGTCCACGCGATGCTGGTTGACGTAGATGCCGCCTTGCTCGATGCTGCGCCGCGCCTCGCTCTTCGACTTGGCGAGGCCGGCACGCGCCACGAGATCGACGAGCGGGACGCTGTCCGCTTCACCTTCGAGGACGACCGTCGGGATCTCGCCCGCGAGAATGTCGAACACCCGCGGGTGCACCTCGGGCTGTTCTTCCCCGAACAGAATCGCCGAGGCGGCCTGCACGCCTTGCAGCAGCTCGGCGCCATGGACCAGACTCGTCACTGTCGTCGCGAGCGCGCGCTGCGCCGGCCGCGGGGCAGGATTCGCGCGCTGCTGTTCGAGGATGGCGGTGATCTGCGGCGCCGGCAGGTGCGTGAACAGCTTCACGTATTTTTCGACGTCGCGGTCGTCCACGTTGATCCAGAACTGATAGAATTTGTACGGCGACGTCAGTGTGGGATCGAGATAGATCGCCCCCGCCTCGGTTTTGCCGAACTTCTGCCCCGATGCCATGGTCACCAGCGGCGCCACCAGGCCATGCGCCTCGCCATTGGCGATGCGGCGAATCAGATCGACGCCCGCGGTGATGTTGCCCCACTGATCGCTGCCGCCCACCTGCAGGGTGCACTGGCGCTCGCGGAACAGATGCAGGAAGTCGTAGGCCTGCAGCAGCATGTAGCTGAATTCGGTGAACGACAACCCCGCCTCGAGCCGCGCTTTCACCGACTCCTTCTGCAGCATGATGTTCACGGTGAAGTGCTTGCCGATGTCGCGCAGAAAATCGATCAGGCCGAGCGCGCCCAGCCATTTGGCGTTGTCGAGCAGCAGCGCCGCGGTCGGTCCGGCGCCGAATTCCAGAAATCGCGCCATCTGATCGCGCTGGCGCTGCAGGTTTTCGCGAATCTGTTCTTTGGAGAGCAGCGGCCGCTCGCCCGCCTTGCCGGATGGATCGCCGATCAGTCCCGTGCCGCCGCCCATCAGAATGATGGGGCGGTGGCCGGCGCGTTGCAGATTGGCGAGCAGCATCAACGGCATCAGATTGCCCAGCTGCAACGACGGCGCGGTCGGATCGAAGCCGCAGTAGGCGGTGACGGGCCCCTTCGCGAAATGCGCGGCGAGTCCGGGCGGGGCCTGCTGAACAAATCCCCGCCACTCCAGCTCTTTCAACACGTCAGTCGTCATGGCGGCGAATCTACGGCCTAACTAGGTTTTAGTGCAGATGGCATCATCGACGCCCCTTTCGCCTCCGTCCGCCCCCGCTGGATCTCGCCGCCTGTGGATTACTCGCTGGTGGCACGATCGCGTGCAGCGCCGCCGTGTCTTTGTCGGCACGGTGCTGGCGCTGTTGTACGCCAGCGGGTTGGCCTACGGCTCCTGGACCCGTGTCTGCGCGGCGGAGCGCTGCCCCAGCATCATGCGCATCGACCCGGGGCATCGGCCGCAGGTGCAGACGTCCAAGGTGTACGCGGCCGACGGCCGACTCATCACCGAGCTCGGCATCGAGCGCCGGACGGTGCTGCCGCTCGAGCAAATCCCGGTGCATGTGCGTCAGGCGTTCGTGGCGGTCGAGGACAAGCGCTTCTACGCGCACAACGGCATCGACTACTGGCGCATCCTCGGCGCGATTAAGGCCAACATCACGACGCTGCACTACGCGCAGGGCTTTTCGACCATCACGATGCAGCTGGCGCGCAACGTGTTTCCGGATCACCTCGGCAAGGAAAAGAAAATCGCGCGCAAGCTGCGCGAAACGCGCGTCGCGGTCGAGCTGGAGCGGAACTTCCCCAAGGACACGATCCTCGAGTTGTATCTCAATCAGATCAGCCTGGGGCCGAACGTCTCGGGTGTGGAGGCGGCGTCACAGGTCTTCTTCGGTAAATCGGCGCGCGATCTGAACGTCGCCGAGGCGGCAACGCTCGCGGCGCTGCCGAAAGCGCCCGGGACGTACAATCCGCGGACGCATCCCGACCGCGCCATCCGGCGCCGCAACGTCGTGCTCAATCTGATGCGCGACCAGAAATTCCTCAGCCCTGAAGACGCAGAGTTCTGGAAGGCGTACCCGCTGGTGCTGACGACGCGGCGGACGAGTTACGGCGACGTGGCGCCGTATTTCGTCGAATGGCTGCGCTCCTCGATCCTCGAGCCGCGTTTCGGCCGCGATCTGTACGACAAAGGGCTGCGCATCTACACGACGCTCGACCTCGACATGCAGGAGGCGGCGGAGCAGGCGCTGCATTCGCAGCTCGACGAGATCGAATCGGGCGTCTTCTCGAACGGAAAGTTCGAGGGCTCGACGTATCGCGAGTATATCGAGCAGGGGCGGGCCACCGGCGACGATCAGGGCCCGTTCTCGCAGTACCTGCAGGGCGCGCTCATGGCGATGGATGCCAAGACCGGCAACATCCTTGCCATGGTGGGCGGACGCGATTTCGTCGACTCGAAATGGAATCGCGTGACGCAGTCGGCGCGGCCGCCCGGCTCGACGTTCAAGCCGTTCGTCTACTCGGCCGCGGTGCGCGCGGGGCATCCGGTGACGGAGATGCTCGACGATACGCCCCTCAATCCGCCGGTCATTCAGCTCGACAGCTCGCTGTGGCAGCCGAAGGATTACGACGATACGACGCTGGGCCCGGTACCGATGCGCCAGTCGCTGTATCTCTCGCGGAACCTGTCGACGATCAAGCTCGGTATGGCGCTCGGTGAACAGACGGTGATCGGGGAGGCGCGGCGCTACGGGATCACGACCCCGTTGCCGCCCTATCCGTCCATTCATATCGGCGCCCGGGAGACGAAGCCGATCGAGCTGATCGCGGCCTACACCGCCTTTGCCAATGGCGGCGTGCGCGTCGAGCCGATCGGGATTCAGCGCATCGAGGACCGCCAAGGCAACATCCTCTTTCAGTCCACGATCAAGCGCGAGCAGGTGCTCGACCCGGAGCACAACTGGCTGATGCTGGACATGCTGCGCGACGTGATGCGCTGCCAGCCGGGCTCGGGGCCCCATCGGTGCGGTACCGCCGCGGGCGCGGTGGGCGGATTGCACGTGCCGATGGGCGGCAAGAGCGGTACAACGGACGACTATACCGACGCCTGGTTCGTCGGCTTCACGCCCGAGATCGTCACGGGGATCTGGATCGGCTACGACCTGCAGCGCCGCATCATGAACAACGCCGGCGGCGGCCGCATCGTCGCGCCCGCATGGACGAAGTTCATGCGCGACGTATACGAGCGCCGTCCCTCGCCGGGCGACTGGGCGCGGCCCGACGATCTCGTCACGCGCGAGGTCGACTGGTCCAACGGCTTCCTCGCGACGCCGTTCTGTCCGCTCGAGGTGCGGCGCTGGGAGTGGTTCTATCCCGGCACGGAGCCGACACAGGTGTGCCAGGTGCATTCACCATTTGGGGTGGGCGTCACTCCGTAAGTTGCCAGTAACACGATGCTTCGTATCCGCGCCGGTCTTGTTCATCCAATAACCGCACCCGCGATTCAAGACGGCGCCCTCCTTGTTGATGACGCGGGCACCATAGCGGCGGTTGGACCTCATTCGCGTGTCCCCAATCCACCCCATATCGAGTCCCTGGAGTTTCCAGAGGACATGCTGGTCCCGGGCCTCGTCAATTGCCATACCCACCTCGAGCTCACGCACCTGGGCGGCGGCGCACGGCACGACGAGCCGCAGTTCACCGCCTGGATTCGACGCGTCCGCGCGCTGAAGGACAAGACGAGTGCCGAGGAGTTCTACGAGGCTGCCGTCGCGGGGGTGCGCGATTGCTGGTCGCGCGGTGTCACGTGCATCGCGGAGACGGGGAGCACCGGGGCGGTGATGCGAGCGCTGCACGACCTCGGGGGGCGAGGGATTGTGTATCAGGAGGTGTTTGGTCCTGATCCACGCCAATGCGCTGTCAGTATGCAGGAGCTTGAGACCGCGGTCTTGCAGCTTCGCCGGCTTGCAACTGCGCAACTCGTTCTCGGCATTTCGCCCCACGCGCCGTACACCGTCAGCGCTGCGCTGTACGATGCCGTCGGAGCGTACGCGCGCCTGGAACATCTCCCCCTCGCGGTGCACGTCGCCGAGTCGATCGAAGAGACCGCGCTGATCCAGCAGGGCGAGGGGCCGTTTGCGGAGGCGTTGCGGGCGCGCGGCATCGCCGTCGAGGCGCGACACTGCTCCCCGGTAGAACACCTCATGCGTCACGGCGTGCTCCGTCGCGGCACCCTGTGCATTCATTGCGTGCAGGTGAACGAAGCCGATGTGGAGGTGCTGCGGGTGCTGGGGGCGACTGTCGCGCACTGCCCGCGCTCCAACGCCGCGCACCGCCATGGCCGATTGCCGCTGCGGCTGTTCGGCGCCGCGCGGGTCCCGGTTGGTCTGGGGACCGACTCCGTCGTCAGCGTGGGTGACCTGGATCTCTGGGCGGAAGCAGAGGCGGTCGGGGTGAGCGGTGAGCACGCGCTGGGACTGCTTACTATAGAAGGCGCGCGCGCCCTTGGCTGGCAGTCAGAGATCGGTTCGCTCGAGCCGGGGAAATCAGCGGATTTGGCAGTGTTTCCCCTCGCCGTTGCCCCCCTCTCCACGACACGCGCTGCGCAGCTCACAGTGGTCAGCGGTCGCATCGTGCACCACATTTCCGCCCCATGAAAACGCAGCGTCACGCGGCCATCCTGCGGATCGTGCGGCAGGAGACGGTAGGCAGCCAGGAGCAGCTGCGCGAACGACTCAAGGCCGAGGGCTACAACGTGACCCAGGCGACGCTGTCGCGCGACATCCGTGAGCTCGGACTGGCGAAGGTCGCCGCGCCGGATGGCGGATCCCATTATTCCAGCGCATCGGAGGGCGGCCCCGGCGTCCGCCCGCACCTCGAGCAGCTTCTCCCCACGATGCTCGTCTCCGCCGAAGGCGTCGGTCCGCTGCTCGTGCTCAAGACCACGACGGGTGCCGCGCAGGCGCTCGGCCTCGCCATCGACGGCGCCGGCTGGAACGAAATCATCGGCACCATCGCCGGCGACGATGCCATTCTCGTCATCACTCGCAGCGAGCGAGGCCGCCGCGCCGTACAGGTGCGGTTGCAAGAGCTCGCGGGACTCCCCGCATGAACGTGCCGCACATCCGTACTCTTCTCGTCGCCGGCCTGCTCGCGGCGAGCGCGCGCTGTCAAACGCACCAGCAGCCGGCGCCGGAGGAGCGCGCCGCACCCAACGCGTTGACCGAGGCGGAGCGATCGGCCGGTTGGAAGCTGCTGTTCGACGGGACGTCGACCACGGGGTGGCGCAACTATGGCAAGCCGGCGATGTCCGACGGGTGGGTCGTGCAGGATGGCGCGCTGACTCGCGTTGGGGCGGGCGGCGACATCATCACCACCGACGAGTTTCGCAACTTCGAGCTGAGCATCGACTGGAAGATCGAGCCCGGCGGCAACAGCGGCATCTTCTATCGGGTAGCCGAGGATACGGACGAGATCTACTGGAACGCCCCCGAGATGCAGGTGCTGGACGATGCGAAACATCCCGACGGCAAGGCGCCGGAGACCTCGGCGGGCGCGGCGTACGACCTCTATCCGGCTGTTCGGGGGCATGTGAAGCCGGGCGGTGAATGGAACAGCGCGCGGCTCGTGGTCAACGGCAATCACGTCGAGCATTGGCTCAACGGCTTCAAGGTGACGGAGTATGAGCTCGGCAGCCGAGACTGGGATTCGAAAATCGCGGGCAGCAAGTTCAGGCCGCATCCGCGCTTCGGCAAAAATCCCCAGGGCCACATCGGGCTGCAGGATCACGGTAACGTCGTGGCCTTCCGCAACATCAAGATCCGGGTATTGCCGTGAGTCGCCGGCGTCTGACGCGGCGGCGCTTCGTGGGTGACGTCGCGACTACCCTTGCGTTCACGATCGTGCCCCCGCACGTGCTCGGCGCGCGAGGCAGGAATCGCCTGGCGCCCAGCGACAAGCTCAACATCGCGTGCATTGGCGTGGGCGGAATGGGCGCCAATGACGTCCGCGGCGTGGGCAAGACCGAGAACATCTACGCGCTATGCGACGTGGACGATCGTCAGGCGGCGGCCTCGGTCGCGGCGTTCCCGCTGGCGAAGCGCTTCAAGGATTTCCGCGCGATGCTGGATAAGGAAGGCAAGAACATCGACGCCGTCACCGTCTCGACGCCCGACCACACCCACACCGTCGCTGGGATGATGGCGATGAAGCTCGGCAAGCATACACGAATTCAGAAGCCGCTCGCCCGCACGCTATGGGAAGTGAAGCAGCTCGAGGAAGCGGCGCGGAAGTACAAGGTGGCGACGCAGATGGGGAATCAGGGACATGCCGAAGAGGGGACGCGCCTGATTCGCGAGTGGGTCGAGGCCGGCGCGATCGGGACGGTGCGCGAGATCCAGCTGTGGACCAACCGCCCGATTTGGCCCCAGGCGATCGAGCGGCCGCTCGAGGAGTTCTACACGCCGGCCTGGCTCGACTGGGATC
>JBHEMG010000046.1:0-35576 GCA_046262715.1 Gemmatimonadales bacterium
GCCCTGCAGCGGGCCGAGTACCAGCGCCGGCAGCTCCGAGAGCTGGCTCACGCAGTGAGGAACCGGCGCCGCACCTGATCTCCGTGCTCGAGCCACTCGTCGAGCTGCTCAGCCGGCGGCAGCTGTGCGTTGCGGAACCAAAACAGGAAAGGGCCGCCCCCCGCGACGTACTGATTGGGGGTCGCTTCAAAGAAACGGCGCAGGTCGGGAGTGAAGAGTTCTCGGATCGACATCTCATCCGGCCCGGTAAGACGATAGGCTCGTGAGAAGTCGGGCGAATCCACGAAGTCGATGTCCTGCATCCCGAAGAGCGCGCCGATCCGGGAGAGCCAGCCTTCCGGCCCGAGCACGAATTTCGGAAACGCGGTGCCGTCGCGCTCCCATACGATGCCGCTGACGCGGTGCGTGGAAGAATGCTTCCCGCTCCCCGTGACCCAGCGGTATTCGAACGCAACGAACGTTTGCTGGTCCTTGGCCCCGCTGATCGTGTAGCCCCAGGTGCGGCGGCGGCCCTGGTTGAACGCCTCGAACACGTCGCGGAAGCGCTGCTCGCCATTGGGCCGTTCGGGCTCGAAGGTGAACCCGCGCACCAGGCTGAATTGTTCATACGCGGCGCGGCGTCTTCGCTCCCGCACCCGCACGGCCACCGCGACTCCGCCCACCAGTACGGCGAAGCCCCCCATGATCAAAAACTGCGGCGCAATCATCATCGCGTCCGCACCCGCGGACTACTAGCTTCCATCCGACCCGACATGCGGGGAATCTGCGAGTGAACCTGCTGCGCCGCCACCCGTTCGCGATCGCGCTGGTGCTGCTACTCCTCGCGACCGCGATTGATCCCATGCCCCCGCTCGTCGATGCGATCACGGGCTCGGCCCCCGGCGACGCCGATCTCGAACGACCCATCCTGTACGTGCTGCTCGCGCCGCTCTCCACGACGCTCGATGCGCTCACCTTTTTCAGTATGGCTCGCGCCGAATGGGCGCTCGCGGTGTGGATGCTCATCCTTGGCGCATGGGGCGCACTGCGTCCCGGGTTGATCGCCCCTTCGCTGGGCCGCCGTGCCGGTCGCGCACTGCTCGGCCCGGGGGTCCTGCTGGCGCTCGCGGTCGCGGCGGTGCTGCTGCCGCGCCCCGTTCCACGGCTCACGACCACGGATGGCGCCGGCACCGTGATCGATTACCACGCGCATACCAGCGCATCGCACGACGGGCGGCCCGGATGGACATTGACCCGGCTCGCCGCATGGCACGAACGCCAGGGATTTCAGGCGAGTTACGTCACCGATCACAACGTCATTTACGACGGCGCGCTCCAGGCGTCGCCGCCGTCGATCAGCCTCCTGCCCGGCGTCGAGTGGAGCGTCTATCGTCAACATGTCGTCGCAATCGGCCCCGTCGAGGCGCTGCCACGGGACAGCTTTGGGGGGAGCACGGAGCGCATGACGCGTATCTTCGCCGCGATCGATCGGCAGAGTGCCGTGAGCATCGCCTCGCTCCCGGAGTATTGGCGTAATCATCGCGACGATTGGGGCGCGTTCGTCCAGGCAGGCGTCGACGGGTTCGAGATTGTGAACTGCGCGCCGAAGGCGCTGGGCTTCCCATCGAATCTGCGCCGCGAAGTGTTGGGGCTCGCCGCTTCGCATGACCTGCTCGTCGTGGGCGCGAGCGACAATCATGGCTGGGGCCAGGTGACGTGCGTCTGGAACGTGTCGCGTCCCGGCGTGCAGGGCTACCGGACGAATCGCGTATTCGCGCGGCCCCTGGCGCTTCTGCAGGGCGACTGGCTCCCCTGGACCGCACCCCTGACGCAGCCGTGGTTCCTGCTGCGCTCGCTCAGTTGGAGCGAGCGCGCCAGCTGGCTGACATGGGTGGTGATCATTCTACTATACCGCGCCATGCCCCGGCGCGAAGGGCAGCCCGCCGGCCTCGGCATCCTGGCCCGATCGGTTTGGCGGCGGCGCCGGAAGCAAGCGCCGCCCCCGCCCCCCGGCCCTTCCTGACCGGACCCCGACGTGACGTGGCGCAACCAACCGGCGAAGTTGCACGTCTTACACGCGGTGGTCGTAGCTCCTTCCTTCCCTTTTTTGGAGATCGTCCCATGCAGGCAGCAGGACGTCTAGTGCTCGGGGCAATGCTCGCCCTGACGGCGCAGGCACGCGCCCAAACCGCGCTGCCCCTCAAGCACGCGCCGGGGCGCACGCAAACGGCGATCACACCGGCGGATTTGACGACTCGCCTCTATCTGTACGCCGACGACTCGATGATGGGCCGCATGGCGGGCAGCGAATACAATTTGAAGGCCACGGCCTATATCGCGTCGGAAGTGAAGCGCATGGGGCTGCAGCCCGCCGGCGATTCGGGCGGTTACTTCCAAAACGTGCCACTCGTGAAGCGCCAGCTTGCCGCGGGCGCGGGACTGTCGGTCGACGGCACGACGCTGCGTCCGTGGGATGACTTCGTGCCGCGCGATCCCGGCCGCGCGACGCGCGCATTCGATGGCGCGCAGGCGGTCTTCGCCGGCGTGTTGGGCGACAGTACGATGCTGGCCCCGGAGCAGGCGGCCGGCAAGTTCATCGTCATCGGCGTACGCAGCGGACCGAACCTTCCGCCATCGGCGCAGGTGAATCGCGGCGCCCTGCTCTCGCGCTTCCGCACCGCGGCCGGCATCGCCGTCGCGGCGCTGGAGACGTTCCCGCCGCAGGCGATCGCGTTCTTCCGGCAGCCGCAAACATCGATGGCGGAGACGCCGGCGGGGGGCTCCGACACGACCAGCCTTCCGGTGTACGTGTACGTGAACGCTGCCGGCGCCCGGCTGCTGCTCGGCACGCCGCTGGATAGCGCGCGCGTGGGAGCGGCGGGCAAGACGGTGCGTGGCGTCGTGCAGTTCACCGAGGCGCCGGCGCCCGCGCGCAACGTCGTCGCAATCTTGCAGGGGAGTGATCCGGCGTTGCGTGGGGAGTACGTCGCGATCGGGGCGCACAACGATCACATCGGATTCGATCAGACGCCGGTGGATCACGATTCCATTCGCGCGCTCAATGACGCGGTCCGGCACCTCGAGCAGGCGGCGCCCAATCACGACGTCACGATGGAGCAGCGCCAGCAGATTCGCGTGAATGCCGACAGCCTCCATCGCCTCCACGCGGCCCGCCGCGACTCGATCTTCAACGGCGCGGACGATGACGGCTCCGGGACGACCGCGGTCCTGGAGATCGCCGAGGCGTTCGCCGGCGCGCGCGCGAAGCCCAAGCGGTCACTGATCTTCGTGTGGCACACCGGCGAAGAGCTCGGGCTGTTCGGATCGCAGTACTTCACCGACCATCCTACCGTCCCGCGCGATTCGATCGTCGCGCAGCTCAACATGGACATGGTGGGGCGCGGCCGAGCCGACGACGAGGTGGGCGGCGGGCCGGCCTATCTGCAGCTGATCGGCACCCGGCGGCTCTCGACCGAGCTGGGCGATCTGATCGAAACGGTGAACAAGGCACGGCGGCAGCCGTTCACGTTCGACTATCAGTACGATGCGACGGGACATCCGGAGCAGTACTACTGTCGCAGCGATCACTACATGTACGCGCGCTACGGCATTCCGATCGCGTTTTTCACGACGGGGAACCATCGTGATTATCACCAGGTGACCGACGAGCCACAGTACATCGACTACGACAAGCTCGCCCATGTGTCGCAGTTCGTGTACGACGTGGCGACGGCCGTGGCCAACCTCGATCACCGCGTAGTCGTGGACAAGCCGAAGCCCGATCCGCACGGGAACTGCGTGCAGTAAGTGGCGGGATATTCACCCCGCAGTCTCGTCGACAAGCTGGGCATCAAGGCCGGGATGCGGGTGGCGATCATTGGAGCGCCACCCGCGTTCCGTTCGCTCCTGGGCCAGCTGCCGGACGGGGTGACGGTCGCGACCACGGCCCGGGGCGCGCTACCGTTCATTCACTTTTTCACCAAGCGGCGCGCCACGCTCGAGGCGAAGCTCCCGATGCTGCTCCGCGCGCTCGTGCCGGACGGCACACTCTGGGTGTCGTGGCCCAAGAAGGCCTCGGGTGTGGCGACCGACATCACCGAGGATGTAATCCGCGCGGTGGCACTTCCTACCGGCCTTGTAGACGTGAAGGTGGCGGCCATCGACGATGTGTGGTCGGGGCTGAAGCTGGTGCGGCGGCTGCGCCATCGCGGGGCTTGACTTTGCAGTGCAAAGTGCTTTACTTCCCCCCATGACGGCGCCGCGGCCGCTGCACGATCGGGCTCTCGACAACCTCAAGTTCATTCGCTCCACCATGGAACGCGCCGGGTCGTTTACCGCCGTGCCCGGCTGGGGCATGGTCGTCGTGGGCTGCACCGCCATCGCGGCCACATGGATCGCGCTGCGCACCGGGCATGAGGCGGATTGGCTTGCCGTGTGGCTGGGCGACGCCGTGCTCGGCGTGGTGGTCGGGGGTGCCGCCATGGTGCAGAAGGCCCGTGCCGCGCAGGATCCCCTGCTCTCCGGGCCCGGTCGGCGGTTTGGTCTCAGCTTTCTCCCGCCGATCGTTGTCGGCGCGTTGCTGACGATCGCCCTGTATGGGGCGGGTTTGTTCTGGCTGATGCCTGGGACGTGGCTGTTGCTCTACGGGACCGCGGTCGCGACGGCGGGCGCGTTCTCCGTCCGGATCGTGCCGATCATGGGCGTGTGCTTCATGGTGCTGGGCACCGCGGCGCTGTTCGGGCCGGCGCGGGCCTGGCCATGGTTCATGGCAGCGGGATTCGGCGGGCTGAACATCGTGTTTGGCATCCTCATCGCGCGGAGGTACGGTGGCTAAGAGCAACGCAGCGCGGATCTCCCGCGCAGAAGCGGAACGACCGGTGAAAACGAAAGTGCAACCGGCGCCGGCGGATCTGGACCGGTTGATTCACGAGCGCGTGCGGCTCGCCATCGTGAGCGCCCTCGCGGTACGCGACCGCCTCACCTTCAACGAGCTCAAGGCGCTACTCAAGACCACCGACGGTAATCTCAGCGTGCACGCGCGCAAGCTGGAGGAAGCCGAGTACGTCAGCTGTGACAAGTCGTTCGCGGGGCGCGTCCCCAAGACGGAATACCGACTCACCGCCCTCGGCAGGCGGGCGCTCGAGCGCTACCTCGATCACATGGAAGCGTTGATCCGCGCGACGCGCGCACGCTGACGTGGACCCCTCTCTTTTTTTGCGGACGCGCTTTATGAAACAAAGTACTTCTCTACACGTCGCCATCGTGATGGACGGCAATGGCCGCTGGGCGACGCGCCGCGGTCTGCCGCGCGCCGCGGGACACCGGGCCGGCGCCGAAACGGTGCGACGCATCGTGCGGATCGCGCCGGGATGCGGCATCGGCGCCCTCACCTTGTACGCCTTTTCGTCCGACAACTGGAATCGGCCGGCCGCCGAGGTCTCGACGCTTATGCGGCTCTTCGCCCGCCATCTCCGGACCGAGATTGCCGAGCTCGCGGCGCAGGGCGTCAAGCTCACGATCATCGGGCGGCGCGACCGGTTGCCGCATTCCTTGGTAGCGGCGATCACTGCCGCTGAACAGGGGACGGCACACGGAACGCGCCTCGAGCTGCGGATCGCGGTGGACTATTCGGGTCGGGCCGCGATGCAATCCGGCGCGCTGCTCCCCGATGTCGATCTGCTGATCCGCACCGGTGGCGAGCAGCGTCTGTCCGACTTTCTTCTCTGGGAATGCGCCTACGCCGAGCTCTGGTTCACCGACCGCATGTGGCCAGATTTCGAATCGGCTCACCTCGCCGCGGCACTCCACGAATTCCACTCCCGCGACCGGCGCTTCGGCGGATTACCGACGCAGGAGGCTGTGTGAACGTTCTGACGCCACGCACCAAGCTCGGCCTCGAAATCGCCGCGGCGGGGCTCGTCGCTGGAGTCGCCGGCGACGCATTACTCCGAGCGATGCCGTGGGGCCTGAACGCGACGATCGGGACGGTCCTGCTCATCGCCACGGGTGCCTGGCTCGTGCGCCGCAACAACGTCAAGCCCGGACCGGATACCGCCTGGCTCGCGATCACGCTCCTGCTGCTCGGCATCGCGTTCCTGCGGCGCGACTCCCAGCAGCTGGCGGCATTCGATATGCTGGCGATGGTCGTCACCCTCTGCCTCACCGCGGCGAGCTTGCAAGGGGAATGGATTGCCGACTGGTATCCGTTCGATTACGTGCGCGGCGTCGCCACGGGAACGTTCTCGAGTGCCGTGGGCAGTATCCTGCTGATGTTCAAGGACGTGCAGTGGCAGGAGCTGCCGCAAGACACGCGCACCCGTCATGTGCGCGGGGCGCTGCTGGGCGTGCTGATCGCTGCGCCGCTGCTCGTCGTCTTCGCAGCGCTGTTTGCCTCCGCCGATCCGGTGTTCAACAACGTTCTGTCAAATCTCTTCGCGTTCGATACGGAATCGGTCATTCAGAACTCGTTCTTCTTCGTGTTTTGGGGCGCCCTGACGGCGGGCTACCTGCGTTGGGCGCTGTTGGGCCGGCCGGTTGGCCTGCAGAGCCCGACGACGAAGCCGATCGCGAGTGTCGTACCGCTCGCGACGGCGCTGGGGCTGTTGAACTTTCTGTTCCTCACGTTTGTGGTGGTGCAGCTCCGATACTTCTTTGGCGGCACGACGCTCGTGGAACAGACGAGCGGGCTCACCTTCGCGGAGTACGCGCGGGAGGGCTTCTTCCAGCTCGTCGTGGCCAGTGGGCTGGTGCTGCCGATCCTGCTCGGCGCCGATCACCTGGTGCGCGCCGGTACTGCCGCGCAGGTACGAGTCTTCCGGCAGCTTGCCGGGCTGCTGCTCGTGCTCCTCGCGATCATCATGGCGTCCGCGTTGCAGCGTATGCGGCTGTACGTAAGTGCATACGGGCTGACCGATGACCGCCTCTACGCCACCGCGTTCATGATTCTGCTCGTCGGCACATGCGCGTGGTTCGCCGGCACGGTGTTGCGAGGCGTTCGTCAGCGCTTCGCGTTTGGAGCTCTGATGCAGGCGTTCGCCGTGCTGGCCGGGCTCCATATCCTCAACCCCAACGCATTCACCGTGAGAACGAATCTCGCCCGGCCCGTGTCGGAGCGGCCGTTCGACGCGGCCTACGCGACGACGCTCGGCGCCGATGCCGTGCCGCCTTTGCTGGATGCGTTTCCCCGGCTCGCCGCCCAGGAACGCTGCACCGTCGCCACCAACATCCTGAAGCGCTGGGGGACGGGTGAGGAAGCCGCATCCGACTGGCGCACGTGGAACTGGAGCCGGGCCCGCGCGCGGAGGCGTGTGCGCGAGCAGGCCAACCTCCTGCGATCGGCGTGTCCGACCGCCATCAAGGAGACGTCCAATGATCACTGATGGCTTGAAGCCTCTTACGGTGCTGCTCTTTCTCGGCACCGTCGTTACCAGCGTCGGATTGCTCGTGACCTACCTCGTCGCGCGGATGACGAAGAGCGAGCCCCTCGCCCACATCTCGGTGCGGCTCTTGGTTGGCGGCGTGGCCTGCTACGTCGTCGTCTTCCTCGTCGCCTCGCTCACGAGCCGCAATCGCGTGCTCGCGGTGGGCGAAGAGAAGCACATCTGCGAGATCGATTGTCATCTGGCGTATTCGGTTGCCGCGGCCAATGCGGAGTCGTTGCCGGAGGGGCGAGTCAGACACACGGTGACCGTCAAGGTGCGGTTCGATGAAGCGACGACCTCCGCGCGCCGACCGGGAGACGCGACGCTGACACCCAACAACCGTTATGTCGCCCTCATCGACGCGCAGGGCCACCAGTACCCGGGCTCGACCGACGGACTGCGCCGGCCGCTTATCCCTGGCGAGTCCTATACCATCGACATTGTGTTTGACGTACCAGGCGATGCTCGGGACTTGCGGCTGGTGCTGCGAAATGATGACGCTGAGACGGCGCTCATTATCGGGCACGAAAACAGCCTGCTGCACGGAAAGACCACCTTCAGGTTGCCGGGATAGATTGGAGGCATGAGCCTCCGGATCACCCAGGTAGACGCATTTACGAGTCGCCCGTTCGCCGGTAATCCGGCGGCGGTGTGCATTCTCCCGAAAGCCGCCGCGCCATCCTGGATGCTGGACGTGGCGCGTGAGATGAACCTCGCGGAAACCGCTTTTCTGGTACGCCGACAAGACGGCTTCGATCTGCGCTGGTTCACGCCGGCGGTCGAGGTCGACTTGTGCGGCCACGCGACGCTCGCCAGCGCACATGTGCTGTGGGAAGAGGGCCACATTCCGCCAACGGCCCAGGCACGCTTCCATACAAAGAGTGGATTGCTCACCGCCGATCTGCGCGATTCCTGGATCGAGCTCGATTTCCCGGCCACGCCGGCGACCGCGGCCGACCCGCCGCCCGGACTGATCGAGGCGCTCGACGACGCGCAACCCGTTTTTGTCGGGCGCAGTCGCTTCGACTATCTCGTCGAGATCTCCGGCGAAACTCACGTGCGGGCGCTTACTCCCGATCTCCGACTTCTGGCTGAAGTGCGCGCCCGTGGCGTGATGGTCACGAGCCGGGCCGACACGGGAGCCGAGTACGACTTCGTGTCGCGCTTCTTCGCACCGCAATCTGGCGTTCCCGAGGATCCCGTCACCGGCTCCGCGCACTGCGCGCTCACACCGTACTGGGCGCAAAAGCTCGGCAAGAGGGACCTCATCGCCTATCAGGCATCAGCGCGCGGCGGCATGCTGCGCCTGCGACTCGACGCCGATCGTGTGAAAATCGGCGGGCAGGCGGTGACGGTGTTGCGGGGCGAGCTTACGGCCGGCAATATGGCGTCGTGACCGCACCACAGCGCGCGCAACCGTCCCGCCATCGCGTCATCGGGTATCTCTTCGCGCTCGGCGCGGGCGCTACCTGGGGCACGACCGGCCCCCTGTCGACCGGCCTCTACGATCTCATGCCCGCCACCAGCATCGGCTTTTGGCGGGTCCTCATTGGGACGATCGCCCTCGCGATCTGGGGCGTGTTGTTCCGCCGCAACCTGTTCAAGGCCGATCGCACGGGCTGGCTGCTGGTCGGATTAGGTGGCGGCGCCATGGTGGCGCTGTTCGAAGTCGCCTATCAGTTCGCGATTGGCGGCGTGGGCGTCGCGGGCGCGGCCGCACTCCTCTACACCGCGCCGATCATCGTCGCCGTGCTCGCGCGCCTGATCTTGAAGGAAGCACTCACGCCCACGCGCATCGTGCTCGCCGTCGTCGTGATGATCGGCGTGGCGCTCACGGTCACCGGCGGCAGCAATGCCGGCGCTGAAGCCGCGCGCATGGGCCTGACCGCCGGAATCGCGGGCGGCTTGCTCTCCGCCCTCAGTTACGCGCTGACGTCGCTCATGGGACGATATGCCGCGCCGCGCTACGGCGTGGTAAAAGTGCTGTTCCTCGAGGCGATCGGCGGTGTGCTGCTGATCTGGATCGCGCTGACGATCTGGGGCCGTCCGCCCGCGCTGCCGCCATCGGGGGCCGCATGGCTCGGCTTGCTTGGACTCGCCGCAGGATCGGTCATCGCCGCCAATTTGCTGTTCTTCGGCGCGATGAAACGGATCGAGGCCGCTCCCGCGTCGGTCGCCGCCACGATCGAGCCGGTCGTCGGGGCGTTGCTCGCCCTGCTGCTCTTCAGCCAGCGTCTCACGGCGCTCGGCTGGCTCGGCTTGCTGATGGTGGTCATTGGCGTCGCCGCCGGTTACCTGCTGGAGGGACTAAAACAGCAGCTCGATCCCGACGCGGAAGAGGCGGGGCGGCCCGTATGAAAACAGCGGCTGGGTAAAATCGCGCGCCGCCGACAGGAATAGCGGGAACAGCTCTCCTCGTCCTTCGACAAGTCCATTGCCGTCGAGATCGGCAACCGCGCGATAGCGCGGCGACTCGTACGGGATCGGCTCGGGGTGAGCGGCATACGCGCTCTCCGCGAGGGTCGTGATCTGTTGCGGCGTCAGATTCGGCTCACCGGTCTCGCGCCGCACCGCCTCGATGTTGCGCCGATTCAACAGATTCCGCACGTCCACATACACGCTTCCCTGCCAACTTCCCAGGCGCAGTGGCCGTCGCAATAACAGGTCGACGGTGAGCAGCATCGGGAGCCGGTGACTGTTGGGGAGTCCTAGCAGTGTGTCGCCGGTGACGTTCGTCATCGTGAACGGCAGGCCGGAGCTTGCCCGCACGATCGTGGCCGCCTCCAGCCCAGCGAACGGCCGAACCCCGACGACGCGAGGGCCGGAGCTGTCTGGTACCAGCGCCTGCCCGATGATCGTCACGCTGTGGCGGCGGTCGTAATCGAGCGGGAAGGTTACGCGGGCCGGGTCGATCGTATCTCCCAACGCATCGACACGGATGCGGCGCAGCAGCTGAAATGCGTTCGTCGCGGTCGCCTGCGCCTGTTGCAGTGTGTAGGCGAGCCGCACGCCCCAGCCGCCCCGCAGCGGCCGCTCCGCGATCAGCTCCGCCCCCTTCACATTTCCGAAATCGAGGTTCCCGAAGATCGATGAGTCGGGATCGACGCCCAGCGGAACGGATGCCACCAGACCGTCGAGCAGCTTGTTGAACACGTTCACACGCAGCGTCGTGGCAGACGACGGGCGCATACGCAACGAAAACTCATACTGCGTCGCCTGCTCGAAGCCGAGATTAGGGTTACCGCGGCGGAAGCGGCCGGTGCGCAGCGTATCATCGAACGCCGCGTCCACCAGGTATTGGAAGTCGGGCGCCTGCGAGAACCGTCCCCAGCTGGCGACGAACGTGGCGCCCTTCAAGACCGTGGAGAATCCGATCCGCGGATTGATGTTGCGGCGCGCGCCGAAGGTCGATCCCGGCACGCCGGCGCCCGGGTCGAACTGATCGTATCGCACGCCGATCGTGAACACGAAGTCTTCGCCGTGCAGCTGTCCCTCGGCGTACGCCGCGGCCGATGCCGGAGTGAAACTCGATGCCAGTGCCGGCGGGACGCTGTCCCCCACCGGCAGGTAGCCCAGCGCGCGCTGGAACGTCTCGACGCGCTGGCGCGCGAACTCGCCGCCAAAATACAAATCTCCACGTGGTCCGCCGACACTGAAGTCGGCCTGGGCGCGCACCTCGCGAAAATGATTCCAGGCGATGTCGCCGGTCGGGCCCGCTCCGCGGAAGAAGGCCGGCACACCCCACGGCGACTGATCGCTCCAGTCCGGCGCCGTGAGCCCGGCGATCGGCGCGCGCGCCGTGATCGTGTCCTGATTGTTGGCGATCGTTTCGCCGATAAACCGCAGCGGCCGGCCCGTCACGGCGCCAAATCGATAGCGCGGCTGTTCGGCCAGCGCTCCGCGCATGAAGGCGCGCGAGAAATATCCGGCGCGCAGATCGCCGGTGAAGTTGTTCGTGGCCCGTTGCAGGTGGGCGCTGAGCAGATCGCCGCTGACGCGCTGCGCC
The DNA here is from genome assembly GCA_046262715.1 of Gemmatimonadales bacterium. Lineage (GTDB taxonomy): Bacteria > Gemmatimonadota > Gemmatimonadetes > Gemmatimonadales > GWC2-71-9 > 20CM-2-65-7. Next base: position 11,407 of record JBHEMG010000046.1, read on the forward strand.
GGCGCTTGCGGCGTGTCGTACTTGTACGTGGGGTCGTACAGCAGTCGTTGGTCCACCGATCGCAGCGCGAACAGACGCAACGTCATTGGACCGCCCATCGGAACCCGCAGCTTCGCGGCGGCGTCATAGCGCTCGCCGCTGTTGTGGGGCAGCAGGTTCGGACTGCCGTTGCGGGGATCGCGCGGCTCGGGCGACGGCGGCGCATTGATGGGATCGGCATCGAGCTTGCCTTCGCCGTCGAACACCGCGACGAGTCCTATCCCGCGCCCCAGCGGACCGTCCGCCGACAACACGACGCGATCCTGGCCAAGATCAGCGGATCCCCATAACGGCCGGTCGGTTTCGTAGGCGGCTCGACCACTCCAGCGGTCGCCGCCATCCTTGGTGACGACGTTCACGAGACCGGAGATCGCCTGCCCGAAGCGGGCGGAGAAACCGTTGGTCGCGAGTGAGGCCTCGGTGAGCAGATCGGGCGGGATGCGCAGGCCGAGTGATCCGGTGGACGCATCGAGCTGGTTTTTCACGCCGAGGCCGTCGAGTACGAACGCCTGCTGGCCCAGCCGGCCGCCCCGATAGCTCTCGCCAACCGCGCCGGCGGACAGCGAGACCGCCTCTTCCAGCGTCGTCACGGGAAAGCGGCGCAGCTCATCGCTGCCGATGCGTTGTACCGAAGCGACGACGGTGGGGTCGAGAATCGAATCGGCGTATGCCTCGACGACGATGGGCCGTTCGATCGTGAATACGTCGACCGTGAAGTTCACGACCGTCACCTGCCCCGCGCGTACGAGCACGCTGTCGCGCCGGATGGTCTCGAAGCCAATCGCGCGCGCCGTCAGGAGGTGCCAGCCGCTGCGCACTTCGCGCACGCGGAAAAATCCGGCGCTATCGCTTTGCGCCACCCAGCGGCTGTCGAGCCCGATCTGCGCGCCCGCAATCGGCGTCGCGCCATCGCGCTGGCGCACATGTCCCACGATCGCGCCGTTGGTTTGCGCCGCCAGCATCCCCGCGCTCAGCACGAGTACGGCGGCGCTTACGGCAGCTCGTAGAGCCATACGTCCAACGTGGAAGTGACGGTGCTGTCGGCGGCGATCGCGTACCCTTGCGCGAGGAATCGCCGGCCGTCGGGCGACGGCGATGGACGCTGATACCACACAAACCCCGCGACCGACGGCCCAGGCACGAGCGAATCGACTCCGGGTCCCGGACCAAGGATGTGGATGTCCCCGCCGATGTCCGGCTGGCCATCGACGACCACGAAAAGGCGGCCGGCGGCCCACGCCACGTCGCGCACCAAATGTCCCGATCCGAAGTTGTGGACGGTATCCGTCGCGCTGCTCGAGAACACATGACGGTACACGACCGAGTCACGCTCCCGCGTGAAGAAGATCGTGTCGCTCGTCGCCCCCACGGCGAGCGACGAGGCACTGTCGGTGCCGGGGACGATCGTCACCACCGGAACGGCGGGGGCGATGTCGAGCACCGCGATCTCGAGTCCCACGCGGAGCGTGTCAGGCGGGCAGCTCGAGCAACCACGCGGGTAGCTCACATCCTGCCCGATGTACGCGAGATGCGTCGCGTCCAGCCAGCGCAGGTTCGTGATGCCCCAATGCGTCCTGCCGGAAGGCGCGGAATACGGCAACGCACGGACGACGCGGGCGGCGTTGGGCGTGCGCAATGGCGCGACCACGATCGCCTGGACGTTGGGGGACGTGGGGATGACCGGCAATCGATCCGAGTCCATGCGCACATACGCGAGCTGGCCCGCTTCGCCCCCCAACACGGTCGCGGCTGCCTCGGCGAATACGTCGACCGAATCGTTTGACGCCGTCGTGCGACAGGCGTATGCCGTGATCGCGCCGCCCGTCCCGGGCATGAAGGCGAGGCACCGATCGTGATCGTGGCGATCGAGACGCTCGGTCGTGTAGACGATGCTCCCGTCCGGCAGCCAGGCCGGCATCAGGTCCTGCCCCGGGTTCACGCTGAGACGAATCAGCGGTGGAGCGTTGAACGGTTCTGAGGGCGTGTAATTCGTGGGCGGAAACGGCCCGCCGTGTTCGCATGCAAGCACTGCGGCGGCGCCTGCAATGACGCAGAAGGTTCCAACAGAAATGCGCATCATGTCCGATCTACTGCACAGTCACTTCTGAATGCTGACCGCTGTAGAAGTTTGGCTTGCCGCGTGCCTGCAGAAGACCGTGCACGAAGAACTGGAGAGCGACGAAAAACACGCCGCCCCAAAGCAGCGGCGGAAGGTCGGCCGTATTGCGACCGTACAGCAGCAGCAGCCACCGGCCCAGCTCGTAGCACCACAGGCCGCCGGCAAACCATCCCAGCACCCGAATCACTTTGCCACCGGCCGTCTCGATATCGGGGAGCATCAACAACACTTGCTCGACCCAATAGCCCATGTACGTGAAGCAGAATGCGAGCGTGAACGCATCGAGCAAGTCCCACCGTACGGTGTCGTGCCGCGGCAGGACGGCAAAGACCACCAGTGCGATCGGCATCGCCAGCAGCGTATTACGGGTGAGCGCTTTCATGCAGATGCACCTCCAGCCAGTCGAGGACGGTGCCCCACCAGATGCGGCGATTGCGCGGCCGCAGCACCCAGTGTCCTTCGTCGGGGAAGTAGAGGAACTTCGCGTCCAGACCCATCCGTTTGGCCGCCGTGAACGCCTGATAGCCTTCCGAGAGATCGACGCGGTAGTCGAGCTGCGAGTGCACGATCAGCAGCGGCGTCTTCCAGTTGCCGACGAAATTCAACGGCGACCACTTCTCGTACAGCGCGCGATTGGCGTAGGGCGTGCCGCCAAATTCCCAGTCGGTGAACCACAACTCTTCGGTCGACCCCGCCATACTGGTGGTGTTGAACACGCCGTCGTGATCCACCAGCACCTTGAAGCGATTCGTATGCCCGGCGATCCAGTAGATCATGTATCCGCCGTACGACGCGCCCGCGGCGCCCATGCGCGTCGAGTCGACGTACGGCAGCCCCGCGACGACGTCCAACCCCTTCATCAGATCTTCGTAGGGATAGTCACCCCAGTGCTGCGAGATGGCGTCGGTGAATTTCTGGCCGTAGCCGGTCGAGCCATGGAAGTTGACCTCGGCGACGGCGAAGCCGCGCGCAGCGAACAACTGGTTGTTCCAGCGCGGACTCCAGCTATCGGTCCAGGCCCCCTGCGGACCGCCGTGAATCAGATAGATGAGCGGATATTTTTTCGCGGGATCGAAGCCCGGCGGCTTTTGCATCCAGCCGAATACCGAGTCGCCCAGCGCCCCGGTGAATCCGAATTCCTGCAGCGGCGGGAGCTCGAGCGACGCCAACGCCGAGTCGTTCTGATGTGACAACGCCTTTCCGGCGACCCACACCTCGGGTGGTTGGGAATTCGTTTGATGCAGGTACGCGGGCGTCCGGTTGTCGGGGCCGACCTGCACGTTGGTGTTGACGCCGCCGCTGACGACGCGCGTGCGCTTGTACGAGGGAAGATCGATGCGATAGATGTTGTCGCGGCCGCGCTCCTCGACCACCGCGAAGATGCACTTCGAGCTCGGACACCAGGTGTACGATCCGACGGACAGATCCCATCCCGCGGTCGCTTCCACCGGCCGCCCATCGGTCCGTCCGCGCGCTCGGCCAACCACCATCAGCCGCAGGCGATCGGCTTCGAAGCGCGCGCGCTCCATCGACAGGTACGCCAGCCATTTGCCGTCCGGGGAAAACCGCGGCGTGTTGTCGGCGCCGCTCGCGGTGGTGATCGGTCGTAGCACCGCGCCGCTGTCGAGCAAAAACAGATCGACGTTGGTATTGTCGGCGACCGTCGAGTCCCCATGGGCAGCGACGACAATTTCCCGACCGTCGGGCGAGACCGCCACGTCGCCATCACCGCCGGTGGCAATGGTCGGTAGATCGCGATCGACCGGTGTGAGGTCAGTGCCCTTCCCCGTCGCCACGTCGATGCGAAACACGTGTTGCCGTTTCCCCGCCCGGAAATCGTCCCAATGCCGCCACATGAACCCGCTCCAGATGCGGGCTTCGGTGGGGTAGGCGCCATTGCGGTGATCCATTTCCTGATTCGCCGGCCATTTGATGTCACTCACGACAAGCAGGCCAGAGCCGTCGGGCAACCAGAGCGGATCCGTCGCGCCATCGGCGAGACTCGAGACTTTGCGGGCGTCGCCACCCGCGATCGGCAGCAGCCAGACTTGTGCGCCGCCCTCGCGCGTCGAGATGAACGCAAGCGTTCTTCCGTCCGGCGACCAGCGTGGTTGACGATCGGACCCCGCTCCCGCGGACAGTTGCCGCGACCTTCCCGTGGCGATTTCAGCCACCCACACACGTGAGACGTTGCGATTGTCCTGCAGGGACGGAACGGAGACCGTATACGCGATCCATTTGCCGTCGGGGGACAGCTGCGGATCGCTGACCGACTTCAGCGCGATAAAGTCCTCGAACGTGATCGCGCGCCCCTGGGCAAGCAGGGGAATGGAAACCAGAGAAGCGGGAAAGGTCAGGCACGCACATAACAGCATCGATCGCATCAATACTCCGGGTGCGTGAGGATGGCGCGAACCAGATCGTCGAACACCTGCGACTCCGCGGTCACGTTGCCATCCCCATCGGTGTGCACGTTCCACGACGCGAGCTCGTTCAAGGCCGTCGCTTCTTCATACGTGAGATGGAGCACGCGGCCATTCGCATGTTTACTCGACTTGTCGAGCACGTGCTTGAGCACGTCGGGAAGGTGCTTCGCGTTCTGCACCGCGTCATACTGTTGGCTGGTCACGGTGAGGTCCATGCGCTAATCTTGATACCTTCGTTGTCACCCGCAACCCAGAGCTCGCATGCCGCGCACCGCGTTCCTTTCTACGGGGTTCCACGTCCCCGCGCGCGTCGTCACCAATGACGATCTCGCGCAGATCATGGACACCTCCGATGAATGGATCGTCCAACGCAGCGGCATCAAGACGCGTCATTGGGTCGACGCGGGGGAAACCGGGGTCGGGCTCGCGACCGAGGCGTCGCGCAAGGCGATCGCGAAAGCGGGACTCCAACCGAATGACATCGACTGCATCATCTACTGCACCTGCACCCCCGATCACTTCGAGCCCGGCAACGGCGTCTTCCTGCAGCGCGAGCTCGGCCTCACCGATATTCCCGCCGTCGACGTCCGCAATCAGTGCAGCGGCTTCATTTATGGACTCTCCATCGCCGACGCCTGGATCCGGACCGGGCAGTACAAGCGCATTCTCCTCGTAGGCGCGGAAGTACATTCGCGCGGGCTCGACAAGACGACGCGCGGCCGCGACACCGCCGTCTTGTTCGGCGACGGCGCGGGCGCGGTGGTGCTCGGTCCGGTCGACGAAAACGGCCGCGGCGTACTCTCGACGCACATCTTTGCCGACGGCCGCTACGCCGAGAAGCTGTGGGTGGACGGACCGGGTCTCGCGCACGATCCGTACGTCAGCGTCGAGATGCTCGAGCAGGGGCTCCACCGGGCGGTGATGGAAGGACGCGAGGTCTTCAAGTTCGCCTCGATGAAAATGCCGGAATCCGTCGCCATCGCACTGCAAACCAATTGCCTGACCCCTGCCGACATCACGTTGCTCGTTCCCCATCAGGCCAATCAGCGCATCATCGAGATGGTACAGAAGGCGGCGGGACTGCGAGACGATCAGGTGTACAGCAACATTCACAAGTACGGCAATACCACCGCCGCATCGATCCCAATCGCGCTCGATGAAGCGCTCACCGCGGGCCGCCTGAAAACGGGCGACGTGCTCGTGCTGACAGCCTTTGGATCGGGATTTACCTGGGGCAGCGCCGCGATTCGCTGGTAAAGAAGTGAAACGCTCCCCGGTGAACTCGCGTAGAGCGGCGTACTCACAGGAGACCATATGATCTGGCTTGCGGTAAGTGCCGCCGCGTTACTCGGCGGTTTTTTTGTGACACGCGACTTCGTTCGGCGCAAACTGCGGTTCGTCGATGCGGTGCAGAGACCTTCAGCGCCATTGATTGCCGGGGCCGCCGCCGCGGTCGTCGCGCTTCCGGTCACGCTGCTCCCGATCGTCACGATCGGAACGGCCGTCGCGTTCGGGATTGGTGTCGCGGGCGGCGTCGCGAGCGGGCGCTCCGGCCCTCCGGCGCTGCCACCCGGCGCTAGCTGACGCGCAGGCCTTTCGCGCCAGCGGCAATTTCGGGGCGCCCCGCGACCACACGCAGCGCGCGCACCGCTTCCCGCGCGAACGTTTTGCCGGCACCTTTCTCCACTTCCTCCAACGCGCGCCAGCGCGTGAACGCCGGCCGCACCGGCGTGGCGATCTGTAGCGTTTCGAAGGCATCGGCGACGGCGAGCACCTTGACCGTGACCGCCATCGGTAGCGCCTCGATGTCCCAGTCGTCACCAACAATCTCGTAATAGTGCGAATACTCGGCGATGATCTCCGCCGCCCCGCGCAGCGCCCGCGCGACCGTGAGCGTCTCGTCGGTCACCGAGCGCGATAACAGCCGCAGCAGTCGCTGATCCGCCGTTCCGACCTCGTGGAGCAGCGCCGCGATCCGCAGGTTCTCGATCTCGTTTTCGGTGAGCTTGAGCTCGAAGGCGATATCGGCCGCAAGCTGCCCGACGCGCGTCGAGTGGCCCTCCTGGTGGCGCTCGGCCGATTCGATGTGGTAGGTCAGCACTTCAAGCGTCGCGAGATAGGCGTTCTTCAGATCCGCCAACCGGGCGGCGCGCTGCTCGGCAAGCCCGCCCACGACATAGCCGGTGAGGATGAGGAATCCACCCCAGGGCACCAGCGTGAGCATGGCGTCTTGGCTCAGTCCCGGCTCCATTCCCAGGCCCTGCGTCGCCTGGAAGAAGATGGTAAGCGACACGATGAACACGCCGGCGACGACCGCAAAGTGCCGGCCACCAAAGAAGCCGGCCAGGATGATCGGCAGATAATAGAAGCTGAGAAATGCAAACTTCTGCTCGATCGCGGAGTTGATTACGAGCAGGGATGCGACGAGCAGGAAGACGAGGATGCGTTCGAAGTGCTTGAAGATGAGCTGCTTCGTACGCTCCAGCGGTCGTTGCTGAACCACACCGGCTCCGGCTAAGGTCGACCAAAGTGAATGACGCGCCTGCAATCTGCACGTGAGAACCGTCACAAACTAGCGCGCGGCGCATCCTAAATGCCACTCGAACCGCATGATACGGGCGACGGCACGGAATTCGCCATTCGTATCACCGGGGGACGGCCTGCGCGCCCTGGAGGCCGCTCCCCCGCCCACCGGAAACCCCGGCACCGTAACTACCGCATTGGGCCTTCATCATTATTCACAGCACGCGGATCGTGATGGGCTTCGTGCTAGCGCGGAAAACCAGGAATAATGGATTCACCTACCACCTTGGTTTGACGCACTTCCTCTTTGCCCATCTCATCGCCGAGGTCTGCGACGCATTAGCGCTCGTCATGATCGCGCTGGGGTTCAGCAGGCGGGGTGCCAGGGTCCAGCCGGTCGTAACCGGGGCATTGCAGCACAGGTAGAGGGGGGTAGCGCACGAAGCGGGGGTCCGTGTCAGCACGCAGGCAGCGGTAGAACACGGATCCCCGCCGGTTGGACGCGATCCGTACCCACGTGCAGGTCCCACACAGCCCTACGGCGTGCTCAGTCATTAGGCCGAAACAGAAGCTAGTTATATCTTGGACCCCGTGAACCAGGTGGACGACTTCGGGCTCCCTCCCGGAGTGCGGGACGAATACCTGCAAGGGGCCCGCGACCAGCTGGGAGCCATAGCCGAGCTCGCCGAGCGGCTGATCGCCGCGGGCGACGACACGGCGGCGATTGAATCGCTGCGCCGCGATACCCACCGTCTGCGCGGCTCCCCCGGGTCGTTCGGCTTCCCCCAGGCATCCGTCGTTGCCGCCGAGCTCGAAAACGCCGCGAAAAAGTGGCTGGAAGAGCCCGCCAACGGCAGCGATCGTGGCCAGGCGGCACGGGCCTTTGTTCGCCGCTTGGCAGCAGCGCTCTTCACGAAACAGGCCGCGGCGCCAACTGCTGCCGCTCCTTCGCCACCCATTGCCGTCCCCACGCCGTCACTGGCCGCGCCTCCGGTGCCATCGCAGGCTCCGATATCCGACGACGTGCCGGAAGTCATCGTCGTCGAGGACGATCCCGCCCTCGCCGACCTGCTGACCTTTGGTCTCGAGGCGCGCGGTTACCGCTATCAGCATTTTCGCAACGGGCGGGAAGCACTGGACGTCCTGCGCGCCTTGGAGACCCATGGCCAGTCGCCCTTGTTGCTCCTGGATGTTGACCTGCCGGCCTTGGATGGCTACTCGATCTTCGAGGACCTGCAGCAGCACTGCCCGGGAAAATTTCGCGTCGTCTTCACCACGGTTCATGGAAGCGAGACAGAGCAGCTGCGCGGTCTGGAAGCGGGCGCGATGGACTACATGGTGAAGCCGATGAGCCTACGCGTCGCGCTGGAAAAAATCCGGCGCTGGGTAGGCAGATGAGCGCGCGTGCCTTCCTGATTGTCGTGGCGTTCGTACAGGGTGGCCTGCTCGCTGGGCTGCTCGTACTCATCATTCTGAACCGGTGGTTCCGGCTGCGACGCAGCACGCGACTGACTCCGCGCCGCGCGGCAGTCGATGCCTCGATGCGCCGCTGGGCGGCCGGCACCGCCCCTCTTGCCGGCGTCCTCGTCGGTTTGGCACGGCTGCCCGTCCCCCTCGCGATTGATGAGATCGTGAAGTGGTCGGCGCGGGTGCCGGGCGAGCGCTGGCGCCAGCTCGCGCAAGCATTGGAGCACCACTGGTGGGCCAAAATCGTGCGCAGCAACAGCAGCTCGGCGCGGTGGTGGAAGCGTCTCGAGTGCGCGCGATTCTTGAGCGTCGCCGCTGTCCCGCATGACGAGTCGCGCTTGATCCAGCTCATCAAGGACCCGCATCCCGCGGTCCATGTCGCCGCGGTGGCGTCGCTCGAGCGGATGGAGAACACCGCTCTGACGCTGACGGCCCTGGATCGCCTGCCCCGGCTCGCTCCCACGGTTCAGGCCTACTATGCCGCGATGCTGCTCCGCTCGCGCCCCGTCGTCATCGATCATCTCCAAAGGCGGCTGCGGCGCGTGGACGACCCGGCACTTGCCCGCTTCGCCGAATTCGCGGCGCGCCTGGCCGAGCCGGTGCTGCGGGAACGGATGACCGCGCTCGCCTCTCATGCCGACCCGGAGGTCCGCATTCAGTCGGCGCGGTCATTAGGCAGCTATCCGCACCGCGAATCGGTCGCCGCGCTGAAGCAGCTCGCAACCGACGAGTCCTGGCAGGTGCGCGCCCAGGCTGCGCGCTCACTCGGCATGATCGCCGATGCAGGCACCCTGCCGTTGCTGAAAGCCAAGCTGCAAGACGCGGTGTGGTGGGTACGCCTGCGCGCGGCGCTCGCGCTGATGCGGTTCGCGGCTGCGGGCCGGAATGCCCTGCTCGAGGCGGAAGTCGGCGGCGAGCCGTTCGCCCGCGCGACCGCCAAGATGGTCCTGGGCCTCCCAGCGCAGGCGCTGGCGGAGTTTGCCGCGTGAACGTCCTCATCCGCATCGTTGGCACGACGGACCTCACGATCCTCGTGTACTTCCTCGTGCTCAACTCGTTCTATGCCGTGCTACTGATTCTCTCGATTCCGGAAATCTGGGAGCAGACGCGGCTGGCCGAGGACGAGGACTTCCAACGCCTGATGCAGAGTGACGCGTTGCCGCCCATCACCATTCTGGTGCCAGCCTACAACGAAAGCGCGACGATTCAAGCGAGCGTGACCGCGATTCTCACGCTCGAATACCGCAGTTACGAAGTCGTGGTCGTCAACGATGGGTCGAAGGACGACACGATGGAGCAGCTGCGCAACGCGTTCGATCTCTACGAAATCCCGCGCATTTATCCGGAAGAGATCGCGACCAAGCCGCTGCGCGCGCTGTATCGCTCACGATCGCGCTCGCGCCTGCTCGTGATCGACAAAGAAAACGGTGGCAAGGCGGATTCGCTCAATGCCGCCATCAACGCCTCCCGCTTCCCGCTCGTCATCGCCGTAGATGCCGACACACTGATCGAGCCCGACGCGCTGTTGCGCCTGACGCGCCCGTTCCTGCTCGGCCGGGAAATCGCCGCCGTTGGCGGTACCGTGCGCGTTGCTAACAACTGCACCGTGACGGACGGCCGGGTGACGGATGCGCGCGTGTCCGGCAAACCGATTCCGGGCATTCAAGTCGTTGAGTACCTCCGGGCGTTCCTGTTCGGGCGACTGGGGTGGAACCGTCTCGGCGGCAACTTGATCATCTCAGGCGCCTTCGGCTTGTTCAAGAAAGAGTACGTGATGGCGGTTGGCGGCTATAAGACGACCAGTATCGTCGAGGATCTCGATCTTGTCGTGCGCATGCATCGCTACCTGCGCGCCAAAAAGATCAGGTACGAGATGCCGTTCATCCCCGACCCCGTCGCCTGGACCGAAGTCCCCGAGTCTTTCAAGATCCTGTCGCGACAGCGCGAGCGCTGGCATCGCGGCCTGATTGCGGCGATGTGGCAGTACAAATCGATGCTCTTCAACCCGCGCTACGGTCGGATTGGCTTTCTTGCCATGCCGTTCTACGCCTTCGGCGAGCTGCTTGCCCCGATCGTCGAGCTGCTGGGATACCTGATCACCGCGCTGGGACTCGCCTTCGGGCTCGTCAACGTGTCGTTCGCGCTGCTGTTCGTGCTGGTGGCGTGGGGGTACGGCATGCTGCTGTCGATCTGGGCCGTCGTCCTCGAGGAAGTGAGCTTCCGCCGTTATCGCCGCTTCGGGGATCTGATGCGCCTGCTGCTGTTCGCCTCGCTCGAAAACTTCGGCTACCGGCAGTGCACGGTGTGGTGGCGGCTCAAGGCGTTCGTGACCGTATGGAAGCGCACCCATGCCTGGGGCGAGATGACGCGCAAAGGATTCGGCAAGCCGAGCGTCGCCGCGCTGCTCGTGTTGTGTCTCGCCGCGCCCTGTCTGGGACAAACCGTGCGCCTCAACGCCTGGAGCTCCTACGAGGCGGTCGAGAACAATCAGGATTGGTCCACCCTGGGCGCACAGCTCATGCTGCGAACCCCGCGCGGGCACGCAGGCTGGGTGGTCGCGGAATTGCTGGGGCGTTTTGGGGAGCATGATGTCGTCGGGCGCGTGGGCGGATCGATCCACCCCAGCGCGAGGCTCTGGTTTACCGCCGAGGCGGGGACGGCGCACAAACCCTTCTTCTCACCGAGAAACACGTGGGAAGTGGATGCGAGTGCGCTGGCCGCACCACGCTGGTCCCTCGGCCTCGGGTACCGCCGCTTGAATTACGACGTCGGTGCGGTGGACGTGCTGATGCCCAACATCACGACGGAAACGAGCCGCACCTCGTGGAACCTGCGTGCATTCGTCTCGCGGAATCCATCGCGCCGCACCGATACCGCCGTGTCGCTGCGCGCGATCCGCTCGTTGACGCGCCGTACCGCGCTCTCGTTGCTCGGAGCGACGGGCCGCGAGAGTTACCTCGTTGCGGGGGCAGTCCGCTCGCTCGAAACGGTCACGGGCAGCGCCGGAATCCGCTACAACGCCACCAGCGGGACGACACTCCGATTCGACGTCAGCGTGATTCACTCGCGGACGATCCTGTCGCGCAGCGGGGTGTCCCTGGGCGTCGAACGAGGTCTGTAATACCGCTGGCGCGTGATCGAAGTCACAAGGTGACTGAGACCCTTGCATTGCCACATTGCCGCCAAGGCATTAGAGCATGCGTAAGCTCGCGATAACGCTGACCGCCCTCGTGGCGCTGGGTCACCTGTCCTGCTCGGATGCATCGGGACCGGGGAATCAGGGCAACGACCGCATTTCCATTACGAACAATGCGGGCGTGCTCGCGGCGCGCGTCACCTATCGCAACGACTCGATTCCACTCGACACCATCGGCGTCGGGTACTCCGCGCCGGCCCCGCTCGGCTCGGCGCCGATCAATCGCAGCAGTGTCGCGAGCCAGGCCTCGATCAACATGAGCCTCAAGGCCGAAGTCACCCCGCCGTCCATCGGCGGCCAGATGTTGCAGGCGACGTCGGTGGCGATCGTCGGCAACCTCGCGGTTGTGAGCTACAACATGGGGGCAATCCTTACCTGGGTGCCATCGACGTCATCGACGTCACCAACAAGAACCAACCGGTGCTCACGTCCGAGGCGCTATTTCAGAATACCGACGTCAACGCGGTGACGACTTCCGGGACCAACGTCTATCTCGCCGAGGCCACGGGCGACATGGGATTCGCTGCGCCCGCGGTCTTTGAAGTCGTACACCTCGTGGGCAATCAGCTCGTGTTGTCCGGCAACACGCGCGCTGCCTTGACCAGCTTCGCCGGTACGAGCGTCGCGGCAGGAACACGCGTGTACGCGACTTCGGGCAATGGCGGCAGCCTGTTCATGATCGACCCGGCGTCGTTCGCGGTGACGAGCTCGATTCCGCTTCATGATGCGCGCTGGGTCGCGGTCGGCGGCGGCAAGGTCGCGGTCGTGCAGGGGACCCCCGGCACGCTGTCCGTCTACAACGAAAGCAACATGAGCGTCGTCGGCAGCTGGGCGTTCGCCGGCGCGACCGTTGCCGAAGCGAAGTCGCAGGCGCAGCTCGTGGGTGGCAAGGCATTCATCGCGGCGGGCGACAGCGGTGTCCAGGTGTTGAGCGCGACGACCGGCACGAAGGTCGGCGCCGTACCGCGTCCCAACCCCGATTCGCTCGTCCTCAGCGCGTCAGTCGTCGTGACGAACTCCGTCGCGATCGACCAGGACCTGCTGTTCATCTCGAACGGTGAAGCGGGCGTGTATCTCGCCCAGGGCAGCCAGGTCTTTTCCGCGAGCGGGTCGGAGAGTCAGCAGACGATCACGATGCGAGGCAGGCTGCGCTTCGGAAATCTGCAGTCGGTGAACCACGTCGCGTACTCTGCGGGCGGCCCCGGCAATCCCGGCCTCCTGATCGTCGCGGCGGGACTCGGGGGCCTGAAAATCATTCAGGTCAATTAGCGCGAGCGATCCGCTCCGCTTCCCGCATCACGCGCAGGATATTCAACCCCGCAACTTTCTTCACATCGGTCTCGGTCCAGCCGCGCCGTAACAGCTCCGCAATCAGATCGGGAAACTTCGATACGTCCTCGAGTCCCACCGGCACTTCGGTGATTCCATCAAAGTCCGAGCCTATCCCTACGTGATCCACTCCCGCGACCTGTCGGATGTGGTCGATGTGGTCGGCAACCTGCTGCAGCGTCGCGCGTGGCGCGCGTGCCTCCCAGTGCCGCGCTGAGTCGGCCCGCGTCGCGGAGTCCGCGCCAGCGGCACGCAGGGCACGCGACCAGGCAGTGGTACTGTCTCCGAACGTACGCACCGCCTCGGAGACGAAGCCCGGATTGAAGTTCACCATCACGATGCCGCCGTTGGCGGTCACGAGCTTCAGAATAGAATCCGGCACATTGCGCGCGTGATTGGTGAGCGCCCGCGCCGAGGAATGCGAGAAGATGATCGGCGCGCGGGAGGTGTGAAGCGCGTCGGACATCGTTTGGTCGTTGACGTGCGACAGATCGACCAGCATACCGACGCGGTTCATCTCGCGGACAACCTGCTTGCCGAAGTCGGTGAGCCCGCGACGCGTGGTGTCATCGGTCGATGCGACCGCCCAGTCCAGCGTTTTCCAGTGGGTCAGCGTCATGTAGCGCACGCCCAGCCGCGCGAACATGCGCAGCGCCCCGAGCGAGTTCTCGATCGCGTGACCGCCCTCGATGCCGATGAGGCAGGAGATCTTACGCGCCGCGAAATTGCGCTGCACGTCGGCGGCGGTGCGCGCCATCGCCATGGCGCCTGAATTCTTCGCGCACAAGCGGCGGGCCAGATCGATTTGCTCCAGGGCGTAGACGGCCGGATGAGTGCCCGAATCCATGGTGGTCACCGGGACGTAGGCTGCCCAGAACTGCCCGGCGACGTGGCCGCTCCGCAACCGCGGGACGTCCGTCATCAGCTTCGGCTGGCTTACGGCAAAATCGACCGAATCGAGACCGCCGCGCTCATGGATGGCGTCGGGGATGTCGTTGTGGCCGTCGATGAGCGGGACGGTGCGGAGAATGCGAATTGCCTGGGCGCGATAGTCCTGGGCGGCGAGACGGTTCGACGGCTGGGCGGTGAGCACCATCCCGAAGGCGACAATTCCAACCGTCCAGTTCATAGCTCTCACCGCGTTCGAGGAGCCCAAAAGCTAGATTAGGCCATGCCTCCGAGCAACGAATCAAAAGTGAAAATCGCGCTCACGGTGAACGGGGAGCGTACCGAAGTCGCGTTTGCACCGCATAAGACGCTGCTCGAAGTCGTGCGCGAGGATCTGGGGCTGACGGGCACGAAACACGGTTGTGAGCTGGGCGAGTGCGGTACGTGCACGGTGCTGCTGGATGGAACGCCTGTGCTCTCCTGTCTGGTGCTCGGGCTCGCATGCGAGGGCCGTACCGTCCGAACCGTTGAAGCGATGGCGCACGGCGGCAAGCTCCATCCGCTGCAGGAAACGTTCGCGGACCTCGGCGCGGCGCAGTGCGGTTACTGTACCCCCGCGTTTCTCCTCGCCGCTGAAGCGCTGCTCGCCGCCAATCGCCGACCGACGCGTGACGAGATCAAGGAAGGACTCGCGGGCAACCTCTGCCGCTGCACCGGCTACCTCAAGATTTATGAAGCGGTGGAGCTGGCCGCCTCCCGCATGTCAGGGACGGACCTGTGAGCGACTTCCGCGTCATCGGGAAAGCGATGCGCAAAGTCGACGCCGTCGCCAAGGTGACGGGGGCGACCCGCTTCGCCGATGACCTATCGTTCCCGCGCATGCTGTACTGCAAGCTGCTGCGGAGCACGCAGCCGCACGCCCGCATTGTTTCGATCGACACGTCCGCGGCGGCGCAGCTCGACGGCGTGCAGGCGGTGCTCATCGGCCGCGATCTCCCGATCCCCTTCGGCATTCTGCCGGTGTCCCAGGACGAGCATGCGCTGTGCGTCGATCGTGTGCGATTCATCGGCGATCCTGTCGCCGCGGTGGCGGCAACCTCCGAAGAAGCGGCGACCGCGGCGACCGACCTCATTCGGGTCGTCTACGAGCCGCTCACAGCAATCGCATCAGCCGAACAAGCCGTGGAAACTCCTGAGCCGCGCATCCACGAGTACGGCGACCGCGGCAACTTCCACAAGCTGATCGATCTCGAATTCGGGGATGCCGACGCCGGTATCGCCGAGGGCGACGTCGTCCGCGAGGATCTGTTCTTCTTTGAAGGCAACACCCACCTACCGATGGAGCAGCACGCGGCCGTCGCGCAGTGGTCGCCGGACGGCAAGCTCACGCTGTGGAGCTCGACGCAGACGCCGCACTACGTGCACCGTGCGCTGGCCAAGGTGCTGGAGCTGCCCGCCGCGCGGGTGCGCGTCATCGCGACGCCCAACGGCGGCGGTTTTGGTGGCAAGAGCGATCCGTTCAACCACGAGCTCGCCGTCGCCAAGCTCGCGATGATGACGGGACGGCCGGTAAAGGTCACGCTGACGCGCGAGGAAGTGTTCTACTGCCATCGCGGCCGCCATCCGACACTGATGTGGGTCAGAACGGGCGTGAAGAAGGATGGCGCGATAACGGGGATGCACTTCCGCTCGCTGCTCGATGGCGGCGCGTACGGGTCCTACGGCGTCGCGAGCACGTATTACACGGGCGCGCTTCAGACGGTGACGTACCACATTCCCCGATATCACTTCCAGGGCGCGCGCGTGTTCACGAACAAAGCGCCGTGTGGACCGAAACGTGGCCACGGCACGCCGCAGCCGCGCTTTGCGCTCGAAGTGCACATCGACAAGATCGCCGAGCAGCTGCAGCTCGATCCGGCAGAGCTGCGCCTCAAGACGCTGGTCCCTGCCAACTCTCTCACCGCAAACTATTTGCGCGTGGGCTCGATGGGCCTCGGCACATGCATCGAGAAAGTGGTCGCGGGCTCAGGCTGGAAGAAGAAATTTCGCAAGCTTCCCGCAGGTCGTGGCGTGGGACTCGCGTGCTCGAGCTACATCTCCGGCGCCGGATTGCCGATCTACTGGAACAACATGCCCCACTCAGGCGTGCAGCTGAAATGCGACCGGAGCGGCGGCGTGACGGTGTTTTGCGGCTCGACGGAAATAGGCCAGGGCTCCGATTCGATCCTCGCGTACATCGTCGCCGAAGTGCTGGGCATCGATCCCTTTGACGTCGCCGTCGTCACGGCGGACACCGATCTCACACCGGTCGACCTCGGCAGCTACTCGAGCAGGGTGACGCTCATGAGCGGCAACGCGGCGCTGCAGGCCGCCGAGCGCGCACGCCAGATCATCGCGCTGCACGCCGGCAACAAGCTCGAGGTGCCGCTCGCGCGGCTGCAGTTCGCTGACAGCCGTGTCTTTGACGAAAAGGATCCCAAGCGCGGCATGTCGTTCGCCGAAGCGGTGCAGTGGGCGGAAGCGGGAGAGGGCACCGTCGGTACGGTGGGGTCGTATACGCCGCCCCAGAACGCCGGTAAGTATCGCGGCGCCGGCGTCGGCCCCTCGCCGGCGTATTCGTATAGCGCGTGCGTGGCCGAGGTGGACGTGGATCCGGAGACTGGCATCGTGCGCGTCCCGACGATATGGATCGCGCATGACGTGGGTCGCGCGATTAATACGGCATCCGTGATCGGCCAAGTGGAAGGCTCGATCTACATGGGCCTCGGCGAGGCGCTCATGGAGGAGATGGCGTACCGCGGCAATCGCAAGGTCGTCCACAAGATTCCGAGCCTGCTCGAGTACAAGAGTCCTACCACGCTCGAAATGTGCGACGTGGTGACCTATCTGATCGAGGATCCCGATCCCAATGGCCCCTTCGGCGCGAAAGAGGTAGGCCAGGGACCGCTGCTTCCGGTAATGCCGGCCGTCGCAAACGCCGTCTACGATGCTGTCGGCGTGCGGATCGACGAGGTCCCGATCACGCCGGAGAAGGTGCTGAGGGCATTACGAAAGAAGGAGAAAGGCGAAACGCCCCGGTACGGCCCCGAGAGTTTCCCCGACATCCCGTGGCCCGAGCCGACGCGTGTTCCGACCCCGTGGGAAGGTGGGGACGGTAAAGCACTGGAACGGGTCCGTGCTTAGGCTTCCCGCGTTTCGCTATCTGCAGCCCCGGACGCTCACCGAGGCCCTGAGGATGAAGGGCGACGCTGGTCCCGACGGGATGTTCGTCGCCGGCGGCACCGATCTCTATCCCAACATGAAGCGTCGCCATCAGGAGCCGCGCGTCGTGATCTCGCTGATGGCGATCCCCGAGTTACGGCGTCGAGAGACCGACGTGCTGGGTGGCGGCCTGATCCTCGCCGAACTCGCCGCCCAACCGCCCAACCGCCCAACCGCCGCCGTCGCCACCGCTGCCCGCCTCGTGTCGACCCCTCTCCTCCGCAACATGGGCACGCTTGGCGGGAACCTCTGCCTCGACACGCGCTGCAACTATTACAACCAGAGCTACGAATGGCGGAAGTCGATCGACTTCTGCATGAAAAAAGACGGCCACATCTGCTGGGTCGCGCCGTCGTCGCCGCGTTGCTGGGCGGTGAGCTCATCCGACGTCGCGCCGGTGATGGTCGCCATCGGCGCCGAGTACCGATTGGCGGGACCGCAGGGCGAGCGCGTCGTGCCCGCCGGCCGATTCTACAACAACGACGGTATCAACTACCTCACGAAGCAGCCCGACGAGATCCTCGTCGACGTGCGTCTGCCGGCGCCCAATGGCTGGGACGCCGTCTACCACAAGCTGCGGCGGCGCGGCACGTTTGATTTTCCTGTGCTGGGTGTCGCGGCATGGGTTCGCTGGGACGGAAAACAGGTTGCTGATGCGCGCGTCGTGCTCGGCGGCGTCGCGAGCTACCCGCAGGAAGTGCCGGAGGCCGGTGCGGTCCTCAAGGGCGCGGTGCTCTCGGACGAATCCATCGCCGCCGCCGCCGAAGCGGCGTATCGCCCTTCGAAGCCGATGGACAACACCGATTTCGATCTGTCGTGGCGCAAACAGATGACGCGCGTCTACGTCACGCGGGCGCTGCAGGAGCTTCGCGACCGCGCCACGAGGTAGCAGCATCACGACACTTCCGCACCACCGCAGCGTACGCGCACATTTGTAACCTTATGACACCTATCCGCAAATCACTGGCTCTGCTTGCCACCCTGACGTTGGCCCCGACGGCGCTCATGGCGCAACGCGCTGCCCCACCAGGGGCCGTGCCGCGCGACTTCGATGCCTACGTCGCCCGCGTGATGCGGCAATTCGAGGTGCCCGGTATCGCGATTGCGGTCGTGCAGAATGGCCACGTGCTGCTGGCAAAAGGGTACGGCGTCCGAAAGCTGGGCGAGGCTGCGCCGGTCGACGAACACACGCTCTTCGGCATCGCCTCGAATACCAAGGCGTTTACGGCGACGGCGATCGGCATGCTGGTGGAGGAAGGCAAGCTCCGCTGGGATGCGCCCGTCATCAATTACCTGCCCTGGTTCCAGATGTACGATCCGTTCGTCACGCGTGAGCTCACCGTGCGAGACCTGCTCGTCCATCGTAGCGGCCTCGGACTCGGCGCGGGCGACCTGTTGTGGTGGCCGCCGTCGACGTACGACCGCAAGGAAATCGCGCGCCGCCTCCGCTACATCAAGCCGACGACCAGCTTCCGAACCGCGTACGCCTATGACAACGTCCTCTACTCGGTCGCGGGCGAGGTGATCGAAGCGGTCTCAGGCCAGAAATGGGAAGACTTCGTCAACACGCGGATCCTGGCGCGCGTCGGAATGCGGGAGAGCAGCGTCATGCATTCGGCCGCCGCCGCGCGCGGCGCGAATATCGCGACGACGCATGCTCCGATCGACGGGCGGGTACGGCCCGTGGCGCCGTTCGCGAACGACAACGTGAACCCCGCGGGCGGAATCAACGCGAGCGCGACCGACATCGCCAAATGGCTCATGGTGCAGCTCGACTCAGGAAAGCTCGCAGACGGGACGCGGCTCTTCACGCCCCGGACCACCTTCGAGCTGTGGTCGATCGTGACGCCGTACCGCGTGGGACGCCTGCCGCCGGCGCTGTCCGCGTTGCAGGCGTCGTTCGCGGGCTACGGGTTGGGATTCGAGATGCGGGACTTCCGCGGTCACAAGGTCGTGACGCATACCGGGGGGCTGCCCGGCTACGTCTCGCGCATCACGCTCGTGCCCGATCAGCGATTGGGGATGGCGGTGTTCACCAATCAGGAATCGGGCGAGGCATTCCAGACGATCACGTATCGCCTGCTCGATCACTTCCTCGGCGCACTCGCCACGGATTGGATTCCCGTCTGGGCGCGCCTCAAGGCGCAGGGGGATTCGGAGACGGCGGCCGCGGAACACAGCGCGGCCGCGAAGCGGGACTCCACCTCGCGGCCGTCGTTGCCGCTCGAGAAGTATGCGGGGACCTACCGGGACGCCTGGTACGGCGAGGTGACGATCGCGCTCGAGGCCGGCAAGCTGGTGATGCGGTTTTCGCACTCGCCATCGCTTACCGGCGACCTCGAGCACTTCCAATTCGACACCTTCATCGCGCGCTGGCGTGACCGCGAGCTGCGGGCCGACGCCTATGTGACGTTCGCGCTCAAACCCGACGGGTCCATCGACCAGGTGAAGATGTCCGCCGTGTCACCGGCGACCGACTTCAGCTTTGACTTTCAGGACCTTTTGCTAGTGCCTCAATCTCCGCCGTAGCCTTCGCCAGCGCTTCAGCGACGCCCTTCCGTGCGCTATCGGACTCCGCCTTCCAGCCGGTCCGGTAGACTGCCTTCACGAGCTGACCCAACGCCCGGTTCACCTCGACCATCGACCCACCGACGGTGCGCTCGACGGTTTCCGTTACGCGATCGAAGATGTCTTCGACGATGTCTTTGTGTTTGTCCAAGAACGCCCGCCCTGTGTCGGTGATTTCGTACACCTTCTTGCCTTCCACATCGCGCGCCACGACCAGGCCCTCGTCCTCGAGCCATTGCAGCGTGGGATACACGGTACCTGGCGAGGGCGAGTAGCATCCGTGCATGCGCTCTTCCAGATCCTTCATCACTTCGTAGCCATGTCGCGGTTTATCCCGCAGCATCTTCAGAATGACGTACTTCATGTCGCCGGCGCCGAACCACTGACGCCGGCCGGCCCGTGCGCCACGCGGCCCACGGCCGAATCCCCAGCCCCGGGGGCCGAAGTCGAAGCCGAACGCGTCCCAGCCGAACTTCCCTCCCATCATCGCCTCTAGTTGAGATGTTACGTGACGATATTCAGGCAAGATATATCTTGTCAAGCGGGCTCTTGCCCGTGTGCGCCAAGTCACCATCCGGCTTGAGCTTGCACGTTCAACGCGCACTCGTACATTGCACCCACTCAAACCATCGCCCCACGCCTGTGCGCCCCGAGAGGAGCTGCAATGGCAGTGCAAGTCACCCCGCACCCAGCCTGGGTCGCGGATCTGGATGCGACTTTAGAGCCACGGCGTCAGGCGATTCTGGACACGCCCGTCATCGTGGACGCGTCCGAGAACCAGCTGGTGGACGGACGCATTCAGAACTTCCTGGTGGGCTTCTATCCAATCATCCGTGATTTCCCGCAGTGGCTGCAGATCCTGCTCGACCGCTCGCCACCGATGGGGAGAGATTTCTTCACCGACAACATTCGCGTGGAGCGCCGGCACGACGCGATGTGGCGGGCGATGGGCGACGGCTTCAACGTGCACAAGAAGCGGTTTCAGGAACCGGAGCCGATGAATCCCGAGGTCAAAAAATTCCATGCCTATCTGACCGAAATGTGCCACAAGGCGGAGTTCGGCGAGGCGGTTTCGGCGACAAATTACGCGGTCGAGGGCGTCGCGCAGAAGATTTCGGAGAAGGCCCTGCGGGGACTCGCCAAGAACGAGAAGATCGGTCCGCGCGGCCGCTGGTGGCTCGATGAGCACGCCAAGTACGACGATGAGCATCCCATCCACGCGCTCGAAATCATCAAGGACTGCGTGCAGCGCGGCGATTCGCCGGATAAAGTGACGTCGGCAGCACTGGAAAGTCTCGCCCTTATGAAGGTGTCGATGGAGGCGTCTTATCACGCGTGAGTAAGTCGCGCCGGGCCTCGCCAGCCCGCGGCACCGGGGCCAACGCTGCGGCTGGTAAACATCCGCGGTTGGACTTGTTGCAGGCGGCGGCCGACATCGTGGCGGCGCTGCCGGATGCGGTCGTCGTCACAGGAACGGACCGCCGGGTGCTCGCCGCCAACGACGCCGGGGCGCGGCTGCTGGGATGGCCCAGCAGCGACGTCGTCGGCCAGGCAATCGCGGAGCAGGTCTCCCCCAATGAACGCG
Organism: Gemmatimonadales bacterium; assembly: GCA_046262715.1. Taxonomy (GTDB): domain Bacteria; phylum Gemmatimonadota; class Gemmatimonadetes; order Gemmatimonadales; family GWC2-71-9; genus 20CM-2-65-7. The sequence continues at coordinate 32,808 of JBHEMG010000046.1, forward strand.
CGCACGTGGCCTCGCGTGAGGACAAGGTCCTCGCGGGCGAGCCGCAGCGGTACGAGACGCGGATCATCAATCATCAGACCAAGGAAGAACGGGACGTGGCCGTCTCCAGCGGCCCCTTCGTCGTCGATGGCGAGCTCATCGGCACCGTCGCCACCTTACGCGACATCACCGAACCCAAGCGCGCGGCGGACACGCTGGCGCGCTCCGAGGCGCGCTACCGCCATCTGGTCGAATCGGCGTCGGACGCGATTGTCACGCTCGATGCGAATGGCCGCTTCACCACCGTCAACCACGCGGCCGAAAACATCTCCGGATACAAGCGCGACGAGCTGGTGGGCCAGTGGTTCGCGCCGATGCTGCCCGATGACGACCTGCCCAAGGCGCTCGGGCACTTCCAACAGGCACTCGCGGGCGAGACGGGACTCTTCGAAACCCAGTTTTACCGCAAGGACGGGGAAGTCCGTATCATCTCCGTCACGTATTCGACGCCGCAAAAAGACGAAGAGGTGCTGTGTCTCATCCGGGACGTCACCGATCAGAAGATGCTGCAGGAGCAGCTCATTCAGTCGGAGAAGATGTCGGCCATCGGCCAGCTGGTCTCCGGCGTTGCCCACGAGCTGAACAATCCGCTCGCGGGCATTTCCGCCTTCGCACAGCTGCTGCTTGCCGAGAAGCGCTTCCCGCCCGATCAGCGCACCGCGGCGGAGACGATCTACAGCGAGGCGCGTCGCGCCAGCCGTATCGTCCAAAACCTGCTCACCTTCGCGCGCCAGCATAAAGCCGAGAAAGTCCTGACGGTCATCAATCAGGTACTGGACGACACGCTCGAGCTGCGCGGCTACGAGCTGCGTGTGCGCGGGATCGACGTGCGGCGGGAGTACGACGAGACGCTGCCCGACACGATGGCGGACGCGCACCAGCTGCAGCAGGTCTTCCTGAATCTCATCACCAACGCCGAGCAGGCGATGGAGCAGCGCGACGGCCACCATCACCACCTCACCGTACGCACGCGCCGCGTCGCCGAGGCGATCCGGATCGAGATCGATGACACCGGCGGCGGGATCCCGGCCAATCTGGTCGAGCGCATCTTCAATCCGTTTTTCACGACCAAGCCGACTGGCTCGGGCACTGGACTGGGCCTCTCGATTTCCCTCGGCATCGTGCGCGAGCACGAGGGCCGCATTTGGGCGGAGAATCATCAGGGCGGCGGCGCACGCTTCGTCGTGGAGCTGCCGGTAACGCAACCGCGCGTGTCGAGCGAGCACACCACCATTTCGCAGACGCAGCAGGTGGGGAGCGATCAGCTCCGGGTGCTGGTGGTCGATGATGAGGCGTCGGTGCGCGTCTCGCTGCAGCGCTACCTCGCCGGCCGCGGCCACGAAGTCGAAACCACCGCGAGCGGTGAAGACGCGCTGCTGCGCCTGAAAAGCTCCAAGTACGACGCGGTCATCGTCGACATGCGCATGCCTGACCTGTCCGGCGAGCAGCTGTTCGAACGACTGCGCAGCAATGACCCCGCCCATGCCGAGCGCGTGATCTTCACGACCGGTGATCTCGTGAACGACCAGATGCGGCGGTTCCTCGACGGGACCGGGCGCCCTTGCGTCCCAAAGCCGTTCGAGTTCGCTTCTTTCGACCAGGCATTGCCCGCGGCTCGTCGCCGCTAAGCCCCACCCTGCAGGGAAGGACGTCGCGTTGCGCCTCTTCATGTTCGCCCTCATCGTCCTGGCAGCGCCGCTCGCTGCGCAGGAACCATTCGACTTCTATTCCCGCGGCCCCTATCGCGACGCCGTGCCGCGCCCCGAAGCCGTCACCGGGTACGCCGCGGGCTATCAGCACACGATGTACGCGGTGATGCAGCACTATCTCGACACGCTCGTCGCCACAGCCGGCGACCGTGTCCGCATCGAGACGTGGGGCCGCACCAGCGAATACCGGCCGATCCGCGCGCTCATCATCTCCGACCCGGCGAACCTGGCGAAGCTCGACCAGATCCGCGCCGGGATCGCCGAGTTGGCAGACCCGCGCAAGACGTCAGCGGCGCGGGCAGCCGCCATCGCGGCGCAGAGTCCGGCGGTCGCGGTGTTCCAATACTCGGTGCACGGGGACGAGCCGGCGGGCTTCGAAGCGGCGATGCAGGTCGCCTATCAGCTGGCCGCGTCGGATGAGCCGCAGACGCTCGAGATGCTCAAGTCGGTCGTGCTGGTCCTCAACCCGTCCGCCAACCCCGATGGCCATGAACGCTTTGCGGGGTGGTACAACTCCGTCGGCATCGGCGCCGATCACCCCTGGGCGTTCGAGCAGAACGAGCCGTGGAGCATCACCGGCCGCTACAGCCACTATCGCTTCGACATGAACCGCGATCTGCTCGCGCAGAGTCAGCCGGAAGTGCGAGCGATGATGGATGGCGTGATGCGCTGGCGGCCGCAGGTGTTCGTCGACCACCACTCGACGACGCCGACGTTCTTTTTCCCGCCCGTCGCCCAAGCCGTGAACATGAATCTCCCCGCGCAAACGACGAAGTGGTTCGAGACCTACGGCCGCGGCAACGCGGCGGCGTTCGATCGCTACGGGTGGCAGTACCAGGTGCGCGGCGTGTTCGACTTCTTCTACGTAGGATACTGGGACGAGTGGACCACGTTCCAGGGCGCGAGCGGGATGACGTACGAAACGGACGGCGGGCCTGAGTTCCGCAAGCGCCGTGACGATGGCCCGATCTCCACGCTACGCGACGGCATCGCGCATCACTTCGTCGCCTCGCTGGCGACG
>JBHEMG010000047.1:0-4899 GCA_046262715.1 Gemmatimonadales bacterium
GTCAGACGGTGCAGGTGCTGTACCACACCCCCGCGACGATCGCCCCCCCGCCCCGACGCTAGCGCTAGCGGATTCTGACGACCGTGAGCCGCGGGACAACCGCGGCAGAGACCGGCACACCACCACTGCCGCTGAAATGCAGCGTGAAGGCGGCCCCACCTGGACGCTGCAACGCTCGCAGATACTCCCCCGACCCGGACCACAGCGTCCCGCTGAGATTCACGGCATCGCCCGCCGAGACTGCCGGGACGAGCGGATAGGCGCTGGGAAAGTCTGCAGGATCCTGCGTGTGCAACGAGCCGTAGGTCGAGCGAAAATGCCATGTGGTGTATTGCAGCTCGGGCGGTGCGGTGAACCCCGGCAGATCGGACACCCAGTTCGCGAGCCCCCACCGCGCGACCGTCTGATCGAATGGTTGGCCAGTCTGCGTCGCCACGTTGGCGCTGCCCGACAATGTCGTCTGCACCAGCTTCTTGGGCAGCGAATCACCGAACTGATCGACGAGGTAGCGCGTAAATAGCCAGCTCGCTCCCACCTCCGCGAGCGTCCCGGTGTCGGCGGGAATTATCAAGGGCGAGGTGCCAGGATCGAGCAGATACTGATACGCATCAAATACCGAGCCGATGGCATACTGGCTGAACGACGCCGGATCTCCGGGCAGGAAGCTGCGTCCCGCGATCTCCTCGGCGTACTTCGACAATCCTTCGTCCAGCCAGCCTTCTTCCCCTTCGCCGCCGCGAATCAACACATGCTGCACGAAGTTGATCATATGCTGAAACTCGTGCGTGAACGTCACCGGCATGACGTCTTTGACGTCGGCACTCGAGTGCCTGCAGCTCAACACGCTGTCGGGATCGGCGACGATCGAGTAAAAGATTTCACCGCTGTTGAATTGTGCGGTCCCCGGGTCCAGGTCCCCAGGGAAGAAGAATCCCGCCACATATCCGTCAGTGTTGCAACGCGAGCGCGTTACCAACTTGTTGACGACGTTGGTCATCAAAACCGTGACGGTGGTGTTGGTATCGACATCGGAGATGTTGCCGAATGTCGCGGTATCGAGCGGAAACAGCCGAGAATCGAATACCTGCTTGAGCGTATCGAGGTCCGCCGAGTCGAGGCCCGCGAGGGGCGCGAGCGTGTCGACGTAGATCGCGATGTGCGTCCCGACCGCGCGCGCAATCGCGCCGACACTCACAATGACCGAGCACGTGAGATTAGAGCACACTTTGAACGTGTGCGCGCTTCCTACCGCGGGAGGCCCGGCTGGCGAGGCCGGCACGTTCCCCGTAACCGCCACGTCCGCGGATCGTCCGAGTCGCGGATAGCGACGCGTATGACCCATCGTTCGCAGGAATGCATCGAAGGCGACCGCGGCCGCGCCGTGGGTGCCCGTGCGGAGCGCACTGACCCGCGACGCGACAATGGACGGAAGCGGCGTCGCCGATTGGAGCGTAAAGGGCGCCGATGCGCCCGGCGCCCCGCCCGCCGACTGCGCCAACACGAGATACTCGGCGCTGTCGCTCGTCGACGGATTCGCCGCGAAGGTGACGCAACCGGAATCGGTCGCGGGGTTGATGGATGAGTACGCGGCAACGGCGAGCGTTAGCGCCGTCCCGTGCGCGCCGCAGGATGGCAGGTTGCCCGGCCCTGAGGAGTCTTTGGCGCAGGCGCCGGCGGCGAACCAGACGATGGCACCAATGAGGCGCGTCTGTTGTGGGGTCATGCGCTTGATACACCACCGAGCCTTGACATCCCCTGACTGGGCTTCTAGCATAACCCCTTCTCAAGAAAGGACTTCTGTCCTTGTCGATCCGCCGCCAGGAGGCCCTCGATTATCACGCGCAGGGCCGCCCTGGGAAGATTCAGGTCACGCCCACAAAGCCATTTAAAGATCAGCGAGACCTTTCCCTGGCCTACACGCCCGGGGTGGCGGAGCCGTGCCTCGAGATCGCCAAGAAACCGGATGACGCCTACCTCTACACGGCGAAGGGCAACCTCGTAGCGGTCGTCTCCAACGGTACCGCCGTACTCGGGTTGGGAAACATCGGCGCCCTCGCCGGGAAGCCGGTGATGGAAGGCAAAGGGATTCTCTTCAAGGCCTTCGCAGACATCGACGTCTTCGACCTGGAAGTCGGCTCGGAGAATCCCGAAGACGTTATCCGCTTCTGCCAGCTGCTCGAGCCCACCGTGGGTGGCATCAACCTCGAAGACATTCGTTCGCCCGACTGCTTCTACATCGAGCAGAAGCTGCGCGAGACGCTGGGCATCCCGGTCTTCCACGACGACCAACACGGCACCGCCATCATCTCCGGCGCCGCCCTGCTGAATGCCCTGATCGTCGTCAAGAAGGACATCGCGAAGACCAGGATCGTGTTCGCGGGCGCCGGTGCCGCGGCGATCGCCACTGCGGAGCATTATGTGCGCCTCGGCGTGTCGCGCGGGAATATCACCATGTGCGACCAGAAGGGCGTGATCTACACGGGTCGCGACGGTCTCGACGAATTCAAGCAGCGCTTCGCGGTCGACACCAAGGCCCGGACGCTTGCCGAGGCGCTGCAGGGCGCCGACGTGTTCGTGGGGCTGTCCGTCGCGGGAATCGTGACCGGCGAGATGCTGCAGGGTATGGCGAAGAAGCCGGTCGTTTTCGCGTTGGCCAACCCGACGCCCGAAATCATGCCGGATGAGGCGCGCAAGGCGCGCCCCGACGCGATCATCGCGACCGGCCGGTCCGACTTTCCCAATCAGGTCAACAACGTGCTCGGCTTCCCGTTCATCTTCCGCGGCGCACTCGACGTGCGCGCCAAGAAGATCAACGAGGAAATGGAAATGGCGGCGACGCGCGCGTTGGCCGAGCTCGCGAAGCAGGAGGTCCCAGAGTCGGTTACGCGCGCTTACGGTGGCGACAAGCTGAAGTTCGGACCTGAGTACCTGATTCCGAAGCCGTTCGACCCGCGCGTGCTGTTATGGGTCGCGCCCGCCGTCGCCTGGGCGGCTGTCGCGTCCGGCATCGCCGGACGCATCATCGACGTCGAAGAGTATCGCACCGAGCTCGAAGCGCGCCTCGGTCCGGAGCGGCAAGTGATGCGCGGCCTGATCTCGCGCGCGCAACAGGATCCGCCGAGCATCGTCTTCCCAGAAGGAGACGACCCACGCATTTTGCGCGCGTCGCGTATCCTTGCCGACGAAGGGATTGCACGGCCGATACTGCTGGGCGACCTCGACGCCATCCGCCGTCAGGCCGACGACGCATCGTTGACCCTCGAAGACATCGAGCTCGTGAATCCGCGCACCGCGGCCGATCGCGAGCAGATGGCGCAGGAGCTGTGGCAGCGGCGGCAGCGGCGCGGCATGACACTGCGCGAAGCGAACGCCCGGGTGCTCGACCCGATGTACTACGGCCTGCTGATGCTGCGCGCCGGCCGGGCGGACGCTCTGGTGGCCGGTGAAGAGATCGATTATCCGGACGCGGTCAGGCCCGCGCTCGAGGTGATCGGGGCCGAGCCGGGCCGCAAGCACGTGAGCGGCATTTACATGATGATCTTCCGCCAGCAGACGTTCTTCTTTGCCGACACGACGGTGAACATCGATCCGGACGCGCAGACGCTGGCCGAGATCGCCACCGCAACGGCGAAATTCGTGACCCGGCTCGGCGTCGAGCCGCGGGTGGCGATGCTGTCGTTCTCCAACTTCGGGTCCGTGAAGCATCCGGCCGCAGCCAAAGTGCAGCAGGCTGTCGCCCTATTACATGAGCGCGAGCCCGCGCTGCAGGTCGACGGCGAAATGCAGGCGGACACGGCGGTGGTCGAGAGAATCCTCACGCGCGTGTATCCCTTCGCCAAGCTGCGCGGGCCAGCTAACGTGTTGATTTTCCCAGACTTGGACGCCGCCAACATTGCCTATAAGCTGCTGGCGCGGCTGGGCGACGCGCAGGCGATTGGACCGATCCTTGTGGGGATGGACCGCCCGGTCCATGTCTTGCAACGGTTGTCGGAGGTCCCGGATATCGTGAACATGGCGGTGATTGCTGCCGTCGATGCCTTGGAGTATCGCCGCCTCGCGCGGTCAACGAAATAGTGCATGGGAATATCAACCGAGCAGCGCGTATACCGGAATCTGACGCCGTCGCAGCTGTACGAGCACGCCCTGCGCCGCGGTGAAGGGGTCGTGACGTCCGGCGGTCCGTTTGCCGCTGTGACATCGCCGCATACGGGACGGAGCCCCAACGACAAGTTCCTGGTGCAAGAGCCCGAGTCCACGGGGCAAATCTGGTGGGGCAAGTTCAACCAGCCGATCTCGCCCGCCAAGTTCGAGCGCCTCAAAGAGGATGTCGAAGCGCACCTCGCGGGTCAGGAGCTGTTCGTTCGCGAGGTGTATGCCGGCGCCGACCCTGCCTTCCGCCTGCCGATCCGCTTCATCACGCCGAACGCGTGGCATGCGCTGTTCGTGTACAACATGTTTTTGCGCCCGCCGGACAGTGAGCTGTCGCGGTTCGCGCCGGGATTCGAAGTCCTGCACGCTCCCGAGTTCCAGGCCGATCCCGAAACCCACGGCACGAGGTCGGGCACGTTCATCATCGTGAGCCTGGCGCAGCGTACGATCCTCATCGGCGGCACCCGGTACGCCGGCGAGCTCAAGAAATCGATCTTCAGCGTGCTCAACTACCTGCTGCCGCTGAAGGGCGTGCTGCCGATGCACTGCTCGGCGAACGTCGGCCAAAACGGCGACTGCGCCCTCTTCTTCGGACTGTCGGGCACGGGCAAGACGACACTGTCAGCAGATCCGGAGCGGCGTTTAATCGGGGACGACGAGCACGGCTGGTCGGACGAAGGGATTTTCAACTTCGAAGGCGGCTGCTACGCGAAAGTCATCCGATTGTCGCGCAGCGGCGAGCCCGAGATC
>JBHEMG010000048.1:0-9811 GCA_046262715.1 Gemmatimonadales bacterium
CCCCGTACCTGTGCTCACCCGCGCGCTCGCGCAGCAGCGCCGTGACCTCGACGAGACGGCGGTCCGCCTCTGCGGCGGGCAGTCTCCACGCCGTCACGCGCAGATCCACGCCGTCGGTGGAGGGGAGATAGGCCAGTGTGAGGGGCGCGATGTCGTCCTCAATGGGACCCACGCGCTCGGCGAGCGCCGATTCCGCGATGCCGGTGGTGCGCACCATATGCGAACGGACGACTCGACCCGCGGCGCCGTGCGCCGCGATCCGCGGCAGCACCTCTTCGGCGAGCAGGCCGCGCATTTCGGACGGAACGCCGGGCAGCATGACCACAACGCGGCCGCGCTCCTCCACCCACAGTCCCGGCGCCGTGCCCCGCGGGTTCGGCAGCACCGTGGCGCCTTCCGGGACTTCCGCCTGTGTGCGATTGACCGCGGGCATGGGCCGGCCCAGACGTCGGAACCGCTCTTCGAGCGCCCGCAGCACGCCGGCGTCGAGCAGCAGCGCTTTCCCATAGAGCGCCGCCACCTCGCGCTTCGTCATGTCGTCGCGCGTGGGTCCGAGACCGCCTGTGGTGAGCACGAACCCCGTGCGCTCCAGCGCCTCGCTGACCGCGGCGCGGATCGTCTCGGGGCGGTCGGCGATCGACGTGTGGCGCACGACTTCGACGCCCGCGCCCGCAAGCGCGCAGCCGATCTCGGCGGCGTTGGTGTCTACGGTTTGGCCCAGCAACAGCTCGGTCCCGATTGTGACGACTTCGAGCTTCACTTGCCGACTTTGAGGAGCGTCCGGTAGCGGTAGAGGTAGACGAGGAGCGAGTAGATCGTGAGCACGATCGCGCCGGCCAGCGTCAGGGCGACAAACCAGCCGTGGAACTGATCCCAGAAGTCGCGGAAGGCGCCGGCGAGGTGCATTTCCACGATCGCGTCCTTCCAGGCGAACCATGCGATGGTGGCGCCGATGAAGACGTTTTGGACGACCGCCTTGAGTTTGCCGGCCCCCATGGCGGGGATCACGATCCCCCGGCGCCTTGCAAAGAAGCGGAATGCGGTGATCAGCACTTCGCGGCCGACGAGCAGGAGCGCGACCCACACTGGGAAGCTGCCCCACCACTTGATCCGGTAATCCACCAGGATCGACGGGTGACGCGTCATCCAGAAAATCGGGATCAGCGTCGCGAACAGCAGCAGCTTGTCGGCGATCGGGTCGAGCAACATGCCCAGCTCGCTGATCGTCCCGTAGCGCCGCGCTATATAGCCGTCGAGCAAGTCGGAAAACGCGGCGACGAGGAAGACGATAAACGCGAAGACCTTGGGCCAGTAGCCCTGGATGAACGGCAGCAGCGCGACGACGGGCGTGAGGCAGATGCGCGCCAGCGTGATGATGTTCGGCAGGGTCCAGCGCATGGGGCGGGCCTTCAACTCAACGTCTTGAGTACCAGCTTGCTGACGGCCTTCAGCGTATCGAAGACCCCGTCGCCGCGTACGGCGACTGCCTCGTGATAGGGGGCGTGCCCCACCCACTCGTTGCCGATCTTCTGTACGAGATTCTCCCCAGGATGCGCGGGATCGGGCGCGACCTTCTGTCGCGTCGCGTCTTCGACGGGCCATCCGGGATTCAACGACGCCTGCAGATCCTTGATGGGCGCCGCGTTTGGGAGATCGCGCTTATTGTATTGAATCACAAACGGCAGCTTGGTCAGATCGTACCCGTACTCGGCCATGTTGTCGTACAGGTTCTGCATCGATTCGACGTTCGCCTCCATGCGCTCGATCTGACTGTCGGCGACGAACACGATACCGTCCACGCCTTTCAGAATGAGCTTGCGGCTGGCGTTGTAGTACACCTGGCCCGGCACGGTATAGAGATGGAAGCGCGTCTTGAATCCGCGAATCGTGCCGAGATCGACGGGGAGAAAGTCGAAGAACAGCGTGCGCTCGGTCTCGGTGGCGAGCGAGATCATTTTGCCGCGGGTGTTGGGCGACACCTTCCCGTAGACGTGCTCCAGGTTGGTCGTCTTCCCACCCAGTCCCGGCCCGTAATACACGAGCTTGCAGTTGATCTCGCGGGACGCGTAGTTGATCATCGACATGGCCGCGTCCCCTTACCCGAACAGTTTGTCAATTTCGTCTTCCGCCCCTTCGAGCAGGCCTTTCTGCGCCTGACCCGTGCCAACCCGATTGAACATCTCCTCGAAGACCTTGTTGAGCTCTCCAACGACCGACTTTGCCTTGAGCTTGACGAGGCCGAGGGTGTCGCGCTGATCGAACAACACGACGAGGATCACGCGCTTGGCCACGTCCGCCAGGTACATCGACTCGCGCTCGCCCTGATGCACCAGCGAGGCGAACTCCGCCTCGCCGATCATCTTCGCGAGCTGATCGTTGGCGCTGAAATCGGCGGCGGTGAGTGATGCGAAGGCGGTAGGGTCGAACTGCGGCGTCTCGCCGACGGTCGCGACCAGCTGGCCGTTGCGATCAACGAGCAGCGCACAGCGGGCGTTCGAGTCGCGCAGGAACGCCAGCAGGTGCGTCTGGATTTGCTTGAAGTCGTTCTCGTTGAAAGACCAGCTTGCGGCCCCGGCCATGCTCCTCCTAGTCGGTCTCGGACATGTCGCGCCGTGCCGACAGCGCCTGCGCAATCGTCACCGCGTCCGCGTATTCGAGGTCGCCGCCCACCGGCAACCCGCGCGCGATGCGCGTGACGCGCACGCCGCTGGGCTTCAATACCTGCTGCAGGTACGTCGCCGTGGCTTCGCCCTCCATGGACGGATTCGTCGCCACGATCACTTCGCGCACCTCCGACCCGTTCGCCAGTCGCGCGAGCAGCTGGTCGACATGCAGGCCATCCGGCCCGACCCCATCGAGCGGAGAGATCCGGCCGCCCAGCACGTGGTATTTGCCCCGGTAACGCCCGGCCCGCTCGATTGCGCCCACATCGCCGGATTCCTCGACGACACACAGCAACGCCGTGTCGCGCCGCGGGTCGCGGCAAATCGGGCACGTTTCGTCGTCCGAGAGATTACCGCATGTCGCGCACGCCGTCACCTGGCCACGGACTCTACGGATGGCCTCCGCCAACCGCTCTGCCGCCTCGGCGGGTTGCTTCAACAAATGGAACGTGAGGCGCTGCGCCGTCTTACGTCCGATTCCGGGGAGCTTGGCGAGCTCCGCCACGAGCTCCTCAATGGCGGACACGGCGGGCTAGAGCGGCAGCTGAAACGGGAATGGCAGACCAGACGCCAGCTTCCGCACTTCAGCCTGATACAGCTCGGCCGCGCGCTTCTGCGCTTCCGCGACCGCCGCGAGCACGAGATCCTCGAGCATCTCGACGTCCCCCTGGCCCACCGCCTGAGGATCGATCTTGATCCCGCGAATCTGCCCCCGTCCATCGACCGTGGCTTGGACAATCCCGCCACCCGCCGATACCGTCAGCGTCTGTTGCGCCAGCTGTGTCTGGATCTCGGTAAGCCGCCCCTGCATCTGCTGGGAGAGCTGGAGCAGGCTAGATAAATCCGCCATACGTCGAAAGTTACCCCGCGCCACAACGTTGGCAAGCTATTCGAGGAGCTCCAAATCTAATGCGTCGACAGCCGCGCTCAGCGTTGGATCTTTGGCGCGCAGGCTCTTGAGCCGTTCGGCATTCGCCCGACCTTCGGTCATGCGCTCTTGAGGCGGTGAGGAAGCGGCTTGGGTTTCCGCGATCTTCACACGCGGCGCTTCGCTGACGTAGCGGCCAAGGCTCTGTGCGATCGCGTCCCGCTGACGCTCCAGACCTTCGGCGTGCCCCGAGTTGCCGGGACGGACCGTCACGATCCGGCCATCGACCTCGGCGACTTCCGCTTCCGCGAGCAAGCTGCCGAGCATCGGCGCGCGCGAGCGGGCATCGGCAACCACCGCGGACCACACCGACCGGACGTTTTCAATGGTGAGCTCGACCTTTTGGCCGGACGGGCTGATGGGCGGCCGGGCAGATGGGCTGTTTTGTGGTGCCGCCGGCGCCGGCGCTGTGACTGTGACGGACGGACCATCTGCCCGTCGGCCCATCGGCCCATCTCCTTTCAGCGCCTCAATGACCTGCGACAACTCCACGGTGCGGTCCAGCATCGCCCATCTGAGGAGCAGTACTTCGACCAGCAACCGGGTGTTGGCGCTGCGACTCAGACGTTCCTCCGAGTCGCTCAGAATCGTCAGCAAGCGCACGATGTCCGCGGGAGGCAGCTGCGGCGCGTACCGGCGGACCACCGACAGCAAGCCCTCGGTCAGGCCCTCAGGCTGGCCGCCCACGCCCACCAGTAGCAGCGCCCGCAGCGTTTCGGCTGCGCCATTGACGAATTCGCCGAGGTCGGCGCCCGCTTCAAGCAGCCGCTCGACGAGCGGAAAGACGGCGGCGGGATCGCGCTCGACGATGGCTCGCAGCATCTCGGCATACAGCTCGTCGGAGATCAGCCCCAGCACCTCGCGCACCCGCGTGGCGGTGACCGGCCCATCGCCGAACGACAGCACCTGATCCAGCAGCGACAACGCGTCGCGCATCCCGCCGTTGGCACTTTTCGCGATGAGATGCAGCGCGTCGTCCTCCACCACGAGCTGTTCGGCGCTGGCGACCTGCTTGAGACGACCGACGATGGCATGGGGCCCGATGCGCCGGAAGTCGAAACGCTGCAGCCGCGACAAGATCGGCGCGGCGGTGTTCGCGATCTTCTGCGGCTCCGTCGTCGCGAACACGAACACGACGCGTGGCGGCGGCTCCTCGAGAATCTTGAGGAGCGCGTTCCAGGCTTCCCGCGTGAGCATGTGGGCTTCGTCCACGATATAGACCTTGGACCCTGCTTCCGTGCTCGCCGCGTACATCGCGCGCTCGCGCAGATCGCGGGCGTCATCCACGCCGCGGTTCGACGCCGCGTCGAGCTCGACGACGTCGAGGTTTGCGGCGCCCGTCCAGATCCGCTTGCAGGGATCGCACTCGCCGCACGGCTCGCCCGCGTCGCCCGGCTTGCGGCGCTCGCAGTTGAGCGCCATCGCCAGAATACGCGCGGCGGTCGTCTTTCCCACGCCGCGAGGACCCGCAAACAGATAGCCGTGCGCCACGCGCCCCTGCGCCACCGCCCCGCGGAGAGCGGCGGCGACATGGTCCTGGGCGATGAGATCCGTGAACTGCTTGGGCCGATATTTTCGGGCGAGAGCGATCATGCGAACGTCCAATGTAGAATGTTCAATGATCAATGGACATTGAACATTGGAAATTGATCATTGGAGTGAATTGCCCCAGGCTCCCCGCAACGAATCCCGACATCGCTTAGCGCTGCTCCCTGCGGGGGCCTGACGCGGTTCACGAGCGGAAAGCCTGCGGACCTGGGGCGTCATAAATATCCAATGATCAATGGCCAATAATCAATGACCAATGATCATTGAGCATTGAACATTGATCATTGTCATTCGCTGGCCATCCGAACCATCAGCGGCAGTCCACCTTCCCCGGCGCAGCACGGGGCGGGACGGTCACCGTTAGGTACTGGCGCATCCCATTGGCAATCACCGCAAGGCTCGTCGTGCCCGGCTGATCGGGTTTCAACGCTACCGTTCCCGCGGCGCTGTCTTGCGCCACCCGCAGCACGCGAACGATGCGGGCATCGGCGACCGCGGCGCGCAACCCGAGCAGCGGCGTGGGGTTCGCGAACGCGTCCTGCGCGGCAACGCGCAACACGATTACGGTATCGGGACGAACCGCGAAGCGGGTGGACAGGCTCGACGGACCGCACATGAGGACGAGCGCCGCCGCGGATCCAGCGGCGACGTTGAACGCCACCTGGCGCTCGATGACACCAATCGCGGCAATCACGGTCGCGGAGCCCATGCGCTGGCCCAGCGTCACGCCGGCACGCGCTTGTCCCGCTCCATCCGTCGAGACGTTGGCGGGCTCGATGCGCGCATTGATGCCGGTGAATGTCACGATCTGGCCTGCGAGCGGTGCTCCCAGCGAATCACGCGCCTCGAACACGACGGCGCGCGGCAACAGCGCGCCGGCGCTGCCGCGCTGTCCGCCGCCTGACACGAAACCGCTGCGCTCTGCCGCGACGCGAATCGAACGAGCCGGCATGCTGATGCTGCGTGGCGGCGGCAACGGTGCTGCAGGAACATGGGCGGCAACAGCGCGAATCGGCACCATTGCACGCGCAGCCGCGCGCCGGCCGCAATCATCCACCGCGGCGAGTAGCGAGGCCTCGGCACCGAGCCGCGAGAAATCGCTGCGGTCGCGCTCGGTCGGCGCGAAGCTGAGACAGTTGCGTCTGACCAGCTGGGCCAGCTCCGGAGGCGCCATCACCGCCCCCGACAGCAGCCGCACGAGATCACTTTTGCGAAGCGGCGCGGCGCCCTGCAATGCCAGCAACAGCAGCAGCATACTCACGGCCGTGGACATCCGGAATGCTCGAAGCGGCTCTCCACGGAATCCACCGCGGCGTACAACGCCTGGTCCCGCGTCACTCGTCGCAGATCGAATGTCGTCATGCGTACGCGCCGTTCTGCGTTATAGGTGATCCACAGATTCTCGATCGTCACGAGGCCGGCGGAGAGGCCACCGCAATCGAGCCGGCCGCCCGCAAACAACGTTGCCCGGTCCTGAAAACTACGCACCGCGCCCGCCAGCGAATCACTCAGCCGATCGTAGCGCGCAAAGGGCGTTGCTGCCGGAGGCGCTGCAGCAGGTCGCCGCGCAACGGGCGTTGGCGGCGGTGGCGACTTCGTGGTGACACGCGCGACAAACTTCTTGGCCCGATCGAGCAATCCGGCCCACGGCGGGGGCACGCCCGGATTGCGCAGTGCGAAATACCAGTACCCGCCTGCGCCGGCGCCGACGAGCAGCGCGAGGATCACCAATCGCCGCACCCACGGGCCCCTGCGTTTGCGGCGACGAGGCTTGGGAGCCGGCTTCTTTTCTTCCTCCTGCTCGAGCAACCGAAACGTATGCGTCGGCGTGCGACGCCCCCCCCCAGGCGGCGTCAACACGGGCGGTGGCACCGACGCCACGGACTCCGGCGTGACCGCCCATGGAATCTCATCCGACTGGCTCGGCGACCGCGGGACTGGTGGAGGTACGGGAGCGCGTGGTGGCGGCGGTGGCTGCCGCGGCGCTGACGCCCGCCTGGGTGGCGGCGTCGGCGCGGGAACCGGCGGCTCGTCCGGAATGAAAACCGGTGCCGACATCCTGGGGGGAGCCGGGGGGGGCGGTGGTTCGTGGCGCGGCGGTGGCGCGGGTTCATCGTCCGCGCTGGTGCGAATGACGGGAATGTCGTCCGCACTGGAGCGCATGATTCGGAACCCGCTGTCGGGAGCTACCTCCTCCACATCCTCGGCTACTTCTTCAACTTCTTCCGCTTCCTCCGCGACGGGTGGCGGTGCTGAAGCCGGCGGTGGGGACGCGGGCGCCGCCGGTTTTTGTTTCGGCGCTGTGAGTGTGGGTCCGTAGGCCTTGTAATTCCGCCACACGATAAACGAGCGCTTCTTCCCGTCCGGCTTGATCGAATCGGGTTGCAGCAGCTCGTAGAAAGGCAGCGGCGTCTTGTGCCAGTCGGCGGTCTGCGAGCTGCGGAAGAATCGGCCGGTGACGCCGCCCGCCTCGGCAGCGACGAGAATCGCGACGTGCCAGGGGTCGGTGAAGAACTTTTCGTGCGTCTCGACGTCGTGCGCCGTCAGGAACCCCCCCTGCCCCGGGTGGCTGTGATACCAGCCGAGTAGGTGCGCGGACGCCTTGCCGAGCTGCTCCTGCATCCGGTCCCATAGGCGCGAGACGACGACTTCCGTCTTGTCGCCGTAAATCGCCTGACTGAGCTTGAGCGTCTTGTCGATCACGGTGTACAGCACACCCGTTTCGGGATCGCGATACACGTCGCCGATGAGGAATCCGAAGATCGCCTGGGTGGGCGAGCTCTTGAGATGCTCCTGCAGCGCGATCACCGCTTCCTGCTGGAAAAAAATCGGGTAGGGCGATCGCGAGGATGGACGGCCCGGTGCCGTGGTTCCGGGCGCCGCGGGGGGGTTCCACAGAATGGAGCGTTCCATCGGCATCGGCTGCGAGCGGGGCTCCACCTTGGGGCTCATCGCAGCGTCTCCGCGATGATTCGGGCCGCGCGCTCCACCTCCGCACGGCTCACATCGAGATGCGTGACGGCGCGCAGGCGTCGCGGCCCGAACGGTACGACGCGTACGCCCGCCTGGGCGAGCCGCGGGGCGAGCGCCGCGGACGTATCAGCGTCGCGCGTCAAATCGAGCATCACGATGTTGGTCTGAGGCACGGACGGCCGGACAGCCGGATTGCCCGAAAGCATCTCGGCGAAGCGCGTCGCATTCTCGTGGTCTTCACCAATGCGACTGAGATTATGCTCGAGCGCGTATAACCCTGCCGCCGCGAGAATCCCCGATTGGCGCATTCCGCCGCCGAGCCGTTTGCGGATCTCCCACGCGCGCGGCCGCTGCGCGCGCGTGAATCCGAGACAGGAACCCACCGGGCAGCCGAGTCCCTTGGAGATGCTGACCATCACGGTGTCGGCGCCGCGGGCCAGACGGGCGGGCGGGACGCCGGCGGCCGCGGCGGCATTCCACAGGCGCGCGCCGTCGAGGTGCACGGCGAGCCGGGCGGCGCGGGCGGCGGCCACGAGGTTGTCCATCGCTGCGCCGTCCAAAACCCGGCCACCCGCGGCGTTATGTGTATTCTCGATCGCCAGTGCAGCGGCGCGCGGAACGTGCGGCGACGCGGCCCGCACCATCCCTCGCACCAGCGCCGGCGTGAGCAATCCATCGGGCGTCGCGATGGGACGGATCTGCACACCCGAGATCGTGGAGAGTCCCGCGAGCTCATAGTGAATCAGATGCGCGTTCGCTTCCAGCAGCAGCTCCGTCCCGTGCTCGCTCAGCAGCGCAATTCCCGTCTGGTTCGCCTGTGTGCCGGAGGGAAAGAACAGCGCGTCCTCTGTGCCGAGGAGTTCGGCGACGCGCTCCTCCAAACGACGTGTCGTGGGATCGCCGTCCAGCACATCGTCGCCGACCTCGGCGTCCGCCATCGCGCGCCGCATCCCGGGCGACGGCCTGGTGATGGTATCGGAGCGGAGATCGATGGGACGCGCGGTCATCCGAGTCGCACGCGCTGCTGGCGTCGCATGCGTATCAGATCGTAGGTCTCCGCCACCTCGCCGCCCAGCAGAAACATGTAGGCCGTGTAGTAGATCCACAGCACAAAGAGCAGGAAGCCAATCAGGTTGGCGTCGGAGGCCACGCGGTCGAATGTGACGAATCGCGCCACGTACAACGCGTATAGACGCTTCGCGATTTCGAACGCGACGGCGCAGAACAGCGATGCGACGACGCCCGTACGCCAGTAAATGCGTCGACTGGGCAGAAATTTGAAGATCACGAAGAAGAGCAGCGTGCTGAACACCAACGAGATGAGCTGCGAACCGACGCCGGGATTGCTGGACGCGAACGCGTTGCCGAGAAACAGCGCGCCCGCGACGAATACCATGGCAAGATCGGTCAGCTTGGCAACCGGCCAGGATCGGTTCTCCTCGGTATCGAAGACCTCATTCAGGGCGGCCCGCAGACCTCCGAACATACGAGTCGAGAACCAGAGGAACAGGGGCGCGGCCAGCAGCGTGAGGTGCCCGCGCCGCGTCACGAGGTCGCCGAGGGCCCGCTCGATGAATCCGAAGGTCCCGTGTTCGCCCCCGCTCGATTCGGGAAGGAATCGCTCGAGCAGCTCATGGACATTCAGCTGATGGATGGCGAGCTGATACTGGACGAGATAGCCCACGACGGCCAGCACAAG
>JBHEMG010000049.1:0-5082 GCA_046262715.1 Gemmatimonadales bacterium
CAGCGGGCTCCGCGTGACTCGCGCCGCACGCCGCAAGCAGCGTCGACACAACTCCAGTCGTCAGGGTCGTCGCGAGTCGGTTCATGGGAGCGGCGCCACAGGAAGGATGAGCCCCAGCGAGAGTGACAGGCCGCGGGCGTCGTCGAGGAAGACCCGCTCACCTTTGGGTAGATCGTCGCCGGCGTGCGGCAGGCCGGTGGTGACCCAATCCAGCGTCGCCGCGATCCGGACGTGCTGCAGCCACGATCGCGCCGCTTCCGTTGCGCGAGTGCCGGCCGTTGCGGTCGCCCCCAGATCCAATTTGTACGTGTAATCGCTGCGGGCGTCGGGACGTGCGGCCTGGCTGAGCAGCGCCGCAACGTACGGGGAGAAATCGAACCAGCCGTGCGTCTGCCGTTGCGTCACGACCTGGTAGAGCGCGCCGGCGGATATCGATGGAAGATTGGCACGGATCGGGCCTCCGATCGCCGAGGTCGAGTATTCCGTGAAGGGATTCACCCGGGCATTGGCCGTCGGTAGCCACGCGACGTCCACGAAGAGCGAGAGGGACGGGAGTTGTGTGGGGATGGTAACCAGCATCGACAGCAGTAGACTTGTCTTAGAGGGAAGCCGACGAACCGATCCGGTGCTGTCATCGCGACCCCGGGGATGGTCGAATACGTGGGAGTAATGGCCTGCCGGCTCCAAACTGAAAGCCGGAGCGCACAGCACATGGCAATGTTTCTTCGGTGCCTGAGCGCGGAGACTGGGACTACAGAGAAACAGGATTACTCCGAGGAGCCAGCCGGCCCGACGCGAAGACGGGAGACGCATATGCGGTGCCTTAGAGACGCGGTTGAACAAACAGTCGCTCTGCAGTGGGAAGGATGGAATCGCCACGCGGATGGAGACGAGGGCTGGAGTAAGGACACGAAATCTTTGGATGGATAGAGTGGTGTCCGTCGTCGGCGGGATGCAGATCGGCATGAGAGGGCGTCACGTCCGACTTTGGCCTCGACCCCGCGGCGACCGGTCCCAACTCCTGCGTGCTGTTCGATGCGAAAGCGATGGTGCACAAGGCGATCAAGGACGCGTCGGTTCCGTACACCCTTGTGCACGCGAACGGCTTCATGAGTTATTGGGTGATGACGCTGGGCGATTTAACGAAGCTCATGGGCGGCGCGCTGCCGCCCGCGGAGGTGAGTCTCTACGGCGACGGCAACGTACGGGGCTCGTTCGTCAGCCTCGCCGACATCGGCACCGTCACGGCGCGCGCCCTGCACGATTCCACCATGCGCAACGGCGAAGTTCGCATCATTGCGAACACTCTGGCGCAGAACGAGCTCGTCAGCACGTGGCAGAAGGTCAGTGGCGCTGGTGCTGGCGCAGCTGCACCGCTCCGTGTGGATCCGCGGCGACGCGGTCAAGCGCGCCGGCGCCGCGCGCGACGCGACCACGCTGTATCCCGACATCAAGTTGCAGACGGTGGAGCAGGCCTTCGAGGGCGTACGCGCCGGGTCAACACGATAGCTCGCGGGACCGCGTTGGGAGCGCTCGCGACCGTCTGCGCACTGGGCTGCGCCCATCGCGTGCCTCCGCCGCCGCGCCTGATGCAGGCGGTGCTCGTCGAGCAAGTGAGCCACACGATCGCCCTGCTCCAGGCCGTGAGCGCCGTGAGCGATTCCGTCGTATGGGTCGCCGGCCACCATGCGACCTGGGTGCGCACGATCGACGGCGGCAACACCTGGGTGCCCGGCGCGATGACGGGACCCGACTCCGCGCTAGAGTTCCGGGACGTGTTTGCCGTCGACGCGAATACCGCGTACCTGCTCGCCGCGGGACCGGGTGAGCGCTCGCGCATCTACAAGACCACCAACGCGGGCCGCTCCTGGCAGCTGCAGTTCATGAATCGCGATTCGACGGCGTTCTACGACTGCTTCGATTTCTGGAACGCGCGCCGTGGCATCGCGGTGAGCGATGCGGTGAACGGGCAGATGATCGTGATCCGCACCGAGGACGGCGGCATGCATTGGGAGCGCGTGGGCGACGGCGCCATGCCGCCGGCGCTGTCTGGCGAGGGCTCCCCCGCCGCCAGCGGCGGGTGCCTGGTGGTGCTCGGGGGCGCCGAGGGCTGGTTTGGCACGGAGTCGCCCTCCGGCGCGCGCGTGTATCGCACCAGCGATGCCGGACGTCACTGGGCCTTCGCGACGCTGCCCGTCGTTCGCGGCGAGGCGTCGGGCATTGCGGCACTCGCGTTTCGCGACGGCCGCCACGGGGTGGCATTAGGCGGCAGGCTCCTCGACAGGGATGATCGGAGTGACAGTGTGGTCGCCGTGACGGCGGATGGCGGGCGCACGTGGAGTCACGGGACGCGCCCGACGTTCAGCGGCGCGGCCTACAGCGTGGTGTTCGTGCCCGGGCTCGAGCGCTATGTGGTGGCGGTGGGGCCGAGGGGGCTCGACTGGTCGCCGGATGAAGGTGGGACGTGGCTGAACGCGAGCGCTGCGGCGTACTGGAGCGTGGGGTTCGCGTCGCGCCGCAACGGCTGGGCGGTGGGCCCTGGGGGGCGGATCACGCGGATTGCGTTGGAGGAACGCTGAGCTGAGTCAGAAGCAGATCCTTCGCTACGCTCAGGAGGTCCTTCGCGAGCTCGCGTTGCGAGCTCGCTCAGGATGACGGGCGATCGCGTTTGGTTTGAAAAAATAAAATGGGAAAGATTGGTTAGCATTCCCGCATGACCCAAGACCAACAGATAGAGATTCGTACGCGCGACGGGCGCTGCCCCAGTCACCTGTTTCGTCCAGACGGGTCCGGGCCGTGGCCGCCGGTGCTCGTGTTCATGGACGGCATCGGGATGCGGCCGGCGATGCTCGAGATCGGCGCGCGTCTCGCGACGAACGGCTATCTCGTCCTGCTCCCGGATTTGTATTACCGCTCGGGCCCGTACGCACCGATGGATGCCAAGACGATTTTCAGCGATCCGGAGCAGCGCAAGACGCTGGGGGAAAAGTTCATGGCGCTCGCGACGCTGCCGAATCTGATGTCGGACACGGCGGCGTTTCTCGACTTTCTCACGCACCACCCGGACGCGCGGCCCGGTGGCGTCGGGACGACCGG
Source organism: Gemmatimonadales bacterium (assembly GCA_046262715.1). Classification (GTDB taxonomy): domain Bacteria; phylum Gemmatimonadota; class Gemmatimonadetes; order Gemmatimonadales; family GWC2-71-9; genus 20CM-2-65-7. The sequence goes on from JBHEMG010000049.1 coordinate 3,097, forward strand.
GTACTGCATGGGCGGCGCCGCGTCGCTGGCGGCCGCGGGCACCTTCCCGGACAGCGTCGTGGCCGCCGCTGCGTATCACCCCGGCCGACTTGCGACCGATGCGCCGGAGAGTCCCCATCGCCTGGCGCCGAGCATCAAGGCGCGCGTCTACATCGCCGGCGCCATCGAGGACGCCGCCTTCCCGGACGACATGAAGGCTCGGCTCGAGCAGGCGTTGAGCGATGCGGGCGTGGCGCACGTGATCGAGACCTATCCGGCGAAGCACGGCTTTGTGCCGCGCGATACGCCGGCCTACGACCCCGACGCGCACGAGCGGCATTGGAAGACGTAGTTGGCGCTGTTTGGCGAGTCACTCGGCACGTAGACGCGACTCAGACGGTTTTGCGTCGATCTCATCAACAACGCCCGAAACGCCGTCATTTTGCGAGCGCGCGCTGCGGGAATGAGAGCGCGGGCCGAGCAGTCGAGGATCGACAGGTCCCGCGCGCGAGCACACGACGGCGCTTTGCAGAAATGCACGCCTCGCGTCGATGATGAAGTAGGGCGCGGCCGGCGAAACGCGTCCCTCTTGCACCGCACATCCTCGTCCTCGCGACTAGCATCTCCCCGAAACCCGTGTAACGACGGCATTGGTCAGTCACCTCCCTCCCGCGACTCCCGAATATCGACGTGTTGCAATTCAGAAGCTCAGCGATCGCCCCGAAACGCGGGCGTTCGGCGGGGAGAGGCGGCCGCAACCCGGGCAATAGCGGACAACGCGTGTGAAAACGGCGGGCGTTGGGCAACCTGACGGTGTCTCCTATCGGAGAAATGCGTCCTCAAAGCGGGACAATGCCCGGTGCAAACGCCCGCACGCGAGCACAAACCGCCGTGGCCCGATTGTCGCACTGCTATATGAAGGAAAGGAGCAGCGTATGAACGTGGTATTGCGTCGAAGGCTGGAGATGGCGGAACGAGTGCGGGACTTCTTGCGCGCGCACCCGGCCCGGGGGCTCGACGGCATCACCCGCGACTCGCTCGAAGCGCTCATCGAGCGCATGGATGCGGCCGGTTTGCGGCAGCGCGCGAGCGTGGTGGCGTTGCGGAGCTCGACGGCACGGCGCAGAGGCGTGCGGCGCCTGCTCGAGCGAACGCTGCTGCGGTATTTAGCAGATGTGGCGGTTGTCGCGGAGCAACAAATGACGGGGCTGGCGGTGCAATTCCGCGTGCCGCGCCATCGCGTGCCGGACGTCTCGTTCATTACACTCGTCCGTATTGCGCTGGAACGCGCGAATGCGCATCAGGATCTGCTGAGGGCCGCGTCCTTCTCCCAGGAGCTGCTGTCGGCGACTGCCGAGGCGCTGCGCGAATTCGAGCGGACCCTGGACGAGTCCCGCGCGGCGCAGCGCGAGCAGGTGGGCGCGACTGCCGATCTCTGGGATGCGGGTCACGAGATGTGCCGCGTCTTGCGGGTGCTGGATGGCCTCGTGGCATTTCAGGCACCGGAGCTGCTCGCCGTGTGGACGAGTATTCGCAAAGTGACTCGCGCTGGGAAGTCGCGGCCCGAAGCGGGAGTCGAAGCGAAGCCGGAGGTCGTGAAGCTGGAGATTGTGCGGCGGGTGGCGTAAGCCTCAGCGCGTTCCCCCTCTCCGGAACGGAGAGGGGTCGGGGGTGAGGCTGCTTAGACGACGGGGCGCCGCCGGACCACCATGCGGTAGATCAGGAGCAACAACACGGCGCCGATGATCGAGGCGATCCAGCCCGCGGACTCGCCGTTACGGTACATCCCCAGCACCCGCCCGAGCCACGTCCCTACGAAGGCACCGGCAATACCCAGCAGAATCGTGATGATCCAACCGCCCGGATCGCGGCCGGGCACGAGCAGCTTGGCGATCGCGCCGACAATCAGTCCAACAATCAGAATCGTAACGATGCCCATAAACCTTCCAGGGTAGAGGACGACAACACGCAGCGAACTCTGATACCCGTGGCCTGAGCGTATGGTTA
>JBHEMG010000050.1:0-18561 GCA_046262715.1 Gemmatimonadales bacterium
TAGTCGTTCGTCGCCGCCATCTCGCGCGCTACTTCGGCATTGCGCCCCTCGTCTGGGTCCAGCAACGGATAGCCCCCGATGTTGAAGCCGAGGGCGAGGACAGCAGCGAGGAGCAGCGGCCGCAGCCTAGGAACCGGGAGCCTTGGGCGAAAAGGGCGGCGGGGCCGGGGCAGTCGGCATCTGAGAGACGGTAATCGGTACGGTGGCCTTGCGGTCCCCGTCCACGGTGATCTCGAAGCGATACTGTCCCGCGCGCGGAAACGGCACGTCGAATACCAGCACGGCCGCTGCTTCGATCTCGGTGATACCGGCCGGCGGCTCGGCGAAGTTGACCGTGCCCGCGCCGCCGAGCAGCTCGGCATCTTGATCGTCCAACAGCCTGATCTGTACCTGGTGCTCTCCTACCTCGGTGCGCTTGCCCTTGAGGCGGAGCACCAGGTGCAGGCGGGGGTGCATCGCCGGGAACTGTGGCACCCAGATGTGCTGGAAAATGCCGAGCACCGACATCTTGCCCGACTGATCCACCAACGCGTAGTCGGCGACAACGGCAAAGTCGAGGTGCACTTACTTCTTCGCCACCGGCACGGAAACCTTCGTGCGGTCCCAGGCGAGCGTCATCTGCCCGGCTTCAACCGCAATCGCAAATTGCTCGACGGGCGACGCCAACGTTTCGACTTTCGCGTTGACCCGGACGAGATCCTGCGCCGGATTGTACTCGGTGCCCCACTGGCCGATTTGCTTGTTGATGATCAGCTGCCACCCGCTTGGCGACGGCATCGTCCAGAGCGTGTACTTGCCGGCGGGTACGGTCGCGCCGCCGATCGTGAGATCCGCGGACGTCTGCAGCTGCGTCGCGGCATTGGCGCCGGTCCGCCACACCGCATTCCACGGCACGACGTTGCCGAAGATCTCGCGGCCGCGCTTCATCGGCCGGCCGTAATCGATCGATACCTCGGCCCCGTTCACCGTGGCGCGCACCGTGTCACGCGGCGACAACTGGCCGAGCGGCCGGTTGGCGAACAGCGGAGCTGCCTGCGCGATATTGAGGGACGGGACTCGCGTGACGTCCACTTGCAGGGTGCTGCCCTTACCGGTGAGCCACGTGAGGCATCCCTCGCGGTCGAGGGTGAACGTGAACGGCCCGACGCCGGCGAACTGCCCCTCATCGAACATGATGACGAGCGTGTCTCCACCGCGGCGCTTCACGTAGGCGCCACTCGTGGCGTTGGCGGAGGTCAGCGCGGTCAAGCGCATGCTGTCCTTGCCGCTGGCCCGCGCCATCCGTCCGATCTGCTCGATCAGTCCAAAGACGTACAGCTGGAAGGGCATCGTGCCGCGCGGCACGGCCAACTTGGCGGTCGCGGTGCTGTCTCCCCGCGGGAAGCTCATGACGGCGCTGTCGCCGTTGAACTGCATCGTCATCCGGGTCTCCGCGGGCCCCGGCGTACCGCCGATGTTATGCGTCACCAGCTCGAGCCGGCGTATGCTGCCGTCGGGATTCAGGTCGGCGGCATATATGCGATGCAGGCTCCGCGGTGAGCGAATGACGTACTCCCCGCGCAGTTGCGTCGCGGTGCGCGTGTACTGCTCCAGCGAGAGCGTGTCGGTGCCGATACGCACGACGAGTGATGACGTGTCCTGCACGATCGACGACAGCGCCAGCAGCAAAGCGATCACAAATCCCCCTTATGAGACGCGAATCGACTTGATTTCGTCGTTGCCTTTGATGGCGTTGACCACGTCCATCCCTTTCGTCACCTGTCCGAATACCGTGTGCACGCCGTCCAGATGTCGCTGCGGAGAGTGACAGATGAAAAACTGACTGCCCCCGGTGTCCTTGCCCGCATGGGCCATCGACAGCGTCCCGGCGACGTGCTTGTGCGTGTTCTTCTGCGTTTCGCACTTGATCGTGTAGCCAGGACCGCCGGTGCCGACCGGCCCCTTGCCGCTCTTGGAGTAAGGATCGCCGCCCTGCACCATGAAGTTCGGGATGACGCGATGAAACTTCGTTGCGTCGTAGAAGTTGGAATTGGCGAGCTTCTCAAAATTCGCGACGGTCCCGGGCACCTCGTCCGCGAACAGCTCTACCTCGATGGTGCCCTTGGCCGTTTCAATCACCGCTTTCTTGTTCGGCATCTACATCCCCGCGTTGAGGTTTTCCTCGACCTGTCGCACCGACTTCATTCCCACGATCGCGCACGAAATCTCGGCGCGATCGAGCACGAATTTTAGCGCCAGCTGGGCGGCGGTCCTGCCGGACTTCTCCGCCAGCTCCCGCACCCGCTGGCCCAGCGCCGTCAGCTGCATCTCGTTGGGCTGGGGCATGCGTCCGCGGATGTCCCCCCTTTCCCACGTGCTTTCCGCGTGATAGCCGCCCGCCAGAAAACCGTTGGCGAGCGGCTCGCGCGCGATGACGCCCACGTTGGCGGCGCGTGCGGTGGCTAGGAATGTGTCCTCGGCTTCGCGCCGCGCCAAGTTGTACACGATTTGGACCGTGTCGGGCAAGGTTGCCAGGACCGCCGAGAGCCCTTCCTCGGGCGCATGCACCGACACGCCGTAAAACCTGATCAAACCGGCTCGCTTCATCTCTTCGAGCGGCTCGTACGTGGCCGTCGCCGCGATCAGACCGACAGGCGGATTATGCAGCTGCAGCACATCGATGTAGTCGGTGCGCAACCGCTCGAGCGACCGTTTCACGGCGAATCGCATGTAGGCGGGCGTGAAGGTGGCGTCGTGCGTCACGGGGAGCGGCGCGTCCGGGGGGATGTCGTCCAACGGCACACCCACGGCCTGCGCAATGCGCTCGCGCAGCAGGGGATGCAGGTCGCGGTTGTAGAAGTTGCCGCCGACTTTGGTCGCGATGATCACCTGGTCGCGCACGTCGCGCAGCTCAGCCCCGATCAGCTCCTCCGAATGTCCGTGCCCGTAGACGTCGGCGGTATCGAAAAAATTGCATCCGAGATCGAACGCTCGGCGAATCGCGCGCCGCGATTCTGCGTCGTCGGTCGATCCATAGGAATTGCCGAAGTCATTGCCGCCGATCGCCCAGCCTCCGAAACTGATTTCGCTGACCGAGAGGCCGGTGCGACCGAGGGTGCGGCGATTCACGATCCAAGAAGCTCGGTGAGTTGGTCCGGGCTGCTCACCGGGAGCGAGCAGCTCGTCCCGATGCAAACGGTTGCCGCCGGCAGCGCCGCGGTCTTCCGTACGACCACCTTGCGCGGCCGGTACGCTTGCAGCGCCAGCAGATGCATCGCGCAGGCGGGTCCGGCGCCCTGTGGGCCGGCGACGTCGATCCGGGTGACGGGGTGGACCGCCCAGTCCACCGCGCGCAGCAAGGTCGATCCGTACAACGACAGCTCGGCGGCGCTCCCGGCGAATGCGCCCAGCTGCCGGTCGAGCTGCCGGCGCCAGTCGGCATCGTCCGTCAGTGCCCAGAGGCGCGCGAGCACCATAGCGGCGACACCGTTCGGCGACGGCGTCGGCGCGTCCTGGACCGGTTTGGCCCGCGTGTCGAGATAGGCCGTGCCGCTCGTCGCGGCAATGTCGAAGTAGCCGCCGTTGGTATCGCCGTGGGCGCGGGCGCAGTAGCGCATCACGGCGGTGGCGCGTGCCAGCCAGCGATCTTCACCCGTTGCCTCGAACGCGTCGAGGAACGCGGCAGCCGACTGCACATTGTCGTCGAGCATGCCCCGCGGCTCGGCGCGTCCGAGTGCGTGTGACATGCCGGCGTCAGCATTCCACGCTTCCGACCAGATGCGATCCAGCACTTGGAGCGCGACGACGTTGCATTCTGGCCGGTCGAGCACGGCACCGGCGTGGAGAAACGCGGCGGCCATCATGGCGTTCCAGTTGACGTAGGCGGCCCGGTCAACGAAGGGCGCGGTGCGGCTATCGCGCGCGGCCTTGAGCTTGTTCAGCGCCGACCGCAACACTTGCCACTCATCGTCACCCGCCGGGTCCTGTTTCCACCATAAGACGTTCTTGTGCGGGTTGTGGTGCATCTCGCCGGTTTCCTGGATATCGAACACGCGAGCAGCGACCGCGCCTTCCGCAGCAGTCAGTACTGCCTTTGCCTCGTCCAACGTCCACGTCCAATAGTCGCCGTCATCGCCGAACGTCAGATCGGCATCCTGCGAAGTGGCGAACGCGTCTTGTTTCGTGTCGGTCATGACCTCGAGGACCCAGTCCACGATTCCGGCCGCGACCTCTTTGAAGAGCGGCGTGCCGAGGGCCTGATACCCGGAGAGATAGGCACGCAGCAGCTCCGAGTTGTCGTACGACATCTTCTCGAAATGCGGCACGACCCAGCGCTCGTCCACGGAGTAACGGTGAAAGCCACCGCCGAGGTGATCGCGGATCCCCCCGCGCGCCATCGCGGTCAGCGTCTTCTCCACGATTTGCCGCGGCCATTCGACCGCGGGGCCGACATCGTGCCCGCGTGCCAGCAGGAATTCGATCGCGCCCGGGTGTGGGAACTTGGGCGCCGTGCCGAAGCCGCCGTAGCGGACGTCGAAAAGTCGGGCGATCTGATCGGCGCCGCCGCTCACGAGCGTGGCACCGACGACGCCGGGCTTGGCCTCGTCGAGAGTCCGGACGACGTGGCCGCGGATCGCGCGCGCGTTGGTGGTGACGCGATCTTGCTCCTCGCGGAACGCGCGCGCGATCTCCATCAGCACCCGGTGGAAACCGGGCCGTCCGTAGGAGTTGTTGTCGGGCGGGAAGTAGGTTCCGCCAAAAAACACCTCACCGTCCGGCGTGAGGAAGGCGGTGAGCGGCCAGCCGCCCTGACCGCTGAGCGCCTGCACCGCGCGTTGGTAGCGGGAGTCAACGTCGGGTCGCTCGTCGCGATCGACCTTAATGCACACGAAATCGCGGTTCAGAATTTCGGCGATCGCGGGATCTTCGTACGACTCGCCGTCCATGACATGGCACCAATGGCACCAGACGGCGCCGATGTCGAGGAGGATTGGTTTTTTGGTCTCGCGCGCACGGGCGAACGCCGCATCGCCCCAGGGGAGCCAGTGTACGGGCTGATGCGCGGCGGATTTGAGGTACGCCGACGATTCCAAGGCCAGCTGGTTCGACATCGCGTCAGCTCAAGTAGCGGATAGCCGTCCGCGTAAGCAGCTCGGCGCCGATCACCAACGACTCCTCGTCGATGTCGAAGGTCGGGCTATGATGCGGCGATGCGGCGCCGTTACGAGGCGCGGAGCCGACGAACGCGAAGCAGCCCGGAACCCGCTCCAGGAAGAAAGCCATGTCTTCGCCGCCCATGGTGCGCACGCCCTGGCGCACGTTCGCCGGCCCCACGACCGCGGCGGCGACATCGCGCATCAACTCGCTGAGCTGCGCGTCATTGATCAGCGGCGCGCTCAGACGGTTGTAGCGCACGTTCGCCTGCGCGCCGAATGCGGCCGCAATCCCTTGCGCGGTATCCTCGACCAGCTGCGGAGCCGCTTCGAAGAAGCGGCCGCCAAAGGTGCGTACGGTGCCACGCAAATCGGCGCGCGCGGGAATCACGTTGAACGCGCGGCCCGCGTGCACTTCGGTGACCGAGATGACCGCTTCCTCGAATGGATCGCGTCGCCGCGATACCGAGCTCTGCAGCCCGGTGATCACGTGCGCCGCGATGAGGACGGGATCGATCGTCTGATGCGGTGCGGCCGCATGGCCGCCGCGACCGAGGATCTCGATCTCGAATTGATCGACCGAGGCCATGACCGGCCCCGCCGTGATGCCGACCGTTCCGACCGGCAAGTCGTTCCAGAGATGAATGCCGAACGCCGCGTCCACGCGCGGCCCGTCGAGAACGCCATCGCCGATCATCGCCTGGGCGCCATTCGACGCCTCTTCGGCGGGCTGAAACGCGAACTTCACGCTTCCCCGGAGGTCGAGCGTCGCCAAACGACGCGCCACTTCGAGACCGATCGCGACGTGCCCGTCATGCCCGCACGCGTGCATCTTGCCAGGATTGCGGGAGCGATAGGGCACGTCGTTCGCTTCTTCGACCGGCAATGCGTCCATATCGGCGCGCACCAGCACGCAGCGTCCCTCGCCCCGATCGCGCTGCGTCAGTCCGACCACTCCCGTCCGGCCAATCCCGGCCGTCACCTGCAGGCCCAGCTGCCGCAGGCGGTCCGCCACGAGCGCGCCAGTGCGGGTCTCCTCGAACCCCAGCTCGGGGTGTTGATGAATGTCTCGCCGGGTAGCGATGAGCGTTGCCCGATCGACTGGACTGAGTGCCGTCATACCGTCGAGCTCGGGCACAGGCGGTTCAGCACGCAGTCGGCGCATCGCGGCCGGCGCGCGATGCAAACGCCGCGTCCGTGGTGGATGAGGGTGTGGGAGAACCAGGTCCAGTCTTCCCGCGGCACAATGCCGATGAGCTCCTGCTCAATCTTGACCGGGTCATCCTGTGCCGCCAGAGACAGCAATCGCGTCAAGCGGTGGACATGGGTGTCGACCACTATGCCTTCATTCTTTCTAAACCAGGTGCCGAGGATCACGTTGGCCGTTTTGCGGCCAATCCCGGGGAGCGCCGTGAGCTCCTCCATGGTCTGTGGTACTTCTCCGCGGTGGTGCTCCATCAGCGCCTGGGCCATTCCGATGATCGATTTGGTCTTATTGCGGAAGAATCCCGTGGACTGAATTTCCTTTTCCAACACGCGCGGGTCCGCGGCGGCATAATCGGCTGCGGTGCGGTATTTCGCGAACAGATGGGGCGTCACCATGTTGACGCGCGCGTCGGTGCACTGCGCCGAGAGGATCGTCGCGACGGCAAGCTCCAACGCGTTCTTGTGGGTGAGCGCGCACGTCGCATCGGGATACTCGCGCTTGAGATGCACGAGGATCTTTCGCGCCAGCGCTTTGCGTTGATTCGCGGCCACGGTCGTCTTCATGGGAGCCGGAATCTAGTCGACCGGTACGACGTGCTCCAATGCGTCGGACTGCGGCGGCTCTCCAGATGCGGCGTGGCGGGGCAAAAGCGTCAGCAGGCGACAGGTGAGGAGCAGCAACTCTCCCGCGTTCGCCACCGAATAGAGTCCTGCCGCCGACCCGCCTGCCAAGGTCGGGCCGAATGGTGCGCTGCCGTCTTCACGCGCCGCCGCGATTTCGATTTCCTGCGGCGTCGCGTCCCCCGGATCGGCCCGGCCCTCGAGACCGAGCGCACTGAATCCGGGACGATCAGGTCGCATCCCGAAGATGGCGAGCACAGCGATGGTGTCGGTCTCGCTTCCCGCGCTGACGAACATGCCGTCGAGCGGCTCGGGGGGACCGTCTGCGGTGGGCGTGCCCCAGACGCGCAGCTCGGGAAGCTGGAGATAGAAGGCGGGGTGGGGGACGCGAGCGGTCATGTCCGTGGCTGGAATCGCCCGGCGGAGTGCCTGCTCACCGATCCGGTAGATGCGTCCCGCGGCCGCCCAATGCAGGAACGCATGATGCAACAACAGCGCATGTCCCTCGAGCGCCTCGGCGCCCACGCTGTCGCTCACTAGATCGTGCAACAGTCGTCCCACTGGCTCGAGTAATACGAAACGGTCGCGGTCGGCAGGCGGACCGCCATCCTGTTGCAGCGCTTCGGCAATGGCGGGGAAGCGTTGATCGGCAATGTGGGCGAAGGCGAGCCCGAACGGTGTGGATCTCACGCTCTGGGCAGGAAATCATCCAGAGCGCGGACGAAGTCATTCGTCGCTTCGACATGGGGACAATGTCCCACGGGAAGCTCGACGAGACGGGCCTGGAGGAGTGTGGCGAGCTCGCGGGAGCCGGCGATCGGGATCGGGTCGAATGTGCCGTGCTCGATAAGTGACGGCGGAGGAGGGACCCGGGAGGCGTAATCACGGAGCTGAGGACGAAGGTCGTATTCGCCCAGACTGTCCCACACCGCCTGCTGCGTGCGCGCGTTAACTCGAAACGGCGTGAGGTTCTTCGCGTCGCGAAAATCGCGGAAGTAACCCGCGACGGAGAGCTCGAATGCCCGGCGCTGGTAGGCGGCGGGATCGCGCTCCCGTAGGCCGCTCGCGCGCAACGCGTCGCGCTCGCGTTGTACCTCAGGCACCGCCATGCGGCGCGCAAACTCCACGTCAAACTGACGGCGGTACTCGGCCGTGATCGATGCCGGAGAGACGAGCGCCAACCGTTCCACCTTTTGGGGATGCTCCAGCAGATAGAGCACCGCCAGCAGACCGCCCCAGGAGTAGCCGCACAACGTCACGCGCTCGAGTCCCAGCTCTTCTCGAATTCCGTCTAAGTCAGCAACGTGCTCGCGCCAGCCCACCGGCGTGTCACGCGGCACCGGCGACTGACCGCCGCCACGCTGATCGTAATAAAGGAGGGAGCGGCCGTGCGCGAGGCGGTCGTATTGCGGAAGCAGGTAATCGTGATGCGCGCCCGGTCCGCCGTGCAGCACGACGGTAAGCGGGCCGCCGCCGACCCGCCGAGTAAACAGGGGCACTACAATAGGACGGCCAACGCATCGGCGACTTCCTTCACGTCGGCGTACTCCCGGTCCCCGAAACCGTTCGGCACATCGGAGTCGATGTCGATCTGCCCCAGGATGTGATCGCCGCGCCGGATCAAGACGACGAGCTCCGACTTGGTGAACGAGTTGCAGGCGAGATAATTCCCCACGGCAGTGACGTCGGCGACGTTTTGGTCCCGCTTCTCCGCGACTGCCGTGCCGCAGACGCCTGTGCCGACAGGGATCCGGGTATGTTCGGTTTCGCGACCGGCATGCGCCTCGAGCTGCAGCGCGTCCCCATGCAGCATGTAGGCATACACGGAAGTGTAGGGCGGGCCCCACGCCCGTATCCGCTCGCACGCCATCCGCAGCAGGGCGAGTCGGCCGTCGTCATGGAGGTGCGCGGCCCGAAGCGCCCGTACGACCTTCGTGGCCTCAGTGAGGATGGCGCCCGTCATGTCCCGCGTTTTCCCAGCACCGTGGTCGCGCGACGCTCCGCCCCGTCTCGCCGGCTGATGATCAACACCGTATCACCGGGCTGGTGGCTGCGGAGCGCATCGGTCATGTCATAGAGATTGCCGATTCGCTTGTCGCCGATGGCGGTAATTACGTCGCCACCCTGGAGACCGGCCGCCTCCGCCGGACTGCCCGCCCGCACGCCGGTAATGCGCACGCCGTCGGCCGTCCCGCCGCTCATATCGGGGATGGTGCCGAGGTATGCGCCGTAGCCCGCGCCACCAGCTGTGGACTGCGGGCGCGCGGCATCGACGAATGTGAGCGAGCCGGGGCGGTTCGCCAAAGTCAGCGCGAGATCGGCCACGAACTGCGCGATCTGGGCGATCCCCGCGACGTTGAGCTTGTCCCAATCGTCCGTCGAGCGGTGATAGTCGTCATGCAGATCAGTGAAGAAGTGCAGCACCGGATGACGCGTCGCGAAGAAGACAGCGTGATCGCTTGGTCCCCAGCCGTCGCCTGAGGCGCGGAGGTCGAAGCGTGGCGGCGTGTTCAGGGAGTCGAGCAACGCGGGGAATTCACGTGCTGTCGCGGCGCCCAAGGCCAGTATGCGGGCGTTCCGGAGCCGGCCCACCATGTCGAGGTTGAGCATCGCATACAGCGAGTCGATCGGTTCTGGCACGGCGTGCTTGACGAAGTAGCTCGATCCCAAAGTCCCGAGCTCCTCACCGCTGAACGCCACGAGCACGATGGTGCGTGCGGGTCGCCGGGCCGAGAGCAGCCGGCCGATCTCGAGCAGCGCCGCCGCGCCCGAAGCGTTGTCGTCGGCGCCGTTGTGCACCCGGCCTGTGGAATCGGGATCGAGCGCCCCGAAGCCACCCCACCCCAGATGATCGTAATGCGCGCCGACGACGATGACTTCACCCTGTAGCGCGCCGGCGGTCCCGGGGATTACGGCCACCACATTCCGGGTGGCGGTACCACCAAGATTGGTGTGCATCACTGCGGGCGCGTCGGCAGGGATGGTGAAATCCTGAAATGACGCGCGAAGCCCGGCTTTGACAAATCCGTCGCGAATGTACGCACCGGCGCGCGTGAGCCCGGCGGTGCCGACCCCTCGCCCCTCTTGGCGATCGTCCGCGAGGAATCGTACGTCAGCGAGCACGCGGCGAGCCGCTGGGGAAAGCGTATCGTGCTGTTGCACAGTCGCCATACCGGCCGCGAGCACTAGAAGTGAAAGGAGCATGGGCGTACTCTAGCTGCGGCGGCGAATCATCGGAAGCGTGTTAGATTCTGCGTCCGCATGGCCCCCGCCTCCGCCGACACTGCCGCGCAGGATTTCGCAGCGCTCTTCGCGCGCACGCTCGACCTGTTTCGCGACCCCACCGCGAAGGACGAGCAAAAGGCGCAATTCCGGGCTTTAGCGGCTCTCCTCAAGAGCCAGGCGATGATTGTGGCAGCCGAAAACGGCCGGCTCGTCGTGAACGGGACGCCGGTGGGAGGCGGCACGTTATTGCAGCGGCTGGAGTTCCACGCGGTGAGAGAGATCACGATTCCCGTCGATCCGCCGCTTGCTGAAACCTTCGAGCTCCTGCGTTTGCTGGCCGAGCAACCGGGCGAGGAGGACATCGCGACGCGGCTGCGTGCGAGCGGCTTCACGCACATCGCGGTCGCAATCCAGGCGTCCGTCATAGGCGTCATAGAGCCTCCCCCTCCCCCCCGGGCTCCCATGCCGTTGCATGACGCGCCCGCCGCCGCTCCCGCGCTCGCCCGAGAATCGTCCGAGGAACCGGCGATCGTACGCGAAGGAATGGGCGAGAGCAGCGCGTTCTCGCCAGCCATGGCGGCAACGCGCTCTCCTAAAGAGCTCATCGCCGAGCTGCTGGAGAAGCCAGGCGGACCGCATGCAGGCGATCTGCTCGCGGTGCTGGGGCGGCAGCTCGAGACCGCGATGAAGCATCATCGAATCGCGCAAGCGCTGGCGATCATCGTGGGCATCGTGCGCGCCGAGCAACAGGTGACGGATGCGACGCGGCGGCGGCAGTACTCAATCGCGCTGAAACGGATGTACAGCAAGGCGCTGCTCGAAGCCTTCGCGGAGCTCGCGAACATTCCTGGCGACCGCGAAGACGCGCTGCTGGTGTTGCGCAGGGCGGGGGAGGACGGGGTGGAAGTGCTGCTCGATCTGCTGGTGGCTGCCCCGACGATCGAAGAGCGCCGTGGCATCTTCATGGCACTGACAGGGATGAAGGAAGGGACCGATCAGCTGGTCCACATGCTGGGTCACCACCAGTGGTTCGTGGTGCGTAACGTCGCGGAGCTGGCGGGCGAGCTCGCGCTGGATGACGCGGTTCCTGCCCTGGCGCAGCAGCTCGAGCACGAGGATGACCGCGTACGCAAGGCGGTCGCATTGGCGCTGGCGAAAATCGGATCGAGCGCCGCCGCCGAGCCGTTGCGGCGTGCCCTGCGGGACAAGTCGCCGGAGGTGCGCATGCAGGCGGCCCTCGGCGTGGGAGGTCGCAAATCGAGCGCGCTTGCCATGCCCCTCGTCGTGGCCATGGAAGAAGAGGAAGACGAAGGGGTGGAGCGGGAGTTGATGCTCGCGCTGGGACGCATCGGCAGCGCTGCCGCGGTGCAGGCGCTCATCAAGTTCGCTCAACCGGGCGGCCGCTTGTTCGGCCGGAAGCCGGCGGGACTTCGCGCCACCGCGGTCGAAGCGCTGCGTCTCGCGGCCACACCGGCAGCCATCGGCACTCTAGAGGGGCTGACCAACGACGGCGACAAGCAGGTGCGCGGGGCTGCGCAATCGGCGCTGGAAGATTTGAAGCGAAAATAAGGCAGCTTTTGCTGCCTTATTGTCTGTTGCAGATAGCCCGAAAAACTGCATAAAACGATGTCAAGTAACCTGACAGCAGCACGACCGTATTTCGTGGCCTTCATAGCGCTCATCTCCTTATAAGGCTGCGAGTTGCGCGACGGAGCCAGAATTGGGTGCAGTTCTTGCCCATTGGGGCCGCGCTGATAGGTGCACACAAACCTTGGTCAGGAGACCAGAATGCGAGCCCCACTGATAGTCCTTGCCCTCGTGGCCATGCCGCTCGCGGCTGGTGTCGCGCAGGGCTCTGGGAAGTCGAAACCGCGTTCGCGCCCCGCGGAGGAATCCGCGTGCACCGCAGATCAAGCAGCCGCGGTTGCTCGCGCGCGCGCCGAGGGACGCCCGGTACCTCCGGGATTGGACAAGAAGAATTGCGAGCCGGCGCCGCCGCCACCGCCACCGCCGCCGCCCTCAAGCCCGCCGCCGGTTGGGCCTCATGTGGCGAAGGGTGTCGTGTTCGAGGACATGGATGGCAACCAGTCACAGGATATGTACGCCGGTGAGATGGGCCTGGCAGGCTGGACGATCGAACTCCGGTGGAACGGCCAGCTCGTGACGAGCGCCACGTCAGATGCTGACGGGATGTTCGAGTTCGACAACCTGGGCAACACTGGTGACAGCCAATACACCATGTGTGTGCAGCTACAGGGCGGCTATGCGGCGACATTGCCCGCCAACGGGTCAAATTGCTACTCGTTCCCGTTCAATAGCTCGTTCACGAACTGGTTCGTGGGCAATTTCGGGATGCAGTTGCCGCAATAAGGTCTGCCACACTCCTGACCAACGCAGGGCCCCGGGCACATTTGCCGGGGCCCTGTTCTTTGCGGATCAGCGGGGGATGAAGTCGATGCCCGGATCGAGTCGCCGCGCAAACGTCGCGAGCAGTTCCGCGGCGCGATCGAGATCCTCGAGCGCGACCATTTCGTTGGGGCTGTGCATGTACCGGTTGGGCACGCTCACGAGGCCGGTGGGGATACCGCGCATCGCGTTGTAGATGGCATCGGCGTCCGTGCCGGTGTCCCGCGGGGCGGCCTGGATGGTATATGGAATCTGCGCCTGATCGGCGCACTCGATCAACAGATCAAAGACGACGGAGCTGATAGAGGAGCCTCGGGTGAGGACCACGCCGCCGCCCAGTTTGTGATCGCCCGAGTGCTTCTTGTCGGCGCCTGGATAATCGGTCGCATGCGTGACATCCACGACAATCGCCACATCCGGCTCGATCCCGACGGCGCTGGTCCGGGCGCCGCTCCCGGTCCACGCGATCTCTTCACGCGTAGATGCGACAGCAAAGACCGCCGCATGCTGCGGCCGTTTGGCGGCAAGCCGTCGCAACGACTCCGCGGCCACGTATGCTCCGATACGATTGTCCAGACTACGCGACACGATTCGGCCGTTGGGGTACTCCTCCACGCGGCTATCGAGGACGCCTGGGTCGCCGATGCGGATGCGTCCGGCCGCTTCGTCCCGCGAGACCGCGCCAATGTCGATCCACAGATCGCTCACCTTGGTGACGCGATCGAGATCTTCTTTTTTTAGCTGGTGAATTGCCTTCTTTCCCACCACGCCGTGTACTGGACCGCCGCGCGCGAGCAGCAGGACGCGCTGTCCGACCAACACCTGCGAGTCCCACCCCCCGATGCCGCTGAAATAGAGGAACCCGTCCTCATCGATGTGTGTGATCTGCAGGCCGATCGCATCGATGTGGCCGGTGAGCATGACTCGCGGCTTTCCCTTGGGATTGAGGGATGCCACAGAGTTGCCATGCACGTCGGAGCGGACCTCGTCGGCGTACGCTTTGACTTCGTCACGCCAGATGCGGCCCGGTGCCTGCTCGAAGCCCGACGGCCCAGCGGTGTCGAGCAGCTTTTTCAGGAAACCCACAGTCTCGATTGTCATGCTGTCGCTATAGTGTCGTCATAGTGTGTTATGTGCGCCGTTGGCCGGTGCGATACAGCAGGACGCCGAGAATCGCGAACATGATCAGCGCGACGATCGCTGAGGTCGCAAATCCTCCGAGCGTGTGGTAAAAGCCGATTTTTTCCGCCAGCCAGTCGGCGGACATGCCGCGCGCGCTGCCCCAGCCGGCGATCGCGGCGACGGCAATGCCGCAGATCGCACCGCCCGCGATCAAGCCGCTCGCGAACAGCACGCCAGGGCCCGATTCGATCTCCGCCAGCGAGCGGTTGGCGGAGCGAACCTTCCGCTCCACCACCCACCGCACGAGACCGCCCGCGAACATGCCCGCGGAGGTGGTCAGGGGGAGGTATACGCCGACCGCGACCGGAAGCGAAGAGACACCCATCAACTCGATCGCGATGGTCAGAAACACGCCGATGAGCACGAGACCCCACGGAAGTTTGTGGGTGAGGATGCCGTCGGTTATCAGCGCCATGAGGGTGGCTTTCGGCGAGTCGAGCCGCTTCAGCTCGTGCCCGGCGTATTCGTGCATGCGGCCGCCGATGCCCGGATCTACCACGTAGCGGATCTCGTGCGAGGCGGGATCCACGAGGTACTTGCCGGGCGGCACGCCCTGCGTTGCCACATACACGCGGATGACTTGGTAGGTGTTGTTGTCGATCGAGTCGGTGCCGCCGACGCCAAAGTGCTTCATCGTCTCCGTGTGCACCACGACATTACCGTCGGCGCTCTTGCCACTCGCCGGAGCGACGAAGCCAGGCCGGCTCTCCGGAACCTCGTAGCTGTACGCCTGATTGAGGAACGTCAGCGTCCATCCCACAGCGAGGGCGGAGCCGATCGCGCCGATCAGAATCGCGATTTGTTGCCGCCGCGGTGTCGCCCCGATCAGAAATCCGGTTTTCAAGTCTTGTGAGGTATTGCCGCCGTTTGCTACGGCGACGGCGATGACACACGCGATCGAAATCGCGCGGACGCGGTCATCGATCTGCGTCCAGCCCAGCAGCAGAAAAATCACCGAGATCGCAATGAGCGAGGCGATCGTCATGCCGGAGATCGGGTTGGCCGAGCTGCCGATCTGCCCGCAGATGCGGGAGGAAACGGTAGTAAAGAAGAAGCCGAACAGGATGATGAGGACGGCGCCGAGGAGATTGACGCCGATTTGGGGCAGAAACGCCAGCACGATCGCGAGCGCAATCGAGCCAAACACCGTGACCGTTATAGGAAGGTCATCGTCCGTGCGCAGCTTGGCGGCGATCGCCTGGCCGACACGGCTTCCCCGCATGTCGGCGAAACCGGATCGAAAGGCACCGACAATCGTCGGGAGGGAGCGGGCCAACGCAATGATCCCGGCGCTGGCCACGGCGCCCGCGCCGATATAAAACACGAATGCCGCGCGGACTTCGCCCGCGCTCATGTCGCGGATCAGCTTGGTGGTCCCGAACATCGGCTCGTTCATGGCGCTGCCGAACAGCTTAATGGCGGGCATCAGCACGACGTAGGCGAGGCAGCCACCCGCAAACAGATAGCCCGCAATACGCGGCCCGATGATGTAGCCGACGCCGAGCAGCTCGGGGCTCACCTCGACGCGGATCTCGGCGTTCTGATAGGAGCGAAGGACTTTCCCCGGCAGCTCCTGCCACAGCTTCAACGCCGTCATCAGAAACTTGTAGAAGAACGCGATACCAAACGCCTGGAAGACGGTCTTGGCGTGAATGCCGCCCCGCTCGCCTGCAATCAGTACTTCCGCGCACGCGGTGCCTTCCGGATACGGCAGGTTGCCGTGTTCCTTCACGATCAATGCCCGGCGCAGCGGAATCATCATCAGGATGCCCATCAAGCCACCCGCAATCGCCAGGATCGTGACGCGGGAGATGTCGAGATCGTAGCCCATCAGCAGGATCGCCGGGATCGTGAACACGACCCCCGCCGACACCGAATCCGCCGCGGAGCCGGTGGTCTGTACAATGTTGTTTTCGAGGATGGTCGACCGCCCCAGCCAGCGGAAAATCGTAATCGACAGCACCGCAATCGGGATCGATGCGCTGACGGTCAGGCCGATCTTGAGCGCCAGATAGACGTTGGACGCCCCGAAGATCAGGCCGAGCAGCACGCCCAGCGTGATGGCGCGCGGCGTCAGCTCCGCGGGCGCCTGGGACGCCGGCACATAGGGCTGATGCGGTGGAGTCGCGGGAGGCGCTACAGGCACGGAGAGGCCGGTCATAGGCGGCAGAATCTGTCCCCGGAATGGCGCAAGTGTCCAGCAGGGCAATATTAGGGCATGCCAGACACCGCCGTTCCCGACCGCCTCTTCCTCGACTTCCAGGCGGCCGTCGCGGGCCGCTACTCCCTGGAGCGCGAGCTCGGCCGCGGCGGCATCGGGGTCGTGTATCTCGCCCGCGAGGTACGGCTGGATCGCCCCGTGGCCATCAAGCTGCTCCCTCCGTCGAAGTCATCCAATTCGGGGCTGCGCGAACGGTTTCTACGCGAAGCGCGGACCGCGGCGAAGCTGTCGCATCCGAACATCATTCCCATCCATGCCGTCGAAGAGATCGCGGAGTTTGTCTTCTTCGCGATGGCCTACATCGAAGGCGAAACATTGACGGAGCGTGTTCGGCGGCGCGGACCGCTCGCGCCATCGGAGGCGTCGCGCGTATTGCGCGACGTCGCCTGGGCGCTCGCGTACGCGCACGCGCAGGGCGTGATTCATCGCGACGTGAAGCCCGACAACATCCTGCTCGAGAACGGCGGTCGCGTGCTCGTCGCCGACTTCGGGATCGCGGGCGTCGTAGCGGGCGCGGGAGCGCTCAGCGCCGGCGAGGTGATTGGGACGCCGGAGTTCATGAGTCCGGAGCAGGCGCTCGGCGAGCCGGTCGACGGGCGCAGCGACCTCTACTCGCTCGGTATCGTCGGCTATTTCGCCTTTTCGGGGGCGTTGCCGTTCGAGGCGGAGCAGGCGACCGACGTGCTGGCCAAGCAAGTAACCGAGCCTGCGCCACCGCTCGCCTCGGTTGCGCCACTCGTGCCACGGCGCCTGGCCCAGGCAATCGACCGCTGTCTCGCCAAAGAGCGGGAGGAGCGCCCGGACGGCCCCGCGGTTCTCGCCGACCAGCTCGGTCATGCGCTGGAGCAGCGGCGCGAGCTGCCCGTCGCGTTGCGCGCGTTTGTGAAGCATGAAGCGCGACTGGACGGCAGTGGAGTGCTGCTGTGGCCGTTCGTGATGCTCGTCGCCACGCCCATCGCCGGCATGCTGACGCAGTCGGTGGCTGTCGGCTTCGTGACGCTCGTGAGCGGCTACACCCTGGTTCCGCTGGGTGTGCTGATCAATCGCGCGCGGAAACTGCTGAACGCCGGCTTCGGCCATAGCGACATCGGCGTCGCGTTCAAGGCGGAGATCGACCGCACGCGGGAAGAGCGCGCGTACGGGCTCGGGCACGGCGGCGGGCCGTCCGCGTTCGAGCGCGTGCTGCGCTGGATCGGCGGCATCGGCACGGGAGTCGCGATGGTGACGCTGACGATCATGAACCGGATCGACCCGTGGGGTTTCAGCCTCATGACACTGTTCGGGTGGTCCCTCACCATCGGTGTGAGCTCCGGCATGGGCGCGCTCATCATGCTGCAACGCCGGCGGGACGTCGACGCGGAGTTCTGGGGACGACTGTGGACGGGTCGCTTCGGACGTTGGTTGTTCGGCGTCGCACGCATGCTCACCGGCGCCAAAGCGCTGCCGGCGTCGCTCACGCATCGTCCCACCGAGCTCGCGCTCGGGATGGCCGCCGAACAGCTGTACGAGACACTGCCGAAGGAGACACGCCAGCAGCTGCGGGAATTACCGGACGTGGTGCACCGGCTCGAGCAGGACGCGCAACGCATGCGCGCCCGGCTCAACGAGCTCCAGGAGGTATTGTCGGACGTGGACCACCGCGCCGGCGCCGATGCCGCAATTGCCGCGCGACAGGAGCGCATCCTCGCGGACCTTACAAAGGAGCGAGACCTCGTCCAGCAACGGCTCAAAGACGCCGTGGCGGCGCTCGAAACGATCCGGCTCAATTTGTTGCGGCTGCATGCGGGGACCGGGAGCGTACGAAGCTTGACGACGGACCTGGGACTCGCGCGCGAAATCGCGCGCGAAATCAACGCGCAAGTCGAAGGATTTCGGGAAGTCGAGAACGCGCTCTAATCGCGCACGCGCTGCAGCCGCTCCACCGCCTGCTGCAGCATATCCTCCGTCTTACAAAACGCGAAACGCACCTGCGTGCGCCCCAGCTCCGGCCGCGAGTAAAAGCTCGAGCCCGGGACGGGCGCAACGCCGTGCTCGGCGGTGAGCCACCGGGCAAATTCCTGATCGGGCAGCCGGGACAGCGCGGAGAAGTCAGCCATCACGTAGTACGCGCCCTGTGGCGGGCGGCAACGAAAGCCCGCCTGGCGCAACCCGTCGCACAGAATGTCACGGCGCCGTTTGTAGTCGCGCGCGAGGCCCTCGTAATAGTCGTCCCCCAACGTTTCCATGCCGACGGCAACCGCTTCCTGCAGCGGCGCCGGGGCGCCGACGGTGAGAAAGTCGTGGACTTTGCGGATCGCGTCGGTGACGTCGGGCGGCGAGATGATGGTGCCGATGCGCCAGCCGGTGACGCTGAACGTCTTGGACGCGCCGCTGATGGTCACGGTGCGCGCCCGCATGCCCGGCAGCGTGGCAATCGGTACGTGCTCGCCCTGGAAGCGGATATGCTCGTAGATCTCATCGGTGATCGCCAGCGCGTCGTGGCGGACGCAAAGCTCGCTGATGGCCTCGAGCTCAGGCCGGGTGAGCACCCGGCCCGCCGGATTGCTGGGGCTGTTGACGATGATCGCC
>JBHEMG010000051.1:0-19245 GCA_046262715.1 Gemmatimonadales bacterium
GGTCCAGTATCCCAAGGCGGGCGGGACCAATTCAGCGGGGCGGGTCGGCGTAGTGAGCGCGACGGGTGGGGAGACGCGCTGGATCAACATCCCCGGCGATCCGCGCAACAACTACATCGCGCGAATGGAATGGGCTCCGAAAGAAGGACGAGGCGCGGGGAGCAAGGAGCTGGTCATCCAGCATATGAACCCGCTCAGACCGGCCAGGTCCGCACCGTGTTCACCGAAACCGACAGCGCCTGGATTGAGCAATTCGATGCGCTGCGTTTTCTGAACAGCGGCAAGGACATGCTGTGGATGTCCGAGCGCAGCGGGTGGAGTCAGTTGTATCTGTTCCCGCGCGACGGCGGCGCTCCGCGCGCCCTCACGTCGGGCGCGTTCGATGTGCTGGGCGTTCAGCGCGTGGACACCATCGGGAAGTGGATCTATTACACGGCGTCTCCGGACAATCCTACGCAGCGCTATCTCTATCGCGTCAATTACGCCAAGCGCGGCCAGCCGGTCCGCGTGACGCCCGCCGGCGAGCCCGGCACGCACGGCTACGATGTGTCGCCCAGCGCGCGGTTTGCGGTGCATTTCTATTCGCGCTTCGGGGTGCCGCCCACCGTGACGATGGTCAGTCTGCCCGATCACCGGACGCTGCGCACACTCGTGGACAATGCGGCACTCAAGTCGAAGGTGGCGTCGCTGCGCATGGGCGCGACGGACTTCCGCCAGGTGGATATCGGGGACGGCGTCAAGCTCAACGCCTGGTTCATCAAGCCGCCGCACTTCGATTCGACCTCGCGCTATCCGGTGCTGTTTTTTGTGTATGGCGGCCCCGGGTCGCAGACGGTCACGGACGCCTGGGGCGGTCAGAACTACCTCTGGTACCAGATGCTCGCGCAGCGCGGCTATATCGTGGCGAGCGTCGACAACCGCGGGACCGGCGCGCGCGGGCGCGCGTGGCGCAAAATCATTTACAAGCAGATGGGCGTCGTCGAAACGCACGATCAAGCCGCGGCGGCGCGGGCGGTGGGCCGGCTGTCATATGTCGATTCGACCCGGATGGGGATCTGGGGGTGGAGCTACGGCGGCTTTATGTCGCTCAACATGATCACGCAGGCGCCGGACGTATACAGTATGGCAATCGCCGTTGCACCGGTGACGCACTGGAAGTACTACGACACGATCTATACGGAGCGCTACAACGGACTGCCACAGGACAACGCGGCCGGTTATGACAAAGGGTCACCGCTCACCTACGCGAAGAACGTACGCGGCAAGCTGTTGATCGTGCACGGCTCGGGCGACGACAACGTGCATTTCCAAAACACGCAAGCCATGATCAATGCGCTGGTGGAGGCCAACAAGCCGTTTTCGTTGATGGTCTATCCGAACCGGACGCACTCGATCGCCGGGGGCAATACGCGGCAGCATCTGTTCACGCTGCTGACGACATTCGTGGAAGAGAATTTGCCGGCGACGGAAGCGCGCCGGGCGCCGCTCCCCTAGCGCTTGCGCGCGCGGGGCCGGACAGGCGGCGCCGCCAGTTTCCAGAACTGCCGCTCGCCGATGATGGTGATCCGATGCCCCAGCGCCGCCAGGCGCCGGATCTCTATCAATTTTGTGCCACCATCCTCGCCCGCGATCTGCAGCCGGTTGGGCCGGCCTCGCACCAGTACATCGGTGGCGCGCCCGGGCTTCGACTGTATGATCGCTCCCGCCTTGCGGGCCGCGGCGAACGCCTCGCTGCGGGGGCGAGTGAGGAATCCGGTGATCGATAGCCGTTTTCCCGCCAGACTCGCGATGCGGCCCACCGCGATCTCCTTGGGACGATGTCGCAGCGCCGCGATGAGTTCGGCGGCCGCTTCGTAGCGGCTGCCGCGCGCGCCGAGGCAGCGATGAATGACTTCCTTCAAATGATCGCTGCAGGGGAGGCCGCGTACGTCGCGGCTGCGCATCGGACTCGTGATGTCTCCGCGCAGCAGCATCGCGGCCAGCTGGCCGACCTGATAGATGTCGTCGCGCTGCTGCCATTTCCGGACCCATCCCCACGCGATTTCCGTGGGCGCGTTGAGCGGATTGAAGGCGTCGGCGGTGACGCCGCGCTGGTTGCGCTGGTGCCGCGCGATTCCGAAGTCGCCCAGCTTCAACTGCTCGTCGGCGCAGACGAACACGTTGAACGGCGTCAGATCCCGATGGAGTGCCTGGCCGCGATGCAGCGTATCGAGGGCGCCGAGGATTGCCGCGAGCTCGCGACGCACGAAGCGCTCCGGCTGCGCTCCACGCCGCCCGAGCCAGGCGCCCAGGTCACCGTGCTCCGCGTACTCCATGGCCAGGCAGTAGCGCATGCGATCGCCATCGACCTCGGCGAAGCGATCGAAGATCCGCAGTGCGCGCGGCTCCCGCTCGAGCAGCTCGGCGAAGTACGCCTCGCGCAGCCATGCGGTGAGGCGCTCGCTGATCTTGATGCAGACCTGCGCCGGGAGTCCCCCGGCCGGCGTCGGCGTGGCCAGATAGACCTCGCCGAATCCGCCCTTGCCGACCAGGCGGTCGAGCCGATAGGAACGCCCGGTCTCGGTGCTGCGCACCACCGGAGCGGCCGGCGCCTGCGGAGGGGACTGCTGCCGCGAATCGAGGATCGCTCTCGTCGCCATATGAAAATTGGCCCCCTAGGATTCGAACCTAGATTCGCGGATCCAAAGTCCGCTGTCCTGCCATTGGACGAGGGGCCAGTAGCCTGCGGCGTTTGAAGTTAATGAGGGGCGGGCGGTCATGCTCGCCCCTTTATGCCGTCCGTCGTAGCTTTTCCCTGTGAGCCCGCACCGCTACCCCGACAGCCACGTCTTCTACCGCAAGCTCGGCCACGAGTATCCGCGCATCGTGCGCGGCGAGGGCTGCTGGCTCATCGACGATCGCGGCAAACGCTACTTGGACGCGGTCGGCGGCGCCTACGTCGCCAACCTCGGCCATTCCAATCCCGAAATTGCCGCATCCGTGGCCGAGCAATGCCGCCAGTTCGGATACCTGTCCGGGACGATGTTCACCCATGGGCCCGTCGAGGAGCTCGCGGACGAGCTGGCCAAGACGCTGCCAGGCGATCTATCGAAGCTCTACTTCCTGTGCAGCGGGTCGGAGGCGGTGGAAGCCGCGCTCAAACTCGCTCGGCAGTATTGGATCGAGCGGGGACGGCCGAGCAAACAGCGCATCATTGCGCTCAGCCCGGGCTATCACGGCAGCACGATGCTCGCCCTTTCGGCTTCGGCGCGGGAAGCGTACAAGACGATGTTCCGGCCGTGGCTCGTGGACGTCCATCGCATCCCCGCCTCGTACCCGTACCGCTGTGAGTGCGGTGGCAAGAACTCAGCGTGCCCCGTCTGCAGCGGGGCCGTATTAGAGGAAGCCATCACGCGACTCGGACCGGAGAACGTTGCGGCCTTCATCGCCGAGCCGGTGGGCGGCTCCTCCACGGGCGGCTCGACACCGCGCCCGGAATATTTCAAGCGGGTGCGCGAGATCTGCGACCGTCACGACGTGCTCTTAGTCGCCGACGAGGTGCTGGTCGGCGTCGGCCGGACGGGGACGTGGTGGGCAATCGAGCCGTACGGCGTCGCGCCCGACATCATGACGCTGGGGAAGGGCGTTTCGGGCGGATACGCCGCGCTCTCCGCCATCGCCGCGCCCGAGCGGATCGTCGACGCGGTCGCGAACGGTTCCGGCAATTTTCTGCACGCGCAGACCTTTTCCCATCACCCTGTCGCCTGCGCCGCCGGGGTCGCGACGATGCGCTACCTGCAGAAGCACAAGCTGGTCGCCCGCTGCGCGACTCTCGGCCGAGTGCTCCACGAGCGCCTGCGCCCACTTGCCGATTTGCCGCACGTCGGCGACGTGCGCGGCCGCGGCCTTCTGGCCGGAATCGAATTCGTGGAAGACAAAGCGAGCCGCGCGCCGTTTCCCCGCTCGGCGCGGTTCGCGGAGACGCTGGCGCAGACGGCGCTCGATGAAGGACTGACGGTGTGGCCCAACGTCGGGCACGCCGATGGGACCAATGGGGATCTCGTGATGGTCGCGCCCCCCTTCATCATCACCGAAGAGGAGATCGACGAGATCGTCGGGCGCCTCACCACGGCGATTCAAAAGACGGTTGCAGCGATTCGGGTGCGTGCATGACCGCCACCGCGCCGGCGCAGTCGAAAATCACCTACACCTCCGCCAACGTCGATTGGGACCTGTTCCATCGCCAGTTCGACGCCGCGCTCGAGCAGGTCCGCGCGCGCCTTGGTCGCGACTATCCGCTCTACATCGCAGGTGAGGCGGTGTCTTCCTCCGCCGAGCCGATTGTGGACACCTCACCGACCGACACGCACGTGGTCCTCGGCAGATTCGCGGCGGCGACTGCAGCACACGTGCATCGCGCCGTGACGGCGGCGCACGCCGCGCAACCGGCATGGGGACGGCGTGACTGGCGCGAGCGCGTGGCGCTGCTGCGGCGCGCCGCCTCGCTCATCCGCGAGCGGAAGTTCGAGCTGGCGGCAATCATGAGCCTGGAGGTGGGGAAGAGCCGGCTCGAGTCGATGGGCGATGCCGAGGAATCCGCCGACCTCATCGATTACTACTGCCAACAGGTGGAAGACGCCGACGGATTCGCCCGGCAGATGGCCAGAGTCACGCCGCTCGAACGCAACACCGACGTGCTCCGCCCCTACGGCGTTTTTGCCTGCATCGCGCCGTTCAATTTTCCGTTGGCGCTCTCTACGGGGATGTCGGCCGCCGCGCTCGTCGCCGGCAATGCCGTCGTGTACAAGCCCGCCGAGGACACGCCGTGGACGGGGCTCGGATTGTATGAGGTGTATCGCGATGCCGGACTGCCGGCCGGCCTGTTCAATTATTTGAGCGGTCACGGCTCCGAGGCGGGGGAGGCGATGTGGCGCCATCCCCGCACCGACGGCGTCGTCTTCACCGGTTCGAAGGACGTGGGCATGCGGATCTATCATGGGCTGTCGTCCCGCTGGATCAAGCCCTGTCTGCTCGAGCTCGGCGGCAAGAACGCGGCGCTGGTGATGGAGAGCGCGGACCTCGACGCCGCCGCCGAAGGCGTGACGCGGTCTGCGTTCGGCCTCCAGAATCAGAAATGCAGCGCCACGTCGCGGGTGTACGTGCACCACAATGTGATGCCCGAGTTCCTGCACCGTCTCTTGGAGAGGACCAGGGCGCTGCAGATCGGTGACCCGACAGAGCGCGATGTCTTTTTTGGTCCCGTGATCAATCCGAACGCGGTGCGCACGTTCGAGCGCGCCGTCGCCCAGGCGCGGCAGGAAGGTGAGCTGCTGTTGGGCGGCGAGCGCCTGCGCGGCGACAAGTACGACCGTGGCCACTTTGTCGCGCCGACCATCGCGCGGCTGCCGCTCGCCTCCTCGCTCTTTGCCGAGGAGCTGTTCGTGCCGTTGCTCGCCGTCGCGGAGGTCGCGGGGCTCGAGCAGGCCATTGCGGAGACGAATCGGGCCGAGTACGGATTGACCGCTGGGATTTTTTCACAACGTGAAGCGGAGATCACCCGCTTCTTCGATGAAGTGGAGGCCGGGGTGTGTTACGTCAATAAACGTACGGGCGCGACGACCGGCGCCTGGCCGGGTGCGCAGCCGTTCACGGGATGGAAGGGATCGGGCTCGAGCGGAAAAGGGGGCTGCGGCCCGTATTACGTCGCGCAATTCATGCGCGAGCAGAGCCGCACGGTGATCGCGTCATGACGACCGCACGGGATTACCCGCGCATCGTCGCGCCGCCGCCCGGCCCCAAGGCCCGCGCGATCGTCGAGCGGCAGGACCGTGTGGCCTCGACGTCGTATCCCAAGGAGTATCCGCTCGTCGTCGCCCGTGGACAGGGCCCGATGGTGGAGGATGTGGACGGCAATCGCTTTCTCGATTTCATGGCCGGCATCGCCGTCGCCTCGACCGGGTACGGGCATCCCAAGGTCGTGAAAGCGGTCCAGGACGCGGCCGCGAAATTTCTCCATATCTGCGGCAGCGATTTTTACTACGAGACCTTCGCGGTGCTGTGCGAGCGGCTCGCACAGCTCGCGCCGGGGCCGAGCAAGAAGCGGGTGTTTCTGTCCAACTCGGGCACCGAGGCGGTCGAAGGGGCGATCAAGCTCGCCCGCCATTCGACTGGGCGGCCCGCGATCATCGGATTCCTCGGCGCCTTCCACGGCCGCAGCTACGGCGGGTTGAGTCTCACCGCCAGCAAATCGGTGCAGCGCTCGGGCTTTGCGCCCTTCGTTCCTGAGATCCATCACGTGCCATACGGCTATCGCTACCGCTGCGAGTATTGCCGCGGCGAGTCGGCCTGTACGATGCGCTGTACTTCGTGGATCGAGCACGAGCTGTTCGTCAAGAAGGTCCCGCCCGACAGCGTCGCCGCCATCTTCGTCGAGCCGATCCAGGGCGAAGGCGGTTACGTCGTGCCACCGGCCGGCTATTTACGCGAGCTGCGGGAAATCTGCGATCGCTACGGAATTCTGCTGGTGTGCGACGAGGTGCAGTGCGGCGTGGGACGCACCGGGAAGATGTGGGCGTGCGAATATGAAGGAATCGAGCCGGACATTCTGTTGTCCGCCAAGGGCCTGGGCAGCGGTATGCCGATCGGCGCGATCATCGCGAAGGAATCGGTCATGAAGTGGAAGCCGGGCGCGCACGGCAGCACGTTCGGCGGCAACCCCGTGTGTTGCGCCGCGGCGCTCGCCACGCTCGACATCGTCGAGCAGGAGCTGCTCCCCAACGTGTTGAAGATGGGAGATCGGCTCATCACTGGCGCGCGGCGGCTGCAGGAGAAATACGCGGCGATCGGCGACGTCCGCGGCCGCGGCCTCATGGTGGGAGTCGAGTTCGTAAAAGATCGGGAGACGCGCGAGCCGGCGCCCGAGGTACCGCACGAGCTGGTCGAACGCGCCTTCAAGAAGGGCCTCCTCCTGTTGGGCTGCGGCAAGAGCTCGCTGCGCCTGGCACCGCCGCTCGTCGTGGACGAGTACGACGTCGACACCGCGCTTCGGATCATCGACGAGTGCCTGCACGAAATGTCGGATTAACGTCGAAAGTGATGTCGCTGCGGGACGCCGTCGCGCGCCACGTGGGCGACGGCGACGTCGTCGTGATCGAAGGCTTCACCCATCTCATCTCGTTCGCCGCGGGCCACGAGATCATTCGCCAACAGCGGCGGGATCTCACGCTGTGCCGCCTCACGCCCGACCTCATTTACGACCAAATGATCGCGGCGGGCTGTGCCCGGAAGCTCGTGTTCTCGTGGGCGGGAAATCCGGGTGTGGGTTCGCTGCACGCGTTTCGGCGCGCGGTGGAAGGTGGGACGCTCGAGATCGAGGAATACTCGCACTTCGGCATGGTGGCGCGCTTTTCGGCGGGCGCCGCCAGGCTGCCGTTCTGGACGCTGCGCGATTACGCCGGGACGGATCTGCCAGCGGCAAATCCACGCATCAAGTCGGTGACGTGCCCCTATACGGGGGAGGCGCTCGCCACCGTACCCGCGCTGAACCCCGGCGTGACCATCGTCCACGCACAGCGCGCGGACGCGCTCGGCAACACGCAGATCTGGGGGCTACTCGGCGTGCAGAAAGAGGCGGCCTTCGCCTCCGAGCGCGTCATCGTCGTGGTCGAGGAGCTGGTGGACGAGAGCGTGATCCGCTCCGATCCCAACCGTACCTTGATTCCGGCCGCCATCGTCGATGCGGTGGTCGTCGAGCCGTGGGGCGCGCATCCATCCTACGCCCAAGGCTACTACGACCGGGACAACGCATTTTACATGGCGTGGGAAACCATCTCGCGCGATCCCGCAGGACTGAGCCGCTACCTCGACGAATTTGTGTATGGCGTGCCCGACCGCAGGGCGTACCTCGAGAAGCAGTCGACCCTCGGCGAGCGCCTCACGGCGCGGGCGCAGCTCAGCGCGGGTGTGAACTACGGCTTTTGACACCTACACGCCCGACGAGATGATGACCGCTGTCGCATCGCACGAGCTGCGCGACGGCGAGGTCTGCTTTGTGGGCATCGGGCTGCCGAATCTGGCGTGCAACCTCGCGAAGCGCACGCACGCCCCCCACCTGGTGATGATCTACGAATCGGGCGCGGTGGGGGCGACCCCCTCGCGGGTACCGGTTTCGATCGGCGACCCGGCGCTTGTGACCGGCTCGCTCATGGTGTGCGGCATGGCAGACGTCTTTCAGCTCTTCCTGCAGAACGGCCGTATCGAGGTCGGCTTTCTCGGCGGCGCGCAGGTGGACCGGCGCGGCAACATTAACACCACCGTCATCGGTCCGTACGCACACCCCAAGGTGCGCCTCCCCGGCTCGGGCGGCGCGGCGGAGATCGCCATTCACGCGCGCCGCGTGCTGATCGTCTCGAAACTCTCGCCGCGCGCTTTTCCGGAACGGGTGGACTTCGTGACCAGCCCGGGTGACCGCGTCTCCAAAGTGATCACCGACAAAGGAGTGCTCGAGCGCGACGCCGCGAGCGGAGAGCTCGTGCTGGCGGCCCTCTTCCCGGGCGTCGAGCCGGCCGAGGTCCAGGCGGGCGTCGGATGGGAGCTGCGCGCGCGGCCGCACGTCGAGCGGCTCGCACCGCCCACGGCCAGTGACCTGCGCGTGCTGCGCGACTTCGATACGTGATCCTCGCCGCGGCCGCATTCGCCGTTCTGGTGCAGGGAAGCGCGGACTCGCTCGCCGCGCGCGTCCGCGCGTTGTCCGATTCGTACATGGTGGCCTACTTCGAGCAGCACCCGGACGAGGCAACGTTGGACGGCGTGGCGGCCGCGCGGAACGATCGGCTGCCCGACAACTCCCCCACCACGATGCGGCGGTGGCAGCGGCGCGAAGACGCGTGGCTCGCGCAGCTCACCGCCATTGATCCCGCGCCGCTCGCCGGACGGCCGGAGGCAATCGCGTACGGCATAACGCGGGACGCACTCGAAGGCTCGATCGCGACGCGCGTCTGCCGCTTCGAGCTCTGGAGCGTCAGCCACAGCGGCGCCGGCTGGCTCCCCACGATCACGGCGCTTGCCACCTTGCAGACCGTGGGGACGGACACGGCGCGGCGGCAGACGCTCGCCCGCTGGCGCGCGGTCCCGGCATACATCGCCACCGAGACGGCCAACCACCGCGAGGGATTGCGGCTCGGCTATACCGCGTCACAACGCAATGTCGCGGTGGCGTTGCAGCAGATCGACACCTTGCTGGCGACGCCTCTGGGAGACTCGCCCCTGTTCGATCCCGCGCGGCGCGATTCGACGCCGGTGTTTCGCGCCGAGCTTGGCCGCATCATCGAGCGCAGGATTCTTCCCGCAATTCGTCGCTACCGCGCGTTCCTCGCGCGCGTGTACGCGCCGCTCGCGCGCCGCGCCATTGGAGTCACGGCGAATCCCCATGGAGCCGCATGTTACGACGCGGCGATCCGCGCTACGACAGGGCTCGCCGTATCGGCCGATTCGGTGCATCGGCTCGGCATCGCGACGGTGGCGGAGCTTGAAGGCGAAATGCGCGCGATCGCGAAACGGACGTTTGGGACGACCGATATCGCCGCCGTGCTCGACCGGCTGCGCACCGACACGGCGAACACATTTCACAGCCGCGACGAAATGCTGACGCAGGCACGCAACGCGCTGGCGCGCGCGCGCAACGCGACGCCGCACTGGTTCGGACGACTGCCGCGCGCACCCGTCGTGGTGGAGCCCTATCCCGCCTTTCAAGAGGCCACCAGCGTAGGTGAGTGGAACCCGCCGGCGGAGGACGGCAGCCGTCCCGGGATCTACTATCTCTCGACGTACGACCCGGTTCACAAATCACGCCCCGACCTCGAGGCGCTGTCGTTCCACGAGACGATCCCGGGCCATCACATGCAGGGAGCGATCGCGTTGGAGCGTGGCGACAGCATTCCCGCGATCGCACGCTATTTCTGGTCCCCCGGGTTCGGCGAGGGGTGGGCCGAATACGCTGAGCAGCTGGCGGACGAGATGGGTCTGTATTCATCCGATACGGCGCGGTTCGGTGCCGTCGCGGATATCACCCTCTCGGCGGCGCTGCTCGTTGTGGATACGGGAATCAATGCGCTCGGATGGACACGCGAGCAGTCGATCGCGTACAACCGGGAACACACCCGGGTTCCCCGTCTGCGCGCCGAAGTGGGGGTCGACCGCTATCCGGTGAATCCGGCGCAGGGACTGTCGTACGGCCTGGGCCGGCTCGAAATCCGACGGCTGCGCGCGCTCGCCGAGCACACGCTCGGCGCGCGCTTCGACATCAGGACGTTTCACGACCGGCTGCTCGAGAACGGCGCCGTACCATTGCCCGTCCTCCGCGCGCAGATCGAGCGATGGCTCAACGCGTCGCACTAGCGCTCGTCCTTCTCCCCGCGTGTCTGCAGGCGCAGCGCGAGGCGGTGCTGAAACAGGTCGCCGTGCCGCATGCCTATTACTGGCGCGAGATGTACGTCCCTCAGGTCACGAGCGGCCCCAGCTCGGCAACATGGTCGCCCGATGGGACCGAGCTGATCTACTCGATGCAAGGATCGCTGTGGCGGCAACGGATCGGGTCGGACACCGCGGTCCAGCTGACGTCCGGTCCGGCGTACGATTATCAGCCTGATTGGTCTGGCGACGGACGATCGGTCGTATTTGCGCGCTACGCGCATGACGCAATCGAGCTCGAGCTGCTCGATGTCGCCTCGGGCGCGGTCACCCCGCTCACGGCGACCGGCGCGGTGAATATCGAGCCGCGATGGTCGCCAGACGGGTCGCGCATCGCGTATGTCTCGTCCTCGTACAACGGCCGCTGGCACGTGTTCGTCCTGAGCCGCGAAGCGGCGAAGGATCTGCTTTTCGGTAATCCCGTGCGGCTCACCGAGGACAACGACAGCAAACTGCCGCGCTACTACTACAGCAGGTGGGACCACTATATCTCGCCGGCGTGGTCGCCCGATGGGACCGAGCTCATTCTCCTTTCCAATCGCGGGCACATTCACGGCACCGGCGGATTTTGGCGGATGGCGGCCCGACCCGGCGCCCCGCTGCGCGAGCTGCGCTACGAGGAGACCACGTGGAAGGCGCGTCCCGATTGGTCACCCGACGGCACGCGCATCGTGTACAGCTCCTACCTCGGACGACAGTGGAATCAGCTGTGGCTTATGACGAGCGACGGCGGCGACCCTATTCCCCTCACCTATGGTGAGTTCGACGCGACGGCGCCCCGCTGGTCGCGCGACGGGACGCGCATCGCGTACATCTCGAACGAGCGCGGCAATACCGCGCTCTGGCTGATCGACGTGCCGGGCGGTCGCCGGCAGGTCGTGGCGGCGCGCGTGCGTCGCTACCGCGATCCCGTGGGAACGCTGCGGCTCGAGGTCGTGGACCGTGCCGGCCATCCGCTCGCCGCGCGCATCTCCGTCACGAGCGCGGCGGGACGGGGCTACGCGCCCGACTCCGCGTGGCGCCACGCCGACGAAGCATTCGACCGCTCCGAGCGCCAGTTCGAGTACACGTATTTCCACACACGTGGGGCCGCCGTGGTCACGGTGCCTGCAGAGTCCCTGTACATCGAGGTGTGGCATGGCCCGGAGTATCGCGTCGGGCGCGCCGCCGTGCTCGTGCCCGCGGGAGGACGCGTCACCCGGCGCATCGTGCTCGAGCGGCTCGCCAATATGCCCGTGAGCGGTTGGTGGAGTGGCGATCTCCACGTACACATGAATTACGGGGGCGCCTATCGCAACACGCCGCGGCATCTCGCGTTTCAGGCACGTGCCGAGGACTTGCACGTGGTCGAGAATCTGATCGTGAATAAGGAGCAGCGCATTCCGGACATCGCGTACTTCAGGACAGACGCCGACCCGGCGTCGGGCGAAGGATTGTTGGTGATGCACGCGCAGGAATTTCACACCAGCGTGTGGGGGCACATGGGTCTTCTGGGCCTCGGCTCGCACTATCTGCTGCCTGAATACTCCGGATACCCCAATACGCCCGCCGCCAGCCTGGCCCCGATCAACGCCGCGATCGCCGACCTGGCGCACGCGCAAGGGGAGGGGGCGCTGGTTGGATACGTGCATCCCTTCGATACACGGCCCGATCCCGCGGATACGACGACAGCCCTCACGTATGAGCTGCCTGTCGACGTCGCGCTCGGCAAAGTTGACTATCTCGAAGTGATGGGATATTCCGATCATTTGATCACGTCGGAGATTTGGTATCGCCTGCTGAACTGCGGCTTCCGTCTTCCCGCGGGCGCGGGCACGGACGCCTTCCCGAACTTCGCCAGCCTCCGCGGGCCGCCCGGCCTCGTGCGCGTATTCGTGCAGGCGGGCGCGAGGCTCGATCACCGGCGCTGGCTCGCGGGGCTCAAGGCCGGTCGCACGTTCGTGACCAACGCGCCGTTACTGGAGTTCTCGCTCGATGGGCACGCGGCCGGTGAGGAGATCCGGTTGGCCGCCGGCAACCGTCGGCTCCTGGCGCGCGTGGGACTGCGAGCGAACGTGCCGATCGATCATCTGGAGATTATCGGAAACGGGAACGTCGTCGCGACGGTCCCGCTGCGAGCGGACCGGATGAGCGCGAGGGACAGCGTCTCGCTCCCCGTCAGTACCAGCGGTTGGTACGTCTTGCGCGCCTATAGCGATCGCGCTGAGATGCCGGTCCTCGATTCGTATCCGTTCGGCTCCACCAGTCCGATTTACGTCACTGTCGGCGACGCGCCGGTCCGATCGCAGGGTGATGCCGACTTCTTCATCCGCTGGATAGATCGACTGGTTGCCGCCGCACGCGCCAGCGGTGCCTGGAATACATCCGCTGAGCGCGCGGCGACGTTAGAAACGTTCGCGCGCGCGCGCGGCGTCTTCGAGCAACGTCAGCGTTAGTGCTCCATCACCAGATGGTCGGTATCTGGTTCTTGGGCCGGACCATCGGATCCCCTTCCTTGCAGCCGAACGCCTGGGCAAACGCCGGAATGTTCGACAGCGGCCCATTCACCCGCCATTGCTCGGGAGCGTGCGGGTCGACGGTCACCCGCGTGCGCAGCGCTTGCGGGCGCACGTTAACGCGCCAGCTCTGGGCGTACGCAATGAAGAACCGCTGCTCCGGCGTGAATCCCTCGAGCAGACCCGGCCGTCCGCGGCGTGTCAACGCGCTCTGCAGCGCGTCGTAGCCGACCAGGACGCCACCCCAATCGGCGATGTTTTCGCCTTCCGTGAGTTTGCCGTTCACGTGGAAGGTGTCGATCTGGATGTAATCGTTGAACTGCTGCTCGACGAGCGCGGCCTGCTCGGTGAAGTGCGTCGAGTCCGATGGCTGCCACCAATCGCGCAGGTTACCGGCGGCGTCGTAATGCCGCCCCTCGTCATCGAAGGCGTGCGTCAGCTCGTGTCCTGCCCAGCTGCCACCCAGTGCCCCGTAGTTCGCGGCATCATCCGCGTTCGGATCGAATGTCTGCGGCATGAGCGCGCCGGCCGGGAAAACCATCTCGTTCTTGGACGGGTCGTAGTAGGCGTTGACGGTCGGTACGGTGATGCCCCATTCGGTCGTGTCCACCGGCATCCCCGGCCGCTTCACTGTGCGCTGCCATTCGAACGCATTGGCCTGGGCAACGTTCAAGACGAACGGTCCCTCGGCGACACGCAGGCGCGAGTAGTCCCGCCACTGGTCCGGATAGCCGACCTTTTCCCCCATCCGCGCCAGCTTATCGAGCGCCTGCACCCGCGTGGAATCCGACATCCAGGTGAGGTGCTGCAACCGCTCGCGGAACGCCGCACGGATATCGTCGATCACCGCGCGCGCGCGTTGCCGCGCCGCGGGCGAGAACGTTTTCGCCACGTAGGCCTGACCGAGCGCCTCACCGAGGTCACCGTCCGCCTCGCGCAGGCAGCGCTTCCAGCGCGGCAACAGGGCGCGCGCGCCGCTGAACCGCGACCGGAACGCGAAGTCTTCCTGCACGAACGGCGTGCTGAGCCAGGGCGCAGCCGACGCGATCGCGTGGTACGTGAGGTAGGCGCGCCACGTCGCCAAGGGCGTCGTTTGCAACAGCGAATCCACGCTCCGCACGAACTCCGGCTCGGCGACATTCACTTTCCGCACTGGCGCGCTCAGGCCGATCGCGCGGAAGTAGCGCGTCCACCCGACTCGCGGGGCGAGCCGGATGAGCGCGGCCATAGTCATCGGATGATCGGTCTTGGCGGGATCGCGCCGTTCGACGCGCGTGAGTGATGCCCGCGCGAGCGACGTCTCGAGCGCCAGCACCTGAGCCGCCGCGCCACTGGCTCCGGCAGAATCTTCCCCCGCGAGACGAAACATCGTGGCGATGTGCGCGACGTATGCCTGCCGCGTCGAGTCCGCCGAGGCACCCGTCGCGACATAGTAATCCCGATCGGGCAACCCCAGCCCGCCTTGCGACAACGAAGCGAGGTAGTGCCCGGCGTCGTGTGCATCGACATCCGGCGAATAGCGGAACGCCACGTCGACACCGAGGACATGCAGCGTGGCGAGTTGCGACAGCAGCCGGGTTCGCGTCGTGATCGAATCGATTCCCGCGAGCCACGGCCGAATCGGCGTCACGCCCGCGGCCTCGATTGCCGTCGAGTCCATGCAGCTGGCGTAGAACGTCCCAAGCTTGCGCGCGGTGCTATCGGACGGAAGCGCGGTGCGCCGCGCCGCGGCGTCCTCCAACACCGAGCGCACCACCAGCTCGTTGCGATCGCTCATGTCGCGCGTGACGCCGGACGAGGAGTACGCCGCGGGAATGGTGTCGTGCGCGAGCCATCCGCCGTTGGCGAACTGGGCGAAATCGCTGCACGCCGACACGGTCGTATCCATCCACCGCACGTCGACCACCTTGAGCGGTGGCCATTCATCGCCGGAGGCAGCTTGCGCGGTGACGGTCGCGGGAAGCACCGCGAATAGGGCGAACACCAAGGCTCGCGACATCAAGAGGACCTTCCGCGAAGGGAGAAGCTGATAAAGCTATGGTGTGGCGCGGGTTGTTGTCTTGATCAGTTGCTGGTGCTTTTGCCCCAGCTGCAGCGCGGCGTCGTCCCGCTCGCCCTCCTTCTTATAGACGGCGGCGATGGCGCTTCCCGATCCGCACAACCGCACCCAGACTGGTCCGGTAGCAGCTACGCGCTCATAAAGCGCCCGGAGCTCGGGACGCTTGCTGAAGACGGTTGCCTCGAAGTCGTTGCCCCCCAGCCGGCCGATACTCCCCCAGGTGCTGAGCGCGTCCATGTCGAGCACGACCGGCCCCCGCGCCGCAGCTGTGTGGTTCTGTTCATCCCACCACGTATACGCCTCGGGTGTTGCGATCTGCACCGGCGGGACCGCCACGAGCGCGGGCAGCGCCGGCGGAGCGGACAACCGGAACAGTCGTTCCCCGCGCCCCCATGCGAGCGCGAGCGGCGCGCCACTCGCGAAGAACGGCACGTCCGCGCCGAGTCGAGCGGCGAAATGCAGCAGCTCATGGCGTGGCACCGCGTTGCCCGCCAGCGCGTTCACGGCGAGCAGCGTCGCGGCCGCGTCGCTCGAGCCGCCGCCGAGTCCCGCCCGCACGGGAATACGCTTGGTGAGCGCGAGGGCGACGCCGAATCGATTGCCCGTCGCGTCGAGCACCATGCGTGCCGCGCGCACGGCAAGGTTCTCATCGGTCGGACCGAGATCCGGCCCGTCGACCTCCAGTGTGAGGCCGGCATCCGTGCGCCGTACCACAAGCTCGTCCGCGAGCTCCAGCAGCGTGAATGCGGTTTCGATCTGGTGGTAGCCTGAGGTCTCACGCGCCAGGATGCGCAGGAAGAGATTGACCTTGGCATGCGCTGCGACCCGCACCTCGCTGGTCACGCCGTATTCCCCTGTGCTGCGGTGCTGAGGTCCCCCAGCTTGATGTGCAGCCGCGACAGCGACCAAAAACCGAGCAGCGTAATCGGCAGGAACGTGGTGAGATGGTATGTCAGGGCGTAACTCACCGCGAGGCTCGAGTCGACGCCGAAGAGGCGCAGCGTGACTAACGTCGCCGCCTCGAAGATGCCGGCATAGCCGGGTGTCGAGGGTACGGCGACGCCGAAGCCGATGATGCCCTGCAACAGCAGCGCCGCCTCGAGCGGTACGGCCAGTCCAAACGCGCGAAAGCAAATCGCGAACGCGGCGGCGTTCGTGATCCACAGCACCAGCGACCAGAATACGACGCCCGCGAACCGAGCCGGACTCTTGAGCACCGCGAGTCCGACGATGATCCCCTCCGCCGCCTGTACGAACCGTCCCGCGGCGCGCGCGGGCAACAGCCGCCCGGCAATTCGGTCGAACAATCGCAGCCAGGGGGCCGGTCGGTGCACGACGATGAGCGCGACGAGCAGTAACGCACCAAACGCCACCGCCGCGGAGGTCGCCACCGCCGAGAGCGATCGCCCACCGACGACCGCGTGCGCAGGGAATGAGGGCGCCGCGATCGCGACCGCCATGAGCCCCAGCATCACGAGCCCGTCGAATACCCGCTCCACGGCAATCGACGTGAGCGCTGTGGTGAAGCGCACCGGCAATTGGCGCGACGCCACATACGCGCGGGCCACTTCACCCGCCCGCGCCGGGAGCAGGTTGTTCGCCATGAAGCCAATCGTTGTCGCATGCCATAGCGGCGTCCATAAAAAGCGCTGCCCATCCACGTCGCGCAGGATCAAGCGCCAGCGGATCGCGCGGAGCGGAAACGTGAGGGTTGCGGCGAGGACGGCGAGCAGCAGCAGCACCCCATTGGCGTGCTGCGCGTGCTGCCACACTTCTGCGGGATTGATGCGATGCAGCACCCACACCAGCAACGCGATACTGACAATGAGCCCGATGATCCAGGCTCCGCGCCAGCGGCGCGTGTTACTCGGGTTCGATGGCGAGGACAACGAGATCGCAGACTTCGTCGATGATCGCACGCAGCGCGTCGCCGTTGGTGCGCTTGGCCGCCTCGCGCAGCTCCTGCGCCCGCTGCCGCGCGCGATCGCCCTTATACAGGAGCGTCCGGATGTCGACGGGCTCGGCGCCATTCCCGGGCGCCCGCTGCTGCGGCGTGACCCCGGCGATCAGCTCATCCAGCGACGCGGGGCCGACGCCGGCCGCAACCATGCGTTGGTAAACTGTCCACGATCCGGCGATGTCGGCCGACGTTTCGTCAGCCGGGGGCGCGGCGGGGGCGGGGGGCTGCTGCGGCGCGACTGGGGGTGCGCGCAACGCCCCTGACGGGCGCGCGCGATCCGCGGGTGTGGTGGGGGCGGGGGGCGGCGCCGGCGCGATGGGTTGCGGGGTTGGCGCCAGCGACTCGATCGGCACGACATCGGCCTCATCGGCCGAGCCGAGGCGGCGCAACGCGAGCGTCACGGCCGCGAGTGCGGCTGCCGTGCTCGCCTCATCCCCGGTGCCGGACGCGGAAAGAATTTCCCCCGCTTTTCGCAGCTCCGCGGCGAATCGCGTCGCCTGATTGACCGCAATACCGCTCGTCACCGCCTCGCGCGCGGCGAGCGCAAACTCGGCGACGCGCTCGGCGACCGCGCCACCACCCGCCGCGCCGAGCGCGCGGAACGTCCCGGCCAGGGTGTGCGCGCGCAGCTCGCGCTGCGTCACACTGGGGGCGCGCTCCAGGGAATCGGCTGCCTGCCGCAGGTGCTCGCCATGACTCACCAGCTCCAGCCGCCCCAGTATCGTCGGTCGCGCATCGCTGCCCGCCGGCGGCGTGCCACGGCGCACGATCGCGCCGATCGTTTCGATTTGGACAACGTCCGGCTCGCTCTCCATGAATTGCACGAGCAATTCGGCGAAGCGCCGGAACTCCGCGCTTTCCGGATCGGGCCGGCCGCGCTCGGCGACTTCACGGGCGGCGTGGGCGATTGACGTCGCCGCCATCTGGAACAGCTCGGCGATGGCCTCGCCCGTGCCCGGCGGTGGCGCCGCGCTGGTTCGATCCAGCTCGCCGATGGCGCGCTCGATGCCTTCCAGGAGATCGGGAAGGGGCGGCAAGTCGTTGAGCGCGGCGAGGCCGCGCAGGGGTTGCAGCGCTTTGAGCACCTGCTGCAGCGGATCGTGCGCCATCGGATTGTTGCGCAGGGCGCGGCCGGCGCGGTCGAGCGCGCTGGCGATCGCCGCCCCTTCGCGCGCCACGAACGCCCGTGCGCCCGCGTCGAGACCCATCGCTTCCGCGGCGCGCACCTGTCCGGAGGCGCGGCCGCCCAGCTGCTCGAGCTGGCTGGCAAGCGCCTCCGCCTTCGCGGTGTCGGTCTCGGTCCAGTTGGCGGCGGCGCGCACGAAAATCTTGAGATCGTCCACGGCGCGGGTGGCGATCTGCTGGGTCGCCGCGTCCCACTGCCGGCGCCCTTCGCGCAGGCCGCGGGCGAGCGCCTCGAGCCCCATCGCCGCGCGCGCGATCGGTTGCTGGCTCGCCATGAGGGCGCTGCCGCGCAACGCGCGCGCCAGGCGGACCAGCTCATCCGCAGCCGGTGTCGCGGGAGCGTGGAGCAGGGCATCGAGCCGGTCGAGATACTCCCCCGCCTCGAGGGCGAAGAAGTCCGACATGCCGAGGGGCTGGGTCATGGCTGGAACAACATAAGTAGATTAGGCGGTCGGTGGCCATGGTGCTGGAAGTAAAGGATTTGCGTTATCACCTACCGGGGAATCCGCAGCCCCTGGTCGACGGAATCTCGTTTGCGGTGGGATCGGGTGAGACGCTGGTGTTGCTCGGCAGGAGCGGCGCAGGCAAGACGACGACGTTGAAGCTCGTGAACCGCCTGCTGGTGCCGAGTGGCGGCGCGGTCCGCATCGGCGGCGAGGCGGCGAATGTGGTCGACGAGACTGCGCTGCGTCGCCGGATCGGGTACGTGATTCAGGAAGTCGGACTTTTTCCCCATCTCACCGTCGCGGCCAACGTCGCGCTGTTGCCCCGTCTCGAAGGCTGGCCGCAGCCGCGCATCGCGCAGCGCGTCCGCGAGCTGCTGCTGCTCGTAGGACTCGACCCCGATACATTCGCCGCGCGCTTCCCGCACCAGCTCTCCGGGGGCCAACGCCAACGCGTCGGCGTGGCCCGCGCGCTGGCGCTCGATCCACCGCTGCTGCTGCTGGATGAGCCCTTCGGCGCCGTCGATCCGATCACGCGTCTCGAGCTGCGGCGCGAGTTTCGCGCGCTGCAAGGCAGACTCGGCAAAGCGATGGTGTTCGTCACGCATGATGTGCGCGAGGGGTTGTCGCTCGGCACGCGCTTGGGGCTGATCGATG
>JBHEMG010000052.1:0-8565 GCA_046262715.1 Gemmatimonadales bacterium
CGGTAGAAGCGAGCGCGGTTGGCGCCGCTGTCGCTCTGGTTGCCCACCCCGACGTACATGCGCGTGTTCCCGTTCGAGAGGGTTGTGACATCGAACTCCGCGCGGTCGGTGCTCAGGTTCGGATTGAGCGGCGTCTTGATCTGGGTCCACGTCGCGCCGTTGTTGGTCGAGCGCCAGACGCCGCGCGAGAACTCGTTGACGTAGATGACGCCGGCGTGCGTCGGGTCAACCTTGACTGTCGTCGAGCCTCGGGCGGTCGCCACCGCGGTAATCGCGCGAATGAGCGTGAACGTGCTGCCCGTCTGGCGATACAGGCCCCGGATCGGGAGCGGGTGGCCGGTCGCGCCGCTCGAGCTCGCGCCGCTGGTCACCGACGAAACGCCGCGCACCGCGCTGGCGATCGGGACCAGCAAGTTGTGGGCGTTGTCGAAGGCCATCTGCCCGATCGCGCGCTGGAAGAAGATGTCGCTGCCCGGGACCAGCGACCAGGTCTGGCCGCCGTCGGTCGTCTTGAAGATGCCGACGCCCGCCTCGGAATCGCCCGATGCGTTGGGCTCGCCGGTGCCGACGTAGACGGTGTTGCCGCTCGCGTCGTTCGGATCGACGAGGAGCGAGCCGATCGCGTTCGACCCCAGCGAGCCGCCGACGAACGTCCACGTCGCGCTGGCGCCGCTCAGGGCTTTGTCGGTGACCCAGACGCCGCCGCCGGCCGCGCCGACGTACAGACAGCAGTGGCCCTGGTCGCAGGTCGGCGCGATCGCCAGCGCGGTGACGCGTCCGGACGCGACGTAGTCGGCGCCGTCGAAGAGGAAGACGTCGAGCAGGCCGGGATAGCGGGCCTGGTTGAGCGGGCCGATCGGGGCCCACTGGCCCACCGACTTGCCGCTCTTCCGGAACGACTGGAACCCGGCCAACGCGTTCAACGTCGCGTCAGGCGACACGTCGTCGGCGGGATAGGCGCGGAGCGCGGCCTGCTCTTCCGCGTAGCTCAAGGACGCGCCATCGTCCCCTTCGGCGAACGACTTGTCCTCCCGCGACTCGACGTGCCGCTTGGCGCCGATCCGATGCCGGCCGGCCGACTCCTCGCGCGCGAACGAAGACAAGACGTCCTGCGGAATCGAGAACAACGTCAGTGCAGCAACGACAATCCCAAAGCGCATACCCCTCTCCCTTCGAAGTGGACGTTCGACCCAAGGACCAAAGTCTGTAGGTGGGCCCCCCGACAACGACGTAGGCTTATGTGTGACGAGCTAGGGTGGTGTCAACATGCGCCCCGAGCGGACGTGTCCTCACCCTCCGCAAGTCCCCGCAATCATTCGAGAAGAGCGCTTTTCACGTCGAGGGCGCACTGCAGCGCGGACGTCATCAACCGTCGCGCGTTGCTGGAGGCGCGGCAGGATCGTCCCGACCTCTGGGAGGCCTCGTGAGCAATGAACCAGGAATCGATGGCCGCGAGTTCGTGGAAGCAGACCTTCAGCGCGAGATTTCGTCGCTTGACGGCACGCCTGCGCGTGCTCGATCCACATTGAACGGCCGGCGGTCGCGGTTGCGGATATCAGCCATCACGATTTCCAGCCGATCTCGGATCGGAACGCGTTCCAGGCCTTCTCCAGCCCGACCTTGGCGTCCGCGATGCTTGCGACGCCCGTGCCCCGGAGCATCTCGAATCGCCGGCTCACGTCGGCATAGCGCGCCTCGAGATGCATCAGCTTCCGTCTGCGGGTCACCGCGGAGAACTCCGGCGTCAGGGCGCGCAGCGAAACCGAGCGGCGGTCGAGCAGGGCCCTTCCCTCGCGCAGCAGCGCTTCGGTCTTCGCCATGTAGGGATCCATCATCACGTCCTCGCTTCGGGCGCGCTCGTAGCCACGATCGCCTCGGTGGTGAGCATCAGCGACGCTA
This sequence comes from Gemmatimonadales bacterium, assembly GCA_046262715.1. Classification (GTDB taxonomy): domain Bacteria; phylum Gemmatimonadota; class Gemmatimonadetes; order Gemmatimonadales; family GWC2-71-9; genus 20CM-2-65-7. Next base: position 1,900 of record JBHEMG010000052.1, read on the forward strand.
CCGACGCCGCGTTTTGCAGCGCGAACCGAGCCACTTTGGTCGGATCGATCACGCCGGCCTCGATCAGGTCTTCGTACCGGCCGCTCGCTGCATTGAACCCGAACGCGCCCTGGCCCTCGCGCACCTTGCTGACGACGATGCTGCCCTCCCAGCCGCCGTTCTGCGCGATCTGTCGCATCGGTTCCTCGAGCGCCCTGCGGACGATGTCGACGCCGGACTTCTCGCCGGCGGCGACCTGCAAGGAGTCGAGACTCTGAAGCGCGCGCAGGTACGCCACGCCGCCGCCCGGCACGATGCCTTCTTCGACCGCCGCCCGGGTTGCGTGCAGCGCGTCCTCGACGCGCGCCTTCTTCTCCTTCAGCTCCGTCTCGGTGGCCGCTCCGACGTGGATCACCGCCACGCCGCCGACCAGCTTCGCCAGGCGCTCCTGCAACTTCTCGCGATCGTAGTCGGACGAAGCGTCCTCCGCGATCTGCGCGCGCAACTGCTTCACGCGCGCCTCGAGGTCGCTCTTCGAGCCTTTACCCTCGACGATCGTGGTGTCGTCCTTGTCGACGACGATCCGCTTGGCGCGGCCCAGCTGATCGAGAGTGACGGCCTCCAGCTTGATGCCGAGCTCTTCCGAAACGAGCCGGCCGCCCGTGAGCGTCGCGATGTCTTCCAGCATGGCCTTGCGGCGATCGCCGAAGCCCGGCGCGCGCACCGCCACGACGTTGAGGGTCCCGCGCAGCTTGTTCACGACCAGCGTCGCCAGCGCGTCGCCTTCCAGTTCCTCGGCGACGATGAGCAGCGGCTTGCCGGACTTCGCCACCTGCTCGAGCAGCGGCAAGAGCTCGGTCATCGAGGAGATCTTCTTCTCGTGCAGGAGGACGTAGGCGTCTTCGAGCACGGTCTCCATCCGCTCGGGATCGGTGACGAAGTAGGGCGACAGATAGCCGCGGTCGAACTGCATGCCCTCCACCGTCTCGAGCGTGGTCTCGATGCCGCGCGCCTCCTCGATGGTGATCACGCCTTCCTTGCCGACCTTGTCCATCGCGTCGGCGATGATGTTGCCGATGGTCGCGTCGCCGTTGGCGGAGATGGTACCGACCTGCGCGATCTCCTTGCGCTCGTGGGTCGGCCGCGAAGCCTTCTTCAGCTCGGCCACCACCGTCTCGACCGCCTTGTCGATGCCGCGCTTGATGGCCATCGGATCGTTGCCCGCGGCGACCAGCCTGCTGCCCTCGCGGAAGATCGCCTGCGCGAGCAGCGTCGCGGTGGTGGTCCCGTCGCCCGCGATGTCGGAGGTGCGCGAGGCGACCTCCTTCACCATCTGCGCGCCCATGTTCTCGAACCGATCCTGCAGCTCGATGGCCTTCGCCACCGTCACGCCGTCCTTGGTGATGAGCGGCGCGCCGAACGCTTTCTCGATCACCACGTTACGGCCTTTGGGCCCGAGCGTGACCTTCACCGCGTCGGCGAGAGTGTTGACGCCGCCCAGGATCGCCTCGCGGGCGCGGACGTCGAAGAGGATTTCTTTTGACATGTCGGAGCTGCCTTTCCCGGACGAGATGCTCGGCCGCCGCTCGCTCCGGCGTGGGCGGCACCGTCAATCGGGAATGGAGAGTGGAACCAGTGAGAAGCATAACCGGGTCGGCCGCCTGCCGCTCGTCGGATCGGCCCGATGAACCGCGATCGGTCGCGTCGTCGTCGCGCGACGCTCGATAGCGGCTACGCCGCGCGCGCCTCAGGCGTCCTCCGCAATGACCTGCTCCAACGCGACCAGGTCCTGCCGCGCCGCCTTCATCACGCCGAGCGCGGTGCTCAGCGCGCTGCCGGCGCGTTCATGAAATCCACCGCCCCGCGTGCACGGCGCACATCGCGAGCCATGGCTGCTGTTGAAGCGCGTCGCGCTGAAGATCGACTCCGCAGAGCTGGCAGCGGCCGTACGCGTTGGTCTCGAATGCTTTGATGGCGCGATCGATCTGCTCGAGGAACCCTCTGAGCCGCAGTTCCGGATCCTGATCTGGGCCGAGCGGCACGGGAAGCGCGGCGAGGTCGACGTCCTTGCCGGAAAGCACGGCCTCGAGCAAGTCCGCTACGTCCTGGCCCTTGTGCAACAACGCGGACTTCCAGGCGGGATCGGCGACCATCGGGGACTCCTTTGGACACCATCGATGGTAGCCGCTCGTTTGGCGTCTCGCCCCTCCATGTTCGTTGCCCCCGCTCGATTGACGAGCGTTCGCTCGGCGCACTCATACAATCATCCTGCTCCGTCTCGCTTATCGCCTGCCCATCCCGGACATGCGGAGGCTGCATGGTCGCAGCTCGTCAGCACGAGCACGCTTGCGCTCAGGCCGTGCTCGCGCGACGCGGCAACTGCCCTGATTGCGGCAATGCAATGTGGGAATGCGCGACGCGACGCTCTGCGGATACTGCTGGAAGAAGCTCGTGCCGCTCCACACTTGAGCGCCGCTGGTCGGCGCGGGAGGAACGCATATGTTCTGGAAACTGCTGATGCTCGCCCTGCTGGTCTGGGCCGTGGCGATGTATTTTTCGGTGACGTTCGGAGGCTTGATCCACCTCATCCCGATCGGGGCGTTGGTCTTCGTGGTGGCGCGGCGGATGGGCAGGGATCGGAATACCGAATTCGGCCGCTGGCGGCCGGCCTCGGAGCGCGCGGGCCGTCGATGACCGAGGCGCTCGAGTGCGCGGCGGCGCGCCGATGCATAGGTTGAGCGACGCTCTCCTGAGAGCGGCCTCCAACCTGCTCAGAGGAGCAAAATGTCTGAAACCACCGGATCGGCGACCTCGCCGTTGATGACGCAGGTGATCGGAAGCTCGCGAGGCGGCAACGGCGGCGACGAGCTTCTCGGCGAGATCGAGTCGTCAGGCCTGAGCGTCGGCTGGAACCGCGCGACGCTCTCGAGACCGGCGCGCGATGCGCTGGAGGCGATCCTCGAGCGCACCGGTGGCGTCATGGATCGCGGCTTCGAGCTGAGGCACGGCACGCTGGTGCTGCTCCGCTGCCGCATGCTTCCGTCCGCCACCCGCTCGGAGCTGACCTTCGACGGAAGCCAGCGGCGCCGGGGACCGTAAGCGACATTTCGCCTAACCGAACCGAGGCTGCTTCTCGACTTCGGAGACGCGATAGGTGCGCCTGCAGGAAGCGCCGGGCGTCGACCCTCGGCGCAAGCGATGAGGGACTTTTCGCCGCTGCTCCGGCGCGACAGCGGCGAATCGGTCGGGTCGCCAGACGGAACGGACTTTGGTCAACATCTTCGCGTCGGTCGGGGTGGCCAAAGGCGCCCATGTACGTTAAGCGTTCGGTTGGAGCGCGACTCGTTTGCGCCTGATTTATAATAATCGGGATTAACGCCATGGAGCCGTTCGGCCAGCGCAACTTGTCTGTCGTGCCCTCCTCTTCCCACGAAGCGGAGGAAGCCGCGTGGAGCTTCCTCGACGCCGTCTGGGACGTTCCCGTGGGCTTGGGATTCTGCGACGCGCACCTGCGCTTCGTCCGCGTCAACGAGGCGCTTGCCCGCTTCGATGGATTGTCCGTCGACGCGCATTACACGAGCGATGATATCCTCGCGCGCCTGCCGGATGCGTTCGCGGAGGGCTTGCGCCAGTCGATTTTCGGAGACGCGCAGGACGTCGAATTCACGCTCTCCGGCCGGTGCGTTCTCGTCAAGCTACATCCCGTGCTTCGCCCGAGCGACCGGCAACCGATCGGCGTCGGCATCGTGGCCGTGGACGTGACCGATCAGCGCGATGCCTTCCGGGCGGTCGAGGTAGCGAACCGTCTGATCGCCGACCTTCTGGCCGATGCGACCGCAAAGGAGTATGCGCTTTCGCGACTGATCGAGTCCGTCCAGGATGGGTTGCTGGTGGTCGGGCCGACCGGGCGGATCAAGCTCGTCAACCAGGCCGCGGAACGCATCCTGGGTCACCCTCGCAAGGCGCTGGCGGGAGCTCAGATCCAGGATCAGCGCTGGTGGTGCGCCGACGGCAGTGCCGGCCGAGACGCCTCTGCGCTCCTGACGCACGCGCTCGCGCAGCCCGGGCTGTTTCGAGGCGAGCTTCACGTGGAGACCGACGCAGGGCGCGCAGCGCTGATCGCGGATGTTACCTCCTTGCGGAACGTTCATGGCAAGGTCGAGGACGTGGTCGTCGCGCTGCACGACGTCACTCGCGAACAGCACGATCTGGAAGTGTCGCGCTCGAATCTGGACTTCCAGCAGCAGATCATCGCCATCGTGGGGCACGATCTGCGCAATCCGCTGGCGACCATCGCCGGCTCCGTCAGCCTGCTGCGCCGCCAGCCAGGGCTGACGCCGTCGTCGGTGGAATCGCTGGACCGTGTGGCGCGCAGCGCGGCGCGGATGGCCAGGCTGATCAGCGACCTGCTCGACTACGCGCGCACGCGCACACCGGGCGGCTTGCCCATCGTTCTCGCCCGGGCGGATCTCCACGCCATCTGCCACGACGCGGTCGACGAGTGCCGCCGCGCCTATCCAGCGAACACCATCGAGCTCGAAACGGCCGGCGACGCCACCGGCTCCTGGGACGCCGACCGCATCGAGCAGGCCCTGATCAATCTGATCACCAATGCGATCCAGTATGGCGGCACCGCCCCGGTGCGCGTACAATCCATCGCATCGGCGGCGCACAGCGTCGAGATCAAGGTCCACAATGGAGGCGCAGTCATTCCGGCCGATGTGCTGCCGGAGCTCTTCAGGGCCTATCGCCGCGGTATCCGGGGCGAGTCGACCGAGCGGCAGCATGGTTTGGGCCTGGGCCTTTTCATCGTCGCGCAGATCGCGGAAGCGCACGGCGGCGTGGCCTTCGCGGATTCTGCCGCGGAGAGCGGCACGACGTTCACCATTCAGTTGCTCAGATCGGGACCGAGCAAGGGGCCGTAGCCAACCGCACAACGGCCATCCAGCGGAAGGCCGTACAATGCGCACGATCAACAAGAGTCCAGGGCCACCGGGCTTCGCGCTGGTGATGGAATCCGATGTGGACTTGCGCGCCGTGATCTGCACGTCGCTCTTGCTCGAGGGTCACCGGGTGGAGTGCGTCGCGGATTGCGCCGCAGTGCTGGCCTGGCGGAGCAGCGTGAACCCTCAGCCAGACGCGTTCGTGCTGGCCCTGGGAGCCGGAGAGGCCGACCCGGACTGGGCAACGCTGCACGTGGCGCTCGACGACGATGTGGTGCTTTCGCGCGCGGCAGTGATAGTGCTGTTGACGATCCGAAATGGCCTTACTTTTCCCGCTCGCGCGCGAATCTTGCAGAAGCCCTTCGCCATGGAAGAGCTGCTCGCCCTCGTCGAGACAGACGTCGCGCACGGCTTGCCGGCGTGATCTCGCGCTGCACCTCCTCGGATCCGCAGGACGTGGGCGTCACCGGCGGCGACATCGAAGTCCGCCTTTCGATCGTGCGCCACATCGTCGGGATCCTTCTGTGATGGACACGACGCCTTCAAACATCGCGAAACCGAAAAAATGGCGTAGCTTCGTGCGCGCGCTGAGGCGTGAGTGGGCAGCCAACAAGCTGACGGACGCCGCCGCCGCTCTCACGTTTTACGGCATCCTCGCGCTGTTTCCGTTCGTTCTCTTTATCGTGGCAGCGGCGAGTCTGATCATCCGGCCAGAGCAAGTGCAGGCGCTGGGCGACGCTTTGGCGCGGGATACGCCGCCGGCCCTGGCGCCCATCCTCCTTGCGAGGCTCGGGGAGCTCACCTCGCGCCCGCGCGTGGGCGTGCTGACCTTCAGCGCGCTTGCGGCCGTGTGGTCATCGACGACGGGTGTCACCAGCCTCGTGACGGCCCTCAACTCCGCATACGGGGTGTCCGAGCGGCGTCCGCGGTGGAAGGTCTACACGATGGCGTTCGCGGTCATGCTGGGCGCAACCCTTCTGGCTTTGCTGGCCGCCCTCTTGGCCGTGGTCGTCCCGATCGCCGCGCGGCAGCTGGGGGCTTCATGGCAGCCACTCGTCGGTTGGCTACGGTTGCCGGTGGCGACATTTCTCATGATGATCGTCTGGGCGACGATCTACTACGTTCTCCCGAACGTGACGCAGACGGTCCGATTGATCATGCCCGGTTCGGTCGCGGGAGTGATCGGCTGGCTCGCCGCAACGCTGGTGTTCTCGTTCTACGTTTCTCAGTTCGGCAATTTCGGAATCACCTACGGTGCCTTGGGAGGGATCGTCATCCTCCTCGTCTGGATGTGGCTTTCCTCGCTTGCTTTGATGCTGGGGGCCGAGGTCAACGCCGTGCTCCGGCGTCCACCCGACGATGGGCATCCTCGCGAGTACCCAACGGCAGCGACCAGATGCTCACCAACCTGATCGCAAATCCGGTCCGGTACTCGCCGGCGGTTCGCGGCATCGTCGACCTGCACAGCGGCAAGATCTGGGTCGACTCGACCGGCGTCGCGGGCGACGGGAGCACGTTCCACGTCGGGATCGTGCTCGCGCCCAAGGTCAGCGCTTCTTCCGGGAAGAATTGATCGGCAGTCCCGACAGTATCCCGCGCGCGCCGTGGAACCGCGATCCGACCTTGATTCCGTCCGCTCCCAGGCTCATCGCGCGCACTTCGGTGGCGTGCCGCACCCCGCGGGCCTTCAAGACCAGGATGCCGCGGTCGAGTCCACCGCTCACTTCGACGTACTTGAGCTGGA
>JBHEMG010000053.1:0-6871 GCA_046262715.1 Gemmatimonadales bacterium
CTATGGGACAGCGGGGAAACGAAAGCCGGGCAACGAGAAGCGCGGGACACTGACCGTGCGGGTCGGGGGTCGCGCGCTCACATCGCAGCGCGTCGCGCTTCCGGACAGCGGGACAATCTCGACCGAGCTCACCTTTCCCGCTTCCCGTATCCAGTCCACCGGTTGGAGTGTTCTCGAGGTCCGCCTGGATGGGGTGAACGATCCGGAGCCCCGCGACGATGCGAGACTGTTTGCGATCGACGTCAGTCTCGAGCCGGCCGCAGTCGTCTTCGCCTCGCCACCCGAATGGGAGTCGAGGTTCTTGGCCCGGGCCCTCAGCGAAGTCGCGCGTGTGCCGGTCAGGGTCTTCGTGGAGACGGAGCACGGACGCTGGCGCGATGGCGTCACGCTGGCGCCGGTCAGCGTCGCCGAGCTGACGCGCGCGGCGCACGGTGCCCGGCTCGTCGCGTTGACCGGCGATCCCGAGCGCGGGCGCGCGTTTACCGGCGGCTCACGCGCCGCGCGCCTGCAGTGGCCGACGACAGGGCAGACGGGCGACTGGTATGTCGAGCGCCCGCTGTCGTCGCCTTTCCCAGCGCAGCTCGCCGGCGTGCTGTGGGATTCGTTGCCTCCGGCCACCGCGGTTGCCTCCGCCCCGCACGATTCTGCGACGGCGCTGACAGCGTTGACGGCCCGATTGGCGCGCCGCGGTCCCGCCCGACCGATCCTGCTGCTCGAGCAGCGCGACGGCCTGCGGGTCGCCACCGTCACGGCGGCCGGATTGTGGCGCTGGGCATTCCGGGGCGGAGCCGCCGAGGAGGCCTACCGTAGTCTCGTTGCCGCACTGGCAGACTGGCTCCTTGGGGAGCGCGGGACGGCGGGCAGAGAGCGCGCTGTCTTGGACGCACTGGAGGTTCCCAACGGTCTGCCTATCGTCTGGCGTTGGAGCGGGTCCGGAGATTCGCGCACGCTCGCTGTGACGCTGCGGAGTGACGATACCGCATGGGTGGACTCGCTGCGCTTCGATCCCGCCGGACGCGCGCAGTTGTCGCTGCCGCCGGGGATCTATCGCTACGCATTGACCGGCGGCACCGAGCAAGGCGTGGTCGCCGTTGAAACGTTTTCCGATGAATGGCTGCCGCGCGCGCCCGCGCTCGGCCCGCAGGCGGGAGAGACGACGGCCCGGCTCGCATCGGTCGGGCTGCGGGATCGCTGGTGGCTATTCCTCCTCGCTATCGCCGCCTTTGCCACCGAATGGGCGCTGCGGCGCCGCCAGGGGCTGCCGTAATGGGGCTCTGGAAACAGTTGTCGCGCTTCTTCGGTGGCGGGGCCGCCGATTACACGAAGCTCGAGGAGGTGCAGCGGCTACTGGTCGAAGCCGATTTCGGCGTCGCCGCGACGAATGAAACGGTGGAGCGGCTGAGCCGGGAAAAAATCATCGACCAGGCCGCCCTCGAGCGGATCGTCGTCGAGCTGCTCGGCCCGCCAGCGGCGCCGTTGGCCCGCGCCGAGCGCGGGCCCACGGTCGTCCTGATCTTCGGTGTCAATGGAACCGGCAAAACCACGACCATTGCGAAGCTGGCGCACCAACTCGCGAAGGAGGGTCGCACCGCGTTGCTCGCCGCCGCCGACACGTTTCGGGCGGGCGCGACGGAGCAGCTGGCGACATGGGCGCAGCGGTTGGGCGCCCCGTTCGTCGGCGCGAGCTCAGGGAAGGGCGCGGATGCCGCGGCCGTGGCGTTCGACGCCGTCGATGCGGGCGTCGCGCGCGGCATCGACACCGTCCTGGTCGATACCGCCGGCCGGTTGCACACCGATGAGCGCCTGCGCGAGGAGTTGAAGAAGGTCGTGCGCGTTGTCGGGAAACGGCTCGCGGGCGCGCCGCATGAGACGCTGCTCGTGCTGGACTCGGGTGTGGGTCAGAACGCCGTCCATCAGGCGCGCGAGTTCGCCGCGGCGGTGTCGCTCACCGGGCTCATTATCACCAAGGTCGACGGCACCGCGAAGGGGGGCAGCGTGGTCGCGCTGCGCCGCGCCGTCCCCGCGCCGATCCGCTATCTCGGCACCGGGGAGACGCTGGACGATCTCGAGCTGTTCGACCCGGTGCGCTTTGCGCGGCGTCTGGTGAGTGAATGAGGGGAAGCGAGAGGGGGGAAGGAGGGCGGGTACGACGCTGACCCTCGGAAGTCCGATCACATTCTTGAAGGGGGTCGGCCCAAAACGCGCGGAAGCGCTGCAGCGTCTCGGCATACGCACCTTTGGCGATCTGCTGTATCACGTCCCGCACCGCTATCTCGACGCCACCACCGTCGCACCGCTCGCCCGCGCCGCGATCGGAGCGGATGCGACGTGCGTGGGCCGAGTGGTCAGCACGGGTGTGCTGCCTACGCGTCGCGGGCTGCGGGTCTTCCGCGCCGTGCTCAAGGACGACAGCGGGTTGCTCGAATGCGCCTGGCCGGGCCGCCCCTTTCTCGAGCGGCAAATCAAGAAGGGTCAGCTGCTGCTCGTGACGGGGCCGGTCCGCTACTACCACGGCAAGCAGCTTGTCCCGCACGAGTTCATCGTGCTCTCCGAGCCGGACGATGAGGCGGACGCCGCCGATCCGGGGCTCGTGCTTCCCATCTATCCGGCGACCGAGGGGCTCACACACCGCCAGATTCGCGTTCTCGTGCAGCAGCATCTCGATGGATTGCTGCCCCTCATCACGGACCCGCACCCGGCTGCCTTCCGCGCCTCGCACGACTTGATCGAGCTGCGTCGCGCCCTCGAGTTGATGCACCGTCCCAAAAAGGTGGAAGAGGCGGAGCTGGGCCGGCGGCGGCTCGCCTTTGATGAGCTGTTCGATCAACAGCTGGTGCAGGCGCGCGCGCGGTATCTCGCCAAACGGGCGCGCGCGGGCATCACGTTCGCGCTGAAACAGGAGCTCACCACACAGCTCCGGCAGCATCTTCCATTCGATCTCACGGGCGATCAGCGGCAGGCGATCCGCGAGATCTGTGGCGATATGACCGCGCCACTGCGCATGCATCGCCTGCTCATGGGCGACGTCGGCACGGGCAAGACGGTGGTGGCGCTGTTCGCGATGCTGCTGGCCGCGGAGAATGACTATCAGGCGGCAATCATGGCGCCCACCGAGCTGCTCGCCGAACAGCACGCCGCGACGCTGACTCGCCTGCTCGATCCGCTCGCGATCCGGCCCGAGCTGCTGCTGGGCAGAATGCACGCGGCCGACAAGACCGCGGCGCGCGCGCGCATCGCCAGCGGCGCGACGAGAATTGTCGTGGGGACGCATGCCTTGATTCAGGAGTCGGTCACGTTTCAACGATTGGGGTTGGCGGTGATCGACGAGCAGCATCGCTTCGGCGTGGAGCAGCGCGCCGCGCTGGTGGAAAAAGGCAACGCGCCCGACGTCTTACTGCTCACGGCAACGCCGATTCCGCGCTCGCTCGCCCTCACGCTGTATGGTGATCTCGACGTCACGCAAATCCGCGAGCGACCGCCGGGCCGCGGCAGTGTGAAGACGGCACTGCGCACCGATGCGGCACGCGCCAAGATCTATGAGTTCATTCGCAGCGAGTGTGCGGCGGGACGGCAAGCCTACGTCATCTATCCGGTGATCGACGAATCGGAACGGGCGGACCTCAAAGCCGCCACGACCATGGCGGACAAGCTCGCGAAAACCTTTGCCGAGTTCCGCGTGGGGCTGGTGCACGGCCGCTTGAAGGCCGAAGAGCGCGATGCGACGATGCGCGCCTTTCGAGACAACACGGTGCACATTCTCGTCGCCACGACGGTGATCGAGGTCGGCATCGACGTCGCGAATGCCACCGTCATGCTGATCGAGCACGCCGAGCGTTTCGGCCTCGCGCAGCTGCACCAGCTGCGCGGCCGCATCGGGCGCGGGGCGGCCGCCGGGCACTGCATCCTGCTGTCGGATTCCCCCGAAGCGGTCGGGCGCCTCCAGGCGTTCTGCGACACGACCGACGGCTTTCACATCGCCGAGCTGGATCTCCGGGAGCGAGGCATGGGCGACCTCACGGGCGCGCGGCAGTCAGGCGGAGTGCCGTTGCGGTACGCGAACCTGGAGACCGACCTCGCGTTGCTCGAGGCCGCGCGCGCGGCGGCGGGCACGATGATCTCGGCCGATCCCGCACTCGAGCGGCGAGAGCATGCCGCGTATCGAGAGCGGATCGTTACGAGATATGAGCGGGGGTTTGAGCTGTTCCGAGTAGGCTAATGGCGAGGTCAGAAGGGGATTCGCAACCCGACGGCGAGCGGCGAGAGCGGGATATTGTCGGGCCCTTCGCCGGGATGCAGATCGATGATGAATAACGCCGTCGTGGCGAGCAGGCTCGCTTGCGCCCCCAGCAGCCAGCGATTCGCGCGCCGATCGTAGGTGCGCGAACGCTGGTACAGCAACTCCGCATCGCTCCGCAGGTAGTGCCCGTCCGGTCCGAGCAGACACGCCGACTGTGCCGTGCGGCAGATCGTGAGCAGCGCGTTCCAATCGCGGCGCGAGCGGCGGTGCTGTTCCGCCCCAAGCATCGTGAGCGCGGCAGTGCTGACGGCCGTGAGCCACTTCGCGTGGTGCACCACCGCGCGCTGGAACGATTCGCGCTGCGCGTGCTTGGCCCGCAGCCACCGGCTCTCCGCGCAGACGGCTGAGGGTTGGCGGCAGATGGCTTGTCCCCGTAGCATGGGGACGATGCCCAAGAGGAGCATTGCCGCGAGTCGCATCGAGCGTATCATCATCGATAGGTGTGAATATTGCCGCGTCCCGCGACGACCACCACCTGGCGGTCGCGCACGAGCGGCGGTTCTTCGATCGGGCCGACGACCTGCGCGCGCCAGCGAATCTCTCCGCTTCGCGAATCGACCAACAGCACCTCGCCACTTACGCTCCCGACCAGCACGCCGGAGGCGAGAGGCGTGGGGCCTGCCGTCGCGACGATGTCGAGCGTATGACTGACCGCTGCGTCCTGCGCGTCGACCGGAATGACCCACAGTCGCCCGTTGCGCGCGAGCACGAACAGCGTGTCCCCCACCCCGAGCGCCGGCGCTCCATAGACAGCGTCGCCAGCCGCGCGATCCCAGCGTACCGTCCAGGACGCGAGGTCCAGCGCGACGATATGCCCGGTCAAGGTCGCGTAGTACAGGCGCCGGCCGTCGGTCGCCGGCGTGCCGAGCACGGTCCCCGGCAGCGCGAGTCGCGAGCGCACGGCGCCGCTATCGCGATCGAGCAGATAGAGCGAGTCGCTCGTGGTGGTGATGACGAGGCCATAGGGTGTCACCACGGGGCCGGCGCGGACGGCGCCGGGGAGTGCGGCGCGCCACAGGATGCTGCCGCCTTCCGGGTCGATCCGAACGACGGTGCCGTCCTCGGCGCCGGCGTAGATGGCATCGCCGTCGAAGGCGAGCGGCGCCGTGATGCTGCCGACGCGCGCGCGCCACAGCTGCTTTCCATCGCGCAGCCGGAGCGCGTATACACGCGCTTGCGGTTGTTCTGTGGCGACGTAGAGCCGGTCCTCGTCCAGCAGCGGTCCGCCGCGCACCGTCGCGTCGAGCCGCGAGCGCCAAATGATTTCGCCATTGGCGCGATCGACGAGCACCACGGTGCGGTCGGCTGTGCCGACCGCTACGATCGATTCGCCCAGCGCCGGACTGCCGCGCACCCCACGCCCCATGCCGACGTGCCAGAGCGGCCGCGGATCGGGATTCAGGGTCTCCTGCGCGGCGGCATCATGGCGCTGGTTGCCCAGGTATGCGGGCCAGCCTAATTCCTGCCGTGCCGGGCCTTGGCGCACCGTTGGCGCGCATGCTGCGGCGATCGCGTTGACACTGAAAAGGCCCGCCACTAGTATGCCGCGCCTATGCCGGAACGCCGTTGGATCGAGGAGTTGCTGCCGCTCGCGGGGCAGGCCGTCACCGTGCGTGGCTGGGTCGCCACGACCCGCTCGAGCGGCAAGATCGCGTTCGTGGTGGTGCGGGACGGGACCGGCGTGCTGCAAGCGGTACTCTCCAAGAAAGATCTGCCCGCGGACGTCTGGGATGCGTTCGGGAAACTTACTCACGAGACGTCGATCGAGGTGAGCGGGATCGCGCGCGCGGAGCCACGGGCGCCCGGCGGCGTCGAGCTCCAGACGAGCGATCTCCGCATCCTCGGCGCCAGTCCCGATTTTCCGATCACCCCCAAGGAACATGGGATTCCGTTTCTGTTCGAGCACCGCCACCTCTGGCTGCGCTCGCGCCAGCAGGTCGCCATTGCGCGCGTGCGCCACGAGGTCATCCAGGCGATTCGCGATTTCTTCCACGAGCGGAATTTCACCCTGGTCGACACGCCCATTCTCACGGGCTCGATCGGCGAGCATGCCGGTACGCTGTTTGCGACCGAGTATTTCGATCTCGGGAAGGCCTACCTCGCGCAGACGGGGCAGTTGTACGTGGAGGCGGCCGCCGCGGCGCTCGGCAAGGTGTACTGCTTTGGTCCCACGTTCCGTGCCGAGAAGTCGAAGACGCGGCGGCACCTCACCGAGTTCTGGATGGTGGAACCGGAAGTCGCGTGGAACGACTCCGCGGCAAACATGCGACTGCAGGAGGAGTTCGTCTCGTACGTCGTGGGTCGGTGCGTAGAGCGGCGCGCGCAGGACCTCACCGAGCTGGGCCGCGACCTCGCGCCGCTTTCACGCGTGACGGCCCCGTTCCACCGGATCTCTTATACCGATGCCGTGGAGAAGCTCAAAGGCCTCGGCGCCGACATCGAGTGGGGCCGCGACCTCGGCGGGGACGACGAGACGCTGCTTGCCAAGCAGTTCGACCGGCCGGTGTTCGTCTTCAACTATCCGAAGGCCGTGAAGGCCTTCTATATGAAGGAGAACCCGGACGATCCGCGCAC
>JBHEMG010000054.1:0-16008 GCA_046262715.1 Gemmatimonadales bacterium
CGCCCGTCTGCCCCGACTCCGCGCCGCCGGCGTTCTCGGGCGCTGCGCCCTGCGATGCACTGGTGCGCCGCATCGCCTCGTCGCCAAAGACGGAATCCAGAGAGATATGGTCGTGCGCCGGATGCGATGGCTCGCCCGGTGGGGGCGGACCAGCGGCGTCGAATGCCGCCGCAAGCGTGCTCTGTTCCGGCGGAGGCGACGCCGTCTCGGGCTGCGATGTCGCGCGCCCCGCCCAGATCCCCTTCAGGAACGCTTGCGCCGACACGCCGGAGCCTTTGCGCCCGCCCGGCGACAATTGCTCGACCTTGTTTCTCAATTTTGCGTCATGGGGCTTTTGCGCGAGCAACGCCTGATAGACACGCAGCGCGTCTTGTTGATGTCCCTGCTTCAGGTATAGCTCCGCCATCGTCTCCGTGAGGACCGGCTCCGCCTGCGACAGCGTCGCGGTATCGGCTGCCCCATCGTCGTCGGACAGAGCGACAGCCGCCGGCACACGGGAAGGCGGGGGCACGGGCGGCATGGGCGGCGCGCGCGGCGCGGGCGGGTGGGGTGACGCCATCTCGTCGTCCGGCATGATCAACGGGAGATCAACCTGCGGCAGGCCATCCTCGAGCTCGGGAGCCGCGCCCTCCGGCGCCGGCCCGTCGAGCTTGTACATGCCGCTGCCCTCGTACTGAGTGCGCGCGAGACCTTCGATCTCCACCTGCTCGATCTGCTGCGAGTTCAGCTCGACTCCTTCTTGTACCTCGAGCCCATCCGCCTTCGCCGCGGCGTGGGCGTTGGGATTGAAACTGATGGGATTCTCGAAGTTCTCGACGTCGGAACTGGGTTTCGCCGCAAGCGTGGTATCGGCGGGCTCTTCATGCTCCACCGCGAAATCGGGCTTGGTCATCGCCGCGGTGGGCGCTTCGGTTGACACGGCCTCGACCGGCTTCGGCGCGGCTGCCGCCTTTCCCTTGGCGCGCGCCAGTGCCTCCGCCGCATCGCCGTTCATCGGATCGGCGTTCAGCAGCCGGGACAGCCATTCGACCTCTTCATCGTGCTTGCCGTTGCGTTGGGCCAGCTCGGCCAGCCCCTTGAGGGCGATGATGTTTTCGCCGTCGAGCTCGAGGACCTTCTTGAAGACGCCCAAAGCGGCCGCGTCGTCTTTCTTGTCGACCAGGCAACGGGCGTACACGATGTAGGCGCTGACGTAGTCGGGGTGGAGTTGGACGCCGTTCTGACACAGCACGATGGCGTTATCTATAAGCCCTGCTTTACGATAGGCGTCCGCCAAGGGGGCGAAGTTTCGGCCCTTGGGGTTATCGTTAAAGCGCGCTTCGAGCTTGTCGATTTCGCTGGTGTAGGCCACCGGGTGCCCGCCCCCGCCTAAGTCTATGTGGGAATTGAACGAAGATAGTGTTCGGCCGCTGATACTGTCAAATGACCCGAGTGGCTGTGCGCTTGAGTTTGTGCGTTGTCGTTTTTAGACTTATGCCCCTGCCACCCCTCCTTCTGAGCGGAGTTCGACGTCGCCATGCTGCGCACGATGCGCGCCAACGCCAAGTGGATTTTTTACATCCTCGCCATCGCCTTCGTGGTGTGGCTCGCCGTCGGTCAAGTGATGAGCATCCTCGGTCCCAGCGGGAATGTGGTCCTCCGTGTGAACGGCCGGGAATACCAGGTCGCCGAGTATCAGCAGCGGGTGCAGCTCGCGAACGAGCAATACCGCCAGCAGAACGGCACCGCCCCGCTGACCCGCGAGGATGAGCAGCAAGTCGGCGATCAGGTCATCAACCAGATGATCCAGGACGCGCTGTTGCAGCAGGAATACAAGCGGCTCGGGATTCGCGTGAGCAGCGCGGAGATCATCGAAGCGGCCCGCACCTCGCCGCCGCCGGAGATCATGCGCGATCCTCAGTTCCAGACCGACAGCCAGTTCGACATTCGGAAGTGGCAACAGTTCCTCGCCAGCACCACCGATCCGCGTCTCCTGTCGCAGATCGAGGGGATTTACCGGGATCAGATCCCGCGCATCAAGCTGGCGCAGTACCTCACCAGCGACGTCTACGTGTCCGACGCAAAGCTGTGGCGGATCTATAAGGATCAGCACGACTCCGTACGGATCGCGTCGCTCGCGGTCTGGCCCTATTCCATGCAGGACACGACGAAGCTCAGCGACGCCGAGTTGTCCGACTACGTGGCCAGGCACCGGGACGAATTCAAGCGGCCGGCGCAAGCGTGGGTGCGATTCATCGCGCTGCCGCGGTTTCCCAACGCGGCCGATAGCGCCGCGGCGCGCGCCAACGTCGCTCGCGTGCGTGCCGAGCTGGCGCGCGGTGTCAAATTCGAAGACGTGGCGCGACGCGAGTCGAGCGACTCGGTCAGCGGACAGCGGGGCGGCGATCTCGGCTGGATCAAGAAGACCGAGACGAACTTCGATCCGCAGTTCATGGCGGGGCTGCGTACGCTCAAACCGGGGCAGGTTTCCGCGCCGGTGGCGACCCAATTCGGGTATCACCTGATTCGGCTGGATCAGGCGAAGGGCGACTCGCTCAAGGTCAGCCACATCCTGATTCCGGTGGCGCTGCAGGGCGCGCATCTCGATGCGGTGGAAGCCCGCGCCGACACGCTCGAGCGCCTCGCGGCGGAGCGCAGCGATCCGACCATTCTCGACAGCGCGGCCCGGCAGCTCGGCCTGCACGTCTCATCTGCATATCAAGTCACGCAGGGCGATCGCTTCACGCTCGGCCGCTACGTGATTCCCGATGTCAGCGTGTGGGCATTCGAAGCGCCCATCGGCGAGACGAGTCCAGTCATCGAGGCGCAGCCTGCCTACTACGTCTTCCGGCTCGACTCCCTCGTCGAGGCGGGCGTCCCCCCGCTTACGCAAATCCGCGCGCGGGTGACGTCCATTGTGCGCCTCGAGCGTCAGAAGGAGATCGCGGGCCGACGCGCCGACTCATTGGCGAACGCGCTCAAGGATACTCCGGATCTGGCCACCGCCGCCGCACCACACCATCTCGATGTCCAGCGTTTCGGCTCGTTCACGCGGCTGCGGCCGCCGAGTTATCTCGGGCGCGAGCCGCTCGTCACCGGCGTTGCGTTTGGACTGCGCGTGGGGGAGCGGAGCGGCGTGCTGCACGGCGAGGGTGGCTATTTCATCATCGAATCACTGGGACGCAAGCTCGCCGATTCGAGCGCATGGCTCGCCCAGCGCGACGAGCAACGCGCGCAGATGCGCCAGGCGGCGCAGCAGGCGCGGATTCAACAGTATATGGAGGGTGTGCGCGCCCAGGCGAAAATCGTAGATCGGCGCAAAGATCTCTTCAAAGCGCAGGCCGCGCCAAACGCTTCAGCCGGTCTATAAGCTACTCCACCAACCGCTTCGGTTTCGCGTCCCGCGGCCGCTCTTCCTCCGCGGTGGGCAGCTGCTGAATGCTGTTCTCTGCGTCGGACAGCGCGCGCTTGAATTCCCGCAGCCCCTTCCCCACCGCTCGCCCCGCCTCGGGGAGCCGGTTGGCCCCGAAGACGAGCAGCACGATGAGCATCAGGATGAGGATCTCGCTCCCGCTCAAATTCCCAAGCATCGCGCGTCGTCCCTACTGATTGAGCCGCTTCGGACCTGCGCCGTGCGATTCGACCGGCGGCACTGACGCGGTCGGCGGCGGCGGCTCCGTCGCCTCGACGTCCTTGAGCCCCCGCTTGAACTCCTTGATGCCTTTGCCGATCGAGGAGCCGATCTCCGGGATGCGCTTCGCGCCGAAGAACAGCACCAGGATGAGCAGCAGGATCGCGATTTCCGTGAAACCCAGATTGCCGAGCATGAGTGCCTTTCTAAAAGAGCGAGCGGGCGACGAGGTACGCCACTACCACTCCCACGACCGCGAGCAGCGAAACATCGAGGCCGACAGGACCTAGCGTAACCGACATCACGAGCAAATCCAAGTGGACGGGACCGACCGTCGGCGTCACCGACCACGTAAACACGTCCCGAGCCGGCCCCTGCGGTAAGAAGCGCCGCAGGAACGCTTGCAGCAACCCCCCCAGCACGAAACCAACCGCCAGGACTCCCAAATAGAACCCGGGGCGTCGCGGACCGTGCGGCATCAGCTCCGCCGCTCGACCGCATACGCGATGCTGCCCTGCAGCGCATCGCGCGCCGGCGAGGGTGGCAGCACGTCGAGCTCCGCTTCCGCCTGCTGCGCGAGATCGAGCGCGCGCTGGCGCGCCACCTCCAGCCCGCCCGCGCCTTCTACCAGCTTGATCACTTCGGCGACCAAGTCGTCACTCGGCTCAGCGGCCGCCATGAGCTCCGCGACGATGCCCCGGCCGTCGCCGCCCGCCGGCAGGCGCGCCAGCGCCGCAATGAGCGGCAGCGTGACCTTGTGTTCGCGTAGATCGAGCCCGGACGGCTTGCCGGTAACCGCCTCGGGCTCCGTATAGTCGAGCAGGTCATCGGTGATCTGAAAGGCCATGCCGAGCAGCATGCCGAAGCGCGCCAGCGCCTGACGGTAGTGGGCCGGGGCGGTCAGCGCGCCCACTTCACACGCGCCGGCAAGCAATGAAGCGGTCTTGGCGCGAATCAGCTGATCGTAGGCACCCTCCCCGTACGCCAGTTTGTCGTGCGCCTCGAGCTGCCGCATCTCCCCGACGGTCATTTCGTTCGTGACGCGCGCCAGCACGCGCAACGCCTCGTGGTCGTCCAGCCGCACCAGCTCGATGATCGCGCGGGAGTACAAATAATCCCCCATGATCACTGCAATTTGATGCGAGAAGAGCGCGTTGATCGTAGGCAAGCCGCGGCGCAGCACCGAATGATCGACCGAATCGTCGTGGACCAATGTCGCGAGATGAATCAGCTCCACCACGGCCGCGAGCGTGACGGCGCGGGTGTCCTTGGACCCGGACGCCTGATGGCTCAGCAAGAGGAGCGTCGGCCGGAACAGCTTGCCCTTCATCTGCAGCAGATGGTCGTTCAATTCGCTGACGATGGGGAAATCGGCGGCGATGACGCGCCGCAGCTCCCCCACCACCTGTTCCAGCTCTGCAGCCACCGGCCGTTGCACGTCGCGAAGACTCACGCGGGTGACTTGGTGGCTCATCTAGGATTTCGCTTTCGCGAGCGCTTTGACGCGCTGCTCGGCATCGAGGAAGCGGATATCCACCGCGAACACGCGGCCGTACAGCTCGCGCGCATCCGCCTTCTTCCCCTGCTGCTCCAGTGCGCGACCGAGCCAGTAGAGCACGCCGAGCCGCTCTTGGTCGCCCGAGGCCGGGAGATCGAGCCCGCGCCGCAGAATCGATTCGGCGACGCCGAACGCGCCCTTCTCGAAGAAGCAGACCCCCAGCATCTCGGAGGTACGCAGCTTGCCGTCCGGCGCGCGCAACGCTTTTTGCAGCTCCGCGATCGCCTCATCGAGCAAACCCATCTCCTTGAACGCGACCCCCAGATCGTAATGCGACTGGAAATCGGTCTCGTCGATATTCTCGTCGATCCCCTGCTTGAAGCGCGCCAGCATGTCGTGGAAATCCTGCTCTTCGTCACCGGTCGGCTCTTCGTCCTCGACGGTCATCCGGCTGTCCTTCGCCGGCACCGCATCATCGTCTTCCATCATCATGGAGCCAAGATCGATGAAGTCGCCGTCCAGCCCGGCCTCGTCG
This sequence comes from Gemmatimonadales bacterium, assembly GCA_046262715.1. Classification (GTDB taxonomy): domain Bacteria; phylum Gemmatimonadota; class Gemmatimonadetes; order Gemmatimonadales; family GWC2-71-9; genus 20CM-2-65-7. The sequence goes on from JBHEMG010000054.1 coordinate 5,644, forward strand.
CGGACTTTCATCTTCGCGTCTTTGGCCTTGACCTTCCCCTCGGGCTTCCCGGCGGGGGCGGCCACGGCGGGCGCGAGCATCGACAGCGCCGCCTTGGCGCGCTCGTTCTTCGGATCGTGGTCGGCGACGCGCGCGTACACGGCGCGCGCCTTCTCGGGGAGGTCGGATCGCAACAACGCGTCCGCCAGCTCGAGGTAGGCGTCGATCAACTTGCTTTTGTCGCCCGCCTTGAACGCGAACTCCACCGCCTTCTGACGGTGGCGCACGCTGTTCGGATCGAGCCGCAGCACTTCGTCCACGAGGTCCCGCGCCTGCGCGAGATTGCCGGCGTTCTCGAAACCCGAGGTGGCGTGATCGAGCTCTTCGATGCCGCGCTCGCGGTCGCCCTGCTCGACGAGCGCTTCCCCGAGCGCATGGTGCGCTTCGGGATCGTCGGGATTGTCCGCAACCCGCGATTCGAGCTCCTCGATCCCCGGAGCGGCAGGCGTTTCCTCGATGTTCGAGAACACCAATGAGCCGGCCTGATCGCCGGCGCTGCTGATCTCGTCGATCCCCAGGTCGATGAACCCCGACTTCCGTCCGACCGAAATCGACGTGTCGTCTTCCGTCTGAATGAAGCTGGGCTTCACCGGCGCATCGTCGATGTCGTGGGCCGCCTCGGTGACGGAGCTCTCGAAATCGGGCTCCAGCTCGAGCGGCGGCACCTCCACCACGGTCTTCCGCTTCCCCGGCCCGGCGACAGGCTTCGCCGTCGGCGGCGGTGCAGAAGGCCGCTTGGGAATGACCGGCTTCACACGCGGGGGCTCGGGCGTGGGCGGAACCGGCTTCTTGAATGTCGGTGCCTTCTTGGCCGGCGGCGCCGGAGGGGGCGGCGTGTCGACGATGTTGCCTTCCATCACCAAGTCCGCGTCCTCGAGGCCCGGGATGTCGTCCACCGGCACTTCGGGCGTTTCGGAAATCGTTGGCTCCAACTCGGCCAGCGGCTCGAGCTCCAGATCCTCCGGATTCAGTTCTTCGCGGATCGACGGCCGCTGTGCCGTATTCGCGCTGACTTGATCGAAATCGGTGCCGGTCGTTTCGAAACCTTCGAGCCTGCCGCCGCTGCTCTCGGGTTCTTCCTCCACCAGACTCGTCGTTTCGATCTCCAACGACTCATCCGGCTCTGCTACGACCTCCTCGATCAGCCGCTCGGCAATGGGCGGTGGCGCCGACTTGGGCGGTGGCGCGGGAGCCGCGGTCGGCGCGGGCGCTCTGGCTGCGGGAGCCGCGGCTTTTGCGCCCTTGGCACTCGGCGCGTCGAGATCGAGGAAGACGAGGCTGGACGTCTTCCGCTTGCCGGATTTACTAACGTCATCTTCTTCTTCCGACGACTTGGCGGCAGCGGGAGTGCTCATCCGCGCCGACGACCCGCGCTTGCCGGGATCGGCCCCATACATCTTGAGATGCTCGGTCAGCATCTCGCGCAAACCCGCGCCCTCGGCCGAGATGTCGGTGAACTCCTTGAGTGCCGCGAAGGCGTGCTCGATCTTACCGATCTTCTGCATGCGCTCGGCGTACTCGACGAAGTTCTGCTTCGCCTCCGTGATGAACCCCTTCGCGGCGTACAACTTGGCCAGCTTCAAATAGGTCGTCTGCCGCGCGGGCGCATTGCGCAGCACCTTGTTGCACATGGCGATGGCGTTGTTGTGGAAGCCCAATTCCGCGTATTTGTCCACCGCCTGGTCATAATAATCGGCGGCCAGGGCCGGCTCCTTCAACTTGATGTACAGATCACCGATGCGATTGTAGATCGAGAGGTCGGGGTTCGCCTCGCCCTCAGACTCCTGGGCGCTCAGCGCTTCGAGCCAAATCTCGACGGCCCTCTTCGGGTCCTTCGCTTCGAGACCCTTCGCCTTTTCGGTGAGCTGCTTGAGCTTCGACATGGACTGACTAAGATATCCGGGGCTTCTAGGTGGGACAAGCCGAACCTGCTGTCCAGACGGCGCTTACGACGTCCGCGCCCATCCAGTACGCGACTTCACGCCAGTCATCCACTGCTGCGACGACGAGATCGGCGACGCATCCGGGCGCAATTTGACCACGGTCTGACGCGAGGCCCAATGCCGCGGCGGCGTTGATCGTCACCGCCGTGACCGCTTCGGCGTGACGTAAGCCGAGTTGCGAAACACCCAGGGTCATGACGAGCGGCAAGCTTGTCGTGGGGGAGGTCCCCGGATTGTAGTCCGTTGCCAGCGCGACGGCGGCACCTGCTTCGATCAAGCGCCGCGCCGGGGCCTGCGATCGCTTGCCGAGAAAGATCATCGTTGCGGGCAGCAAGACCGCGACCGTAGGACTCGCCGCGAGCGCCCTGATGCCGGCCTCGGAGATCGCCGCCAGGTGGTCGGCGGAGAGAGCCCCGAGCTCCACGGCCAGCTCGGCACCGCCGGAGCCGTCGAGCTCGTCGGCATGCAGCTTGACCGCGAGGCCGCGCGACTGCGCAGCCCGCAGGATTTGGCGGGTCTCCGCGACGCTGAACACGCCGGGCTCGCAGAACACATCACAGCAGCGCGCCAGCTCCTCGCGCGCGACCGCGGGAATCATTTCCTCGCATACGAGTCGCACGTATGCCGCACGATCGCCGCGGTACTCGGGCGGCACTTCGTGTGCACCCAGGAATGTCGGGATCAGCGTCGCGGGCAAGTCGGATGCGATGCGCTTGATGACGCGCAGTTGCTTCAGCTCGGCCTCGAGCTCGAGGCCGTAGCCGGACTTCACCTCGATCGTCGTCGCACCATGCGTGAGCAGGGTCAACAGTCTCCCGCGGGTCAATGCCGCCAGATCGCCCTCGCTGCGACTCCGTACATCTCGCACCGACTGCAAAATCCCCCCGCCCGCGGCGGCGATCGCCTTGTAGTCCACGCCCAGCGCCCGACGCTCCTGATCGTCCAGCCGCGGCGCGCCGAAGACGGCATGCGTGTGGCAATCGATGAATCCCGGGAAGATGACGCCGTTGACCTCCACCGCCCGGACACCGGCAGCCGGCGCGTCGCCGCGCGGACCGACCCAGGCGATGCGGTTGCCGTCGATCAGGACCGCCGCATCGCGCAGCACTTCCACGTCCGCCATCTCGCTGCCCCGACGCGCGCGGGCGGGCCCGCGGCAAGTGACGACCTGGCGCGCGCCGACGAGCAGCGTCTTCAGGGGCCGTCCTCGTTCATCGGCAGCCGGATGTGGTTGCGCCGTGCCGTTTCGATCGCTTCGGGATAGCCGGCATCGGCGTGCCGCGCCACACCGATCCCCGGGTCGTTGGTGAGCACGCGCTCGAGTCGCCGGCCCGCTTCCGCTGTCCCGTCCGCGACGATCACCTGGCCGGCGTGGAGCGAATTACCGATGCCGACGCCGCCGCCATGGTGAAAGGAGACCCAGGAGGCGCCCGATGCGGTGTTGAGCAGGGCATTGAGAATCGCCCAGTCGGCGATCGCGTCGGAGCCGTCGCGCATGCCTTCGGTTTCGCGGAACGGCGACGCGACCGAGCCGGTATCGAGATGATCCCGTCCGATCACAATCGGCGCCGACAGCGCACCCCGGCGCACGAGCTCGTTGAGCGCGACACCAAAACGCGCACGCTCGCCTTGCCCCAGCCAGCAGATGCGCGCCGGCAGTCCCTGAAAGGCGATGCGTTCCTGCGCCAGCGTGATCCAACGGCGCAGGTGCGGATCATCAGGAAAAAGATCCAGCACCAGCTCGTCCGTGCGCCGCAAGTCCGCGGGGTCGCCCGAGAGGGCGACCCAGCGGAACGGCCCCTTCCCTTCGCAAAACAGCGGCCGAATGTATTCCGGAACGAAGCCGGGGATCGCGAACGCGTCGGTGACCCCGGCGTCGCGGGCTTCCGTGCGGATGTTGTCGCCATAATCGAACACGACCGCCCCGCGCGCTTGGAACGCCAGCATCGCCCGCACATGGGTGGCGATACTCGCACGCGCCCGGCGGACATATTCGTCGGCGGAGGTGATACGCAGCTCCGCCGCGGTCGCGAGCGTGAGCCCGGTCGGGATGTAGCCATTGAGGGGATCGTGAGCCGATGTCTGGTCGGTCACGATATCTGGAGCGAATCCCCGGCTCACGAGCGCCGGCAGTATCTCGGCGCAGTTGCCCACGAGGCCAACCGATAAGGAGCTGCCGCTGCGCCTGGCGGTTTCACACCACTGCACCGCTTCATCGACGGAAGGGGTGGACCGGTCGAGGTAGCGCGTCTCGATGCGCCGCTGCACGCGCGCCGGATCGACCTCCACCGCGAGACAGATTCCTTCATTCATGGTGGCCGCGAGCGGCTGCGCCCCACCCATGCCACCTAACCCGCCGGTGAGCAGGATCCTGCCGCGCAGCGATCCTCCGAACTTGCCTCGTGCAACTGCTCCCAGCGTCTCGTAGGTGCCCTGCAGAATGCCCTGCGTGCCGATGTAGATCCACGAACCGGCCGTCATCTGCCCGTACATGATCAGGCCGCGCCGCTCCAGATCGCGAAACACTTCCCAGGTTGCGTACCGACCCACGAGATTCGCGTTGGCGATCAAGACACGCGGCGCGTCGGGATGGGTGGTGAACACGCCGACCGGCTTGCCCGACTGCACGAGCAGCGTTTCATCGTCTGCCAGGGTGCGGAGCGTGCGGCAAATTGCGTCGAACGCCGGCCAATTTCGCGCCGCCTTCCCGGTGCCGCCGTACACGACCAGGTCCTGCGGTCGTTCCGCGACGTCTGGGTCGAGATTGTTCATCAGCATCCGCAACGCGGCTTCCTGTACCCAGCCCTTGCAGGACTTCGTCGTCCCGCGCGGCGCGCGCACGGTGCGCGCCCCCGTCACGGCACAAACCTCCCGTCCCTAATCCCAGTTGCGATGCGTTCGATGTCGGCGGTGAGCGGACGGTCGCCCGCGAGCGCCGCCGAATCCTTGCGAATTGCCGCATGGAGCCGTCCGACAGCCTGGGCGGGCCGCAGCGGCTTGAGGAATTCGAGGCCCTGTGCGCCGGCCAACAGCTCGATGGCGACAATCCGTTCGGCGTTCTGCAGGACCCGACCCGCCTTCCATGCCGAGCTCATTCCCATCGGCACGACGTCTTCCTGATTCCCTTCCGTCGGCACCGACTGCACGCTCGCGGGCGTGGCCAGCACCCGGCAGTCGGCCACGAGCGCGGCGGCGGCGATCTGCGCAGTCATGAACCCGGACTCCAGCCCCGGATCGCCGGCGAGAAAGGCGGGCAAGCCGGATGACAGGTCCGGGTTCACGATGCGTTCGAGGCGTCGTTCGGCGAGGCCTGCGAGCGTGGTCAGGACGATTGCCAGCACGTCGAGCGCGAGGGCAATCGGCTGGCCGTGGAAGTTTCCCCCCGACAGGATGTCATCGCCGAACACCAGCGGATTGTCCGTCGCGGCGTTGAGCTCCGTCGTCACGATCCGCTCCGCGAACGCCACTCCCTCTCCTACCGCCCCGAGGACCTGCGGCGTGCAGCGTAGCGAATAGGCGTCCTGCACGCGTGGATCATTTTCGCGGTGCGATTCGCGGATCTCGCTGTCGGCCAGGAGCTCGCGCAGTAACGCCGCGGAGCGCTGCTGCCACTGGTGCGGGCGAGCATCGTGAATGCGGGCATCGAACGGATCGGGTGTCCCTCGTACCGCTTCGAGACTCATGGCAGCCGCGGCGTGCGCGGTATGCCACAACGTCCACGCGTCGCTGACGAGCAGTGCCGCGAGTCCGGTTTGCGCCTGCGTGCCATTTACAAAGGCGAGGCCTTCTTTCGCCTGGAGCGTAATCGGCCGGGGCACTTTCACGTCGCCTTCACCGATCATGGCGAGCGCGAGGTGCGACAACGGCGCGAGGTCTCCCGAGGCACCGACGCTCCCCTGCGACGGCACGGTAGGATGGATCTGCCGATTCAACATCTCGACCAGCAGCTCCGGCAGGACGGCGCGCACGCCGCTCGTTCCCCGGACCAAAACGTTGGCGCGGAGGAGCATCATGGCGCGTACGGCATCGCGAGCCAGCGGTTCCCCGACACCGGAGGCGTGGCTGCGTATCAGGTTGAGTTGGAGCTGGCGGGTTTGCTCCGCCGGGATTCGCACGTGCGCGAGTTTGCCGAAGCCCGTATTGACGCCGTACATCGTCTGGCCGCGCTCCAGCGCCGCGTCCACCGCCTCGCGGGACGCATTGACGGCCTCGAGCGCTTTTGGATCGAGCGCAACCGGGACATCGCGGCGAGCGACGGCCACGACATCCGCGATAGAAAGCGAGTGACCATCCAGCGTGACGGACCGCGCCATGGGGACAAAAGCTAAGGCGCCGGAGTGGTTATTGCCCACTCCGGCGCCTCCGCCGACCCAGACTCCCTATTGCGAGCTTGAAACTCCGGTGCCAGTCGCCATGGCGGTCGACTGCCCGGCGCGGATCTGCAGCTCAGGGTTGCCTAGATCAGTTTGGAAGCTCCAGTCAAAGATCAGGTAGTCGCGTCCCACATGCGTGATGCGCAGGGCGCCATACCGCAACGTCGATCCCTCGACGATCTCGAACACGTACGCATAGCCCGGCACCGCTTGAATCATGCTGCGCGCATAACCAGAGGCGGGCGCGAAGTCGATCGACGTCAGATCGGCCACCGGAGAATTGCTGTACAACCGCATGCGCGTGCCGGTGAATTCTGGCACCAGCCACAGCGTCGAATCGGTCGGATCGCGATACACCCAGAAGTCGATGCTGGTCAGATTGCCGTCCTGCACGCGACCGAGCTCCGCGGCCTGGGCCCGGCCGTCGGTGTTGAGATCCTGCCAGAACCGGAAGCCCGATTGCGGCTGGTTTTCATCGTAGGCGTAGACGAGCGTATTCCGCGCGTCCGGCCGCGGCGTATCCTGGTGCAGCGGCGACCAGAGACTCTCGTAACCCTCCCGGCTCACCGCCGACACGCCGAAGCAGCGCGGCACGCCATTGCTCATGGCGCTGGCAAGAAACTCCGGCGCGACGGTGGTTCCTTCGAGCAGCCAGCTCGTATCGCAGAGACCCGTGTCGAGATCATAGCCCGTGCTGTAAATCCGGTACCATTTGAAGCGCGTCGGCGCCGTCACGTACGAGCTGTCGTCCCACGCGAGATGAATCGATCCATTGAGCGAAATCGAAGAGAGCCAGCCCGGCGAATCGAGCTGAAGACGCTCGTCCACGGTGATCACGTTGCTGCTGCCGCTCTCCACGCCGTTGTCGTCGACCGCGGTGACGAGATACTGCAGGTGCGGAACGCCATTGTCGTGGAACGTGTTGGAGCTCGTCTCGCCCCGCAGCCCGTATGCGCCACTGCCGGACGCACGCGAATAGATGCGGTAACTGGAGAGATTGGCGTCAGTCACGTCGTCCCAGATGAGTAGAATGCCCAAGGGACGATTGGGATCGCCGCTGGGCTCGAGCTCATAGGTCAGGTTGCCCGGCGTCGACGGTCCGCCGCCGGATCCAGGCCCGACGAGGGATCGATGACAACCGAACGTCGCCAGCAACAGCAGGGACAAGAACACGCGCATAGGAGCCTCAGGACGGGGGGACGCCCGTCGTATAAGCAGGGCCTATGCCGGGAGCGAAGTGGAGTGTTTACAGAGACTTACAGATTTGGTACACAGCCAGAGTGTCACCTAGAGAGGACAACTGTCTACTGCACGTACGTGTGCTGGTCGTAGTCGAATTTGATGTCAGGCTGGTCCGTCAACACGATATTGAACAGGAACGCGAAATTTCCCGCCGCGGTCTTTTGGAAACCGAAGCTGGCGCGCCACCGCCGCAAGTCCCGCTGAAAGCTCAACGAATGCGCCGCGAATTGGCGGGTCACGATGTCATACTGGGTGATCCAACTCGCGGTCCAATTGCGTGTCGGACTGAACTGCAGACTCAACCCCGCGGTTTCGCGTCCGGCGCGGTGCAACGCCGCGCGAGAAGTATCGCCTCGGCTCCGTGTGCTGGATAACTGCACGCCAAGCGAGAACCCCGTCCCGCCCCCGTACCCGCCGCTCACCCCGCCGACGCCCGGTCCCCGCATTCCGTACGGATCGCGCGAGGCGCCCTGATAGCGGCGGAGGTCGTCACGGCGCCCCTCGACCGCTGTCATGGTATCCACCGCCGCCGGCTGAGCCGCAGGTCGCGGACGAAGGCCCAGGAACCTGCTGATGCCCTGCAACGTCGCGGGGGTGACTTGAAACGACGCCTGCATGCTCTGCAGGAACGGATTGAAGCGCGCGCTATCTGTTCCCGCTTGTCCCTTCCACAGATCGTGGGAAATGCTCAGCTGGAAGCCCGGCAGCAAATCGGAAAGGAACGTGTTGCTCATCCCCTGCGTCTGCCAGCCGACGCGGCCGGGAATCTTGGCCTGCTCGAAGTTGAAGCTGATCGCGCTGGTCGAGATGCTCAGCAGCCGAATCTTGCGTGGCTCCCGATCGGACGCTGTATCGCCGGCCGCCGGCTTGAGCTTCGCTTCGAAGTTCTGGGAGAACCCGAGACTGATCGTTTGCTGCGGATCTCCCCGCGCCGTGAGCGAGCGGCCCGTCGGATCGACGACCCGCGCGAACTCCTCCGAGATCGTGGTCCCGGGAGCGTATTGATAGCTGATGATCGGCGATATCGAATGCCGGATGCGTGAGAACGGGCCGAAGCCAGCGAAGAATCCGAAGAACGTCGGCGAGGCACCGAGCGAGAACGACAATCGCTTTCCCTGATGGACATACCGTCCGCCCGACAGCTCGTTGCGCACCATGAACGGGAAACCGCCGGTCTGGTTGGCGATCGAGACGCCCGGCTGAATCTTCCACGTCCCGCTGAACAAAGGCGGCAGGTTGATACTGGTGGACCAGTCGATATCGGTCTCGAACGTCTGCCCGAACAGGAGGCGCCGGATGCTACCGGTGCTGTCTGCCGTAAACGCGAATTCCTGTCGCCCGTTACTCCTCGCATCCACGACGCGGAAGTTGTTCACCCAGTTCCAGCGTCCGATGCGCAGCGGCGTTGAAAACGTCAGCGTACTGGTGCGATCGTCCCGGAACAACGACAGCGTGTCGACGGGATTGGTGTCGCTTGGCAACGCGGGAATCAACAACGAGCCGCCAGCCTGATGAAACCGCTGCTGGTTCGTAAAACTGAACGTGGGGGACCACGTTATCCACGGCGCGATCGCGACGGCGCTCGGCGTGAGGGTCACCGTCGGGAATGACTGCTCGATGCCGCCCTGTGAGAGGTCCTGATAGCGCGTGCCGCCGACGTTGAATGCGCCCCACGAAAACCGCTTGTCGAAATTCAGCGTCGAGCCGATCCGCGCCGTCACTTCCCAGGGGTTGAGCGAATTACGCTGGATGAGCGTGCCGTTGGTCGCGTAATCGACGTGGGCGTTCAGCGACGTGCGGGAATCGAAACGCTGGCTGTGCGACCACCCGACGCGGGTGTTCACACCGGGGTGATCGAGCTGCGACATTCGCGAGTAGGTCAGACTGCCCTGCATGAAGCGGTCGAGCCAGCGGTACTGCGCCTGCCCGTGAACCTGGACGTAGCGGCCCGCAAACCAATCCCCCGTGACGAGAGCATCCACGTAGTCGTTGATTGCGAAGTAATAACCGAGATCGGAGATATGACGGGAGTAGCGACGCGTGGGCCGCACCAGATCGTTCAGACCGAAGCGCGGAAACAGAATGCCGCTGCGGCGGCCGCCGCGAATGTCTTGAAAAATGAACGGCAACCACATGATTGGCACGTCACGCACGTAGAGGACGGCCGGGCGCGCGACCATGGTGCGCTTGTTGATCCACTTCACCTGCCCGGCCGCGAAATGATAGTCGGGGACCGGCTGTGGATCGGAGGTAAAGTTCGCCGAGTGCGCGTACACCCGCGTCGAGCCGGAATCCACCGCAAGGTTGCCGCGGACGTACCACTTCGCCCCACCCTGCTGGAAATCGGTGAGCGCATCGCGGACAGTGCCGCGCCGGATACAGGTGTCGTACCGCATCCCTTCGCCGACGAGCACGGTGCCCTGATCGAACAGATGCGGGTCGCCCGTCGCGTCGAGCTGGCAGCTCGCTTCGTGGTAGCGGATCGAGTCGGCCTCGAGCTGCGTGCCCTCGCGCTCGACAAACGCCTCTCGACGCAAGAAGATCGTCTGGCTGTCGCCCTGGACCACGAGCGTCTCCGAGACGTACCGCGTCACACGAAACTCGGGAAGTTTGAGGAGCGAGTCGATCACAGCGTCCGCAGCCGGAAAGCTGCGCGTCGGCCCTGTAGGCAACCCCAGCCGCCGCGCGGTGCTGGTATCGACACTTTGCCCGGCGTTGCGGAGGCTATCGGCACGCGCGCTGTCCCGCGCCGTCGGGCGCTGAACCGG